>NZ_JAPWDU010000001.1:0-300000 GCF_027257155.1 Cerasicoccus sp. TK19100
CCGCCCGGGCTCCAGTCGAGCAGCCAATGCGCTCCAGGGCGACGTCGAGCCAGCCCGGCTTCGGAAAATGACGCTTCCTGCGACGTGTTAGTTCTACCATTCTCGGAAGCATCATTTTCCTAAATAATGCCAAAAAAGGAAGACAGAAGGGCGACGCTCCGTCGTCGCCGTGCGCTGGAGTCAGCATTTGCCCAATGGGCAAATCTATCGGTCCAGGCTTCGACAAGCTCAGCCCGGGGCAGGATGCTGACGGCGGTGACGAAGCACCGCCCTCCAGTGATATTCACGCCCTATTAAGGCTTACCTCCCCCAGCGCTCCAGCGCCAGCCCATCCGGGCGCGTGTGCGGCAGGTAGAAATTGAGCGGGCTCTCGGCATCGCCGAGTAACTGGCGCTGAAATTCATCGGCCTGTGCGAGTAGCGCTTCGTCCTGCGCGCTGAAATCGATCGGGCGGAGGTATTGCCAGCAATAGCCGTAGTAAAGGTTCTTGCGGGATACCGTAGAATAGTTCGGGCCGACGGCGTGCAGGACGCGGTTCTCGAAAATGACAGCGTCGCCAGGCTTGAGCTTTACCTCAATTGCGCCGTTGGGCTCGTCATCCACCGAGGGCGCTGCACCACCGTAACGGTGGCTACCGGGGACGACTCGCAGCGCGCCGGCGTCAGGGATGGTCGTGTCTGTCAGGAAATAGCCGATCTTGGTGTAGAGCCAGGGCTCGATGCCGTGGACGCCAGCCGGGCGCGGGTTGGGTCCGTCGCGATGCCAGTCAATCTGCTTGTGACTGCGGGCGGTGTTGGGCGGCGAGGGCGGGCGGATAAACATGTGGCTTGTTGTGAGCGTGATTGCGGGCCCCATCAGGTCTAGGATCAGCGGAAATGCCGAGGGGTGCGTCAACAGCGCGAGCAGCTCGGGAGCAAAGGTGACGGCGTTACGCAGCTCGAGTGGGTCACCCGGGTTGCGCGTGCCCTTGAAATGCTCAGCCAGCGTGGCGTCTGCGCGGTCGACCACGGCGAGGTATTGCTCCACTTCGGCAGCGCTCAAGGCCTGCGGAATCACGAAGAATCCATTGCGCTCGAAGGCGTCTTTTTGCTCTTGAGTGAGGGCATGGCAGCCGGGCAGGGGCGCGGGCGAGTTGGTGGCGGGGGTGGGGGGATTTGAAGTTTCAATCATGCCGGTATTCTAGCGTATCTCGCCGATTTCTACCTTGAAGAACTTTCGCTCATACCTTTAAAAATCAAAGCTATATGGCTGAGCGCGTTACTGAGTTTTCCCGTCTGCTGGATCGTGTGGCCCGTGCAACGGGCAGTGTGGTCAACTTTGCAGACCTGCGGGGAGTCTCTTTGCGATTGCCAGAATTGCAACTGCGCGGCGAGCAGTTCTACCACTATGGTTCCTTTTGCCTGCATGCGAAATTCCATAACCGCAATGTCGACTGTGCGCAGAACAAGGAAAAATCAAAGCAGCGGGCCGCAGCGCAAAACAGCCCGTTCTGGGGTTGCTGTCCCTATGGTTTGTGGGACCTCGCCTACCCGGCGACATGGAATGGCGCGCTGGTGGGCATTTTTTACTTGGGGCATTTTCGGGGCGAGGAGCCGCTTAAGCCCGTGGCGGGCAAGGCGTTTTCGGGCCCCTTGCCGCCGCGAATCACCGATGAAAAGCGCGACGAGTTGCTCCGCTACGGGGACTTTTTAACCGACTATCTACGACTCGTGCTGGATGAGTCTCTCGGCGAACTGGAGGGGCTCGACCGCGGGCAGTCACTGGTTTTTTACCGCGATGCGACCAGCCAATACATCGCGTTTCACTACCACGAGCCGATCAACCTGCAAACCTTTGCGACAAGCCTGGGGCTGCACCCCAATTACCTGGGCCAGCAGATCAAGCAGGCGCACGGCCGGACTTTCTCCCAACTGCTCAGCCAATATCGCATCGAGCGCGCGCGGACGCTGCTGCGCTCTACTCAAAAGACCGTTACCGAGATCGCCTTTGAGTGCGGCTTTCGGGACTCGAACTACTTCAGCACGGTGTTCCGTGTGGCTGAAGGTGTGGCCCCGCGGGCGTATCGCGGGCAGGGGTGAGTCCGCCTAACGCGCTGAAAATCGTTGCTTGCCCCGCGCCGCACGTGCGCCACACTGGGCCGTTTCAAAATTTTGAGCCATGTCCGATCTAGCCAAAGCTTACGAACCGAAAGCCGTTGAAGAAAAGTGGTACGCCCAGTGGGAAGAATCCGGGTGCTTTAAGGGTGTCCTGCCCGAAAAGGAAGGCGTCGAGCCTCACTCGATCGTCATCCCGCCGCCCAACGTGACGGGCGTGCTCCACATGGGCCACATCCTGAACAACACCATTCAGGACATCCTGACGCGCCGCGCGCGCCAGCAGGGCAAGGCTGCGGTTTGGGTGCCGGGCACGGACCACGCCGGCATTGCCACGCAGACCCGCGTCGAGAAAAAGCTCCGCGAGCAGGGCAAGACCAAGTGGGACCTCGGCCGCGAAGCATTCATCGAAGAAGCCAAGCAATGGCGCGACGAGCATGGCGGCATCATCCTCAAGCAGCTCCGCAAGCTGGGCGCCTCGTGCGACTGGGACCGCACCGTTCACACGCTGGACGAGGGCTATTCCCGCGCCGTGCTGACCGCCTTCGTTGAGCTCTACCACAAGGGCCACATCTACCGCGGCAAGCGCATGGTCAACTGGTGCCCGAAGAGCCTCACCGCGCTCTCGGACGAAGAGGTGATCATGAAGCCGCAGAAGGGCTTCCTCTTCAAAATGAAGTATGCCATCGCCGAGCGTCCGGGCGAGTTCGTGGAGATTTCCACCACGCGCCCTGAGACCCTCATGGGCGACACCGCCGTGGCGATCAACCCGAACGACGAGCGCTACAAGCACCTGCATGGCCTGCACGTCATCCGCCCGTTCCCGCAAGCGAAGATCCCCTTTGTCCTCGACGAACACGTCGACCTGGAATTCGGCACCGGCGTGCTGAAGGTCACTCCGGCGCACGACCGCGCGGACTTCGAGATCGGCCAACGCCACAACCTCGAGGTCATCGACGTGCTCACGCCGGACGGCAAGATCAACTGCCCGGAATGCCCGGAGCTCCATGGCAAGGACCGTTTTGAAGCCCGCAAACTAGCAGCCGATATGCTGGACGAAATGGGCCTGCTCGTCGACCGCGAGAAATACGAGAACAACGTCGGCTTCTCCGAGCGCGCCGATGTGCCGATCGAGCCGCGCCTGTCGGACCAGTGGTGGATGAAGTACCCGAAGATCGAGGAAGCCAAGCAGGTGGTCCGCGACGGCAAGATTAAGTTCTACCCGGAGCGCTGGACGAAGACCTATCTCCACTGGCTGGAAAACATCCAGGACTGGTGCATCAGTCGCCAGCTGTGGTGGGGCCACCGCATTCCCGTTTGGTATGCGAAGGGCATCGACCGCAACGCGCTGAGCGACGAAGACCTCAAGGACCCAAGCAAGGTATTTGTCGGCGTCGACGGCCCCAGTGACCCCGAAAACTGGGAACAGGAAGACGACGTCCTCGACACCTGGGCGAGCAGTTGGCTTTGGCCGTTTGGGGTGTTCGGCTGGCCGAACTTTGTTGACGGGAAGTTTGCTGGTCAGACTCAGTTACGCCTCACCAAGCCGCACAAGCATCTTGCGCCTGGTGAAATGCTTGCGATTGTTGATGATTTTCCTGAAAAGCAAACTTACTTTGCTGAGGATTCAAGTGGTAGAACCTGCGAAGTTTGTTATGACGAAGTTGAAGTCGTCAAACTGATCACGGACGATGAACTCGACTTCTGGTATCCCACACAGGCGCTCGCGACTGGTCCGGACATCATCTTCTTCTGGGTGGCGCGCATGATCATGGCGGGCCTCGAGTTCATGGGAGAAGTGCCGTTCAAGAACGTTATTTTCAACGGCATCATCCGTGACGCGCAGGGGCGCAAAATGTCGAAGTCGCTGGGCAACTCGCCCGACCCGCTGGACCTCATTGAGAAGTTTGGCGCGGACGGCCTCCGCCTCGGCATGCTGATGATCGCTCCCAAGGGCGCGGACATTCTCTTCTCCGAAGACCGCATTCAGCTGGGCCGTAACTTCTGCAACAAGCTGTGGAATGCGTGCCGCTTCCGGCTTATGCAAGAGGGTAGGGCGCAGTCTCTAGACAAGCCGCCCGCGTCGGATGGTGCGTCCGATGAAGCATCGAGCCAATCCAGCGTTGCGGCTTGCGTAGACGCTGCGCCCTACCTTTCTTTGGAGTCCATCATTGGCCGCCTGGAGTTCGACAAGTTCGATGCCGACGACCACGCAATTCTCGCTAAGCTGCTCGACGCGCTGGCGGGCTACGATGCGTCGTTTGAGACCTACGAGTTCAACCGCACGACGGACACGCTATACAACTTTTTCTGGAATGACTTCTGCGACTGGTATGTCGAGGTGTCGAAGTCCAAGGCTCAGTCCGACGAGCTACGCGGCAATTGCCTTGCGATTCAGGACCTCTGCCTTCGTAGCGTGATTCAAATGCTGCACCCGATCACGCCTTTCATCACTGAAGAGCTGTGGTCGACGCTGGGCTTTGGCGAAGGCTTCATCCACGAGACGAAGATTCCGACCGCCGACGACCTCCGCGCGCAGCTTTCCGCTGCCGGGGTCAATCTCGACGCGGCTGCGATTGCGGAGGTCGCCAAGTTGCAGGACTTCGTCAACCAGGCGCGCGCGCTCAAGGCCCAATACTCACTGGCCGCGAGGAACGACGTGACCTTCTTCCTCGTTGCCGACGAGGCCGACAAGGCCGTGGTCGATTCGCACCTGTCCAAGCTGCGCAAGCTCGCGGGCGCTGGCGCAATCGAACACCGCGATGACGTGCAGAACATGCCAGCCATGGTGTCGCAGCTCGGCACGCTTTACCTGGACCTCGCGGGTAGCGTGGATGTCGAAGCGGAAATCGCGAAGATCGACAAGCAGCTCGTCGGCCTCGACAAGGCGATCAAGGGTGCGGAATCGAAGTTACAGAACGACAAGTTCGTGAACAACGCCCCGGCCGACGTTATTGACGGCGTCAAGCAGACCCTCGCGGACAACAAAGCTAAGGCCGAGGAACTCCGCAAGCTCAAGGCCGGTTTGGCGGGTTAATCTACCCACAGAAATTTAGCCGCGGATGATCGCGGATGTTGCACGGATGCCATCAGCGCGAAACTGTTGGCATTTGTTTTTGAAGGTGTAGGCGGTGATCGAAACACAAGGGGATAGTTTTCGAAAAGATAACCACTGTTGTTGAGTCAACACATGGGGATGTGTTGGGCCACGACGTGGTAATCTGTTACCTTAACACATGGTAATGTGTTGGCGAAACCGATCGGTATGTGTTTTGAAAAACGATTATGATCATTTTATCAAAACGATGGTAGTCGTTTTTAGCCGGGCTCCCCGACGGGTGCCCACGTGACGGTGAAGAACATCACTGCATCGCCAAAGAGAAAGCCCGTAAAATATCGCGGGTTGATCTTTACACCTTTCCAAAACCAGGCTCCGGGTATGTTGCCTAGGTCAAGGTATTGCGTCATCATGAGCAGGGGCTCCCGAAATGCGAATTGCTGGCAAAGTCGGTCTGCGATGGCATCATTATCTGTTGCGAGTGCGGCACCGATCGCGAGCCCGGTCGCGCTGAGTCCCATGTCCATGACAATGGGGCCGGAGTCGTTGTCTTCCGGTCCATGTATATCGGGCGGGTACTCGTCGAATCCATAAAATGCCCCGGACTCACGCTCCAGCACGGGGCGAATGTTTCTAAAGAGAGATTTGGAGGCTGCGGGGTCGAGGTACCCAAGCATCATCACGCGCATGAGAACATCGCAACCGCGCGGAGGCTGAGGTACCTCGCTATAGCCAAATCCGGCGACACTGCGTGGCAGCTGTGTTGCTTCGTCGAATGCATACTTTGCAATCCAAAGTTCATGCTTCTTCCAAAGTGAGTCGACGGAGATGTCGGGCGTTAACTCAGGGGCGAGCCGGAGTCCGTAGAGACTGGCCACGGTATCGTAATTCCAGGAGTAGTTGGGGTAGGAGTGGATGGGGGCACCATCGGCACGTTGCAGGGCGTCGGCCAGCAGTTGGTTAATATGCTGGTGATAGCGGCTCAGCTGGGGGTCTTTGCCGCCGGCTCGCAGGTAGAGCCCGAGCGCGATGGAGACCGTGCTCAGTGTCGTGGCTTGGCGGTCGTAGTCTTTTAGGTTGAGCAAATCGTCGTTGCGCGCGTTGACGATTTTTCCCGCGACCGGTATCCCGAGCTTTAGGTATTGGGCGGCTAGCTTTAGATTGGCTGGGCGGTTGTCGGGCTCACTGGCGGCGAGATGGGTAAAGGCGATTGCTGTGAGGAAATACGGGTATAGCTGGCCTTCGGGGAAGAGCCCGCACTCGCGATTTACCCGTTCTTGCAGAGTGGCCGGGTCTTGCGCCCAAAGTGCGAAGTTGTCCCGCATCATGCGTATGGCGCGCTCTCGCTGCTGTGCGCCGTCCACGTTTTGCAGGGTTGGCAGCGCCGCGAGTGGATCCATTTGCTCAGCTTTCAGCGTTAATGACAGGAGTAGGCAAATGCATACTAATAAGCTTCGGCGCATGGTGTTAAGATATAACATCGGAGGGGCTTTTGCCTCGGTGCCATGTATCCCTGCAATTCGCTTCTCGCAAGGTTTGCCAAAAGGTGATGTTTCGCTCTAGCCTATGTCCATGATTCGGGGGCTGTTACGAAATTTCCACTTGGGGTGCTGGCGTGGTGGTGCGGTGCTGGTGGCTGTGCTGTTATGGTGGAGCGCTGCGCTGATGGCACAGAACCCGGTGGCGGATGTTCTGAAAACTGCCGTGACGCCTGCGCCGGCTGCGGCGAACAAGCCAGCGGCGACGCCGTCTACAGACGCCCCGGCAGAGGCGGAAGCCACCCCCGAGGAAGCCGATGAAAGTATGGTCAGCGGGGATTCGAATGAGCTGACCATTGAAGACGTGCAGGCGGCTTTGGCGAAGCAGCCGGAGCCGACGGCCGACCAGCCTGCCACGCGGGAATACAACGATCTGCAATCCGCGCTGGACCTGCTGAAGGAGCAGAGGGACTGGGAGGACAAGCTGGCCAAGCTCAAGAAAAGTGCCAATGGCAAGGAGTCCTACGCCGACGATTTAGCCAAGGCCAAAGCCGAGGCGCAGGCGCTCGCCGACAAGCCTTTGCCCGAGACCAGCGAGGCCACGGAAACCGCGATCAAGGTGCTGGCTCCGCAACTGGACGAGGTGAACGACCGCGTGAAAGAGCTCAGCGCGCTGATCTCCAATGCGCCGCAGCGACGGCTGGAGCAGACTCAGCGTCTGAACGAACTGAAGACCAAGATTAATGATTTAAAGACCGATGGTGCGGGTACGGGCGTCGAGGCCATGTTGAACAAAGCCAAGGTTCAACGGGCGGAAGCCGAGTCAGATTTTTTAGATTTGTCCATCGCCTCGACCGATGCGCGCAAGGACTCGGTGGCGAGTCAGTTGGAGATCGCCAAGACGCGGCAGACCGCGCTCAAGGAGCGCAGTGAGCTGCTGACCGCTCACCTGAAGAAGCTCCGGGCCAACGACCTGAAAAAGCAGGAAGCCGCCATGCGCGAAGCCGCGCGCAAGGCCGCGATGCAGTCTCCGGCTTTGCAGGCCCTGGCCGCGAAAAACGAAGACCTCCTACAGCGTCGCAAGGATTTGAACGGTTACTTGAACCACATCGGGCAGCGCTACAAATATTATCAGGAGCAGTCTGAGTGGATTAAAAAGCAACTAGCCGAGATCAAGGAGCGCGTGAGCATCTCGGGCTTTTCGCAGACGGCGGCGGCGATCATGCTCAAGGAACTGCGCCGCCTGCCGCACGAGAAAGATCTCGAAAATGAGCAGGACGACCTCGAGGAAGAGGTCCGCGCGACGCAACTGGAGCTGTATGATTTGCCGCAGGACTTAAGCGATTCGCTGACCGTTGAGCAGCAGTTTGCCGCGCTCGGCATCCCGCTGACGGACGAGGAAAAGGCCTGGCTGAAAAACAACGGCGAGCTCGACGTGCTGACCGACCTGCTCACGCAGAGCCGCGAGATTGTCAGTGGTTTGCGCAAGGATGCCAATGCCTACTTCGAGGCCTTGCTCGCGACGGATTCCGAGATCCTTACTACGATGCAAGCCACGGAGGATTTCCGCGACTATGCCTCGGAGAACATCCTGTGGATTCCGAGCCGCGACGTGATGTCGGCGCAAGATATTACCTCGTTCCCCAGCTTGGTGGGGACGGCCTTGCATGAATTTACCTCGATCCTGGATGTAATCGTCCGCGGGCCTGTTTTGCGTTCGCTGGTGTTTTTGATCATCGTGTTGGGGTTGGGCGCACTGACCCGATTTTGGGCAAAGTCGACCCATACCGAGCGCCAACTGCCCGCGAGCATTAACAAGATTGGCCGCACCTTGCGGCTCACGGTTTTTGAGGTGTATATCGCCTTTTTGCCGCTGACGTTCCTGCACCTGCTGGCCTGGGTGTTCGATGATCCACAGTTTAATGGCAACCTCGCCGCGGCGCTTGAATACACCGCGACCACGGTGGCCACGGCGACGTTCTTCCTGGTGTTTCTCTACCGGATAACGGGGACGAACGGGCTCGCGCAAAATCACCTGCGTTGGCCGCGCTTCGTCTGCGTGCGGATTAATATGGCGGTGAAACGCTTTTTAGTCCCGGCGCTGCTTTTTGCGTTCTTCTCGATTTTGCTGGATAACTACGCGCAGTTTATCGACACGATTTCGGGTACCCGGATTATGCTGTTGCCGTCGTTCATCCTGTCACTGCTGGCGCTGCATACCATTTTCTCGCCCAAGCATGGCATCCTTTCGCGCGGGGATACGGTGTGGACGCGGACGCCGTCGCTTCGCTGGGGGCTGTATATTTTCTTCATGTGCTGGCAGCTGTTTCTGTGCTCTTTGATTGTGAGCGGCTACATGCTGGGGGCAGTCATGCTGTGGGGACATACGTTCCGCACGCTGTGGATGCTGGCGCTGATCTTTATCATTAAGGGGCTGGTCGAGCTCTACCTGGAGATCCAGCAGTGGCGCGCCCATCAGCAGGAGCGGGAGGAGCTGGCCGCCGGTCAGCTTGGCGCGACGCAGGAGAAGTTTGGCTTCGACCTCGACGACTCAACGCGGCAGGTGATCGGCTTTGTGCAGTGGATGTTTATCCTGCTGGGCGTCAGCGCGATCTGGGCCGACGCCTTTCCCTCGCTGCGCAAGCTCGGCTCGTATCCGCTGATCACTTTTCACGAAGAGCCCTTCCTTACGCTGGGGCAGTCGGGCATGCTTACGCTGTGCATCATCACCACGGTGCTGTTGGCGCGCAGTTTGCCACGGTTATTTGAGATACTCCTGCTACGCCGTATCGCCTCGATCGATCCCGGCAGCCGCCATGCCTTTTCGACGCTCATCGCGTATGTCGTCGTGGTGATCGGCGTCATCTGGGCGAGCCAGATTTTGATGATTGAATGGGGTAATATCCAATGGTTGGTGGCGGCGATTTCGGTGGGGCTGGGCTTTGGCATGCAGGAGATATTTGGCAACCTGGTGGCCGGCATTATCCTGTTATTTGAGCGGCCGATCCGGGTGGGCGACATCATCACTATCGGCAACACCACGGGTAAGGTGACCCGCATCCAAATGCGCGGCACGACGATCATGGAATGGGACCGCCGCGAGCTCATCGTGCCAAACAAGGAATTCGTCACCGGACAGCTGACGAACTGGACGCTCAGCGATACGCTGACACGGCTAACGCTCAATGTTGGCGTGGCTTACGGCAGTGACATCACCCAAGTGAAGGCGCTGCTTTTGGAAGTCGTAAAGAGTGACCCACGTGTTTTGAAAGACCCGGCACCGGCTGCATTTTTCAAGCAGTTTAACGAGAGCTCACTGGACTTCCTGGCCTTTGCTTATCTGGGCACGCTCGATGATCGGCTGGGGGTAACGAGTGATTTGCAGCAGGGCATTTACGAGGCGCTTAATGGTGCCGGTATTAAGATTCCGTTCCCCCAGCGGGACATCCACGTTATCGATATGCCCGCCAAAGATTGGGGCGCGCGAGAGAGCAGTTAAGTTACGATGTTGCTTGCTGTTTAGCGAATATCGGTTAACGATTTATGCACTCTACACAGCAAAATTATCCTAACCCGGAACTGCATTTATTTAATATGGCGGAAAATTATTCTGCTCTTGTTGTCGACGACGAAGGCCACCTGCGCAGCATGCTGCGCGCGCTTCTTAAACGCATGGGCATCACCAATCTCTACGAGGCCAGCAACGGCACGGAGGCTTGTGAAGTTTATAAACAAAAGAGCCCCACGCTCGTCCTGATGGACGTCAATATGCCGGGGATGAATGGTATCGAAACGCTGCAAGAGCTGCGTCGTACCGATCCCAACGCGACCGTGGTGATGATGACCTCCATGACCTCGCGCAAGATGGTCGAGGCGAGCATCGATTCCGGTGCCGCGCACTTCATTCGCAAAGATACCCCGATGAAGGAAATCGAGAGCATTCTGCGTGACATACTTGCTTCCTGTGAAGGGACCTCATCATGAGTGACGGGTCACTTGCTCCCAGCCAAAAGCTATACTCGCTGAAAGAACTTTGCGCGGGCGTGGAGAACGAGCGCCGTAATTCGGCGTTTGCCGATGAGCAAGTCGACCAGCTTGAAATCAATCGCCTGTTTACCGCGCGGCGCGGTCGGGCCAAGGCGCGTCCTGTGCCGCCGGCATATCGGGAAGAGCCGCTTGAGGCCGAGGCGGCCAAAATGTTGGACGACGCCATTAGCGCCAAAGATGTCATGGCGCTGGACCGCCTGGTCAGCGAAGGCATCATCAATAAGAACATCGCTTCGCGCAAGTGGAGCGAGGCCATCGATTTCCCTTACGTCGATCCTTTTCAAAGCATCGTTACGCCGGATGCCGTAGCGAGCATCCCGAGCGAAATTGCCGAGAAGGCGATGGCCTTGCCGCTGTATGTTTTCGACAACGTGCTGACGGTCGCCATGGCCACGCCGCAAGACGAGTCGCTGGTCAGACGCATTGCCGCGATCTGCGATCTGGAGATCAGCCCGGTGTTCTCGCTGCCCACGGATATCAAGGCGGGCATTGCCATCCACTTTGCGCCCAACGAAAGCATCGAGCAAAGCATCGAAGCCTTTGAAAATGTCCACGGCAACATCGAGCACGCGCTCGAAAGCATGGGTGAACTGGAGATGGCCGATGCCAAGCCGATCAGCGCCATTCTTGACGCCGTGCTGCACCTGGCCATCCGCGAGCGCGCGTCGGATATCCACTTGGAACCTTTCGAGATCGGGGTGCGTATTCGCTTCCGCGTGGATGGTAAGCTGCACGAGGTTCGCTACTATTCACATGCGGTGCACCGCGCCGTGGCTGCACGTTTGCGCGTGCTGTGTAAGGTGAACGTAGCCGAATCACGCTTCCCGCAGGACGGGCGCTTCTCGATGCCGTTGGGCACGGGCACGGCGAACTTCCGCGTGTCGATCCGCCCCGTCGCTAGAGGAAGTAACGTTGTTATCCGTATCCTTGGAGGCACCGGTCGGCGCAAGCTGATGAGCCTGGAAAGCATGTTAATTTCCTCGGACATTATCACGCCGTACAAGCAAGTTGTTCAAAGCCCGAATGGCCTGATCTTTGTCACCGGCCCAACTGGATCGGGTAAGACTTCGCTACTTTATGCCTCGTTGGAGAGCATCAACAACGGCGAGATTAACATCACCACGATCGAGGACCCGATCGAAGTGGAGATACCGGGCATTGCGCAAAGCCAGGTCAACAGCCATATCGATCTCAGCTTCCCGCTCCTCTTGCGCTCCATGCTGCGACAGGACCCGGACGTGATTCTCGTTGGTGAAATCCGTGACCTCGAAACTGCCCGTATCGCCACCGAGGCCGCGCTGACCGGGCACCTGGTTTTTGCAACGCTGCACACGAATAACGCCATCCAGGCCGTGGTGCGCCTGATTGAGATCGGAATCGAGCCATACATGGTGGCACCGTCGATCAATGCGGTGGTTGCTCAGCGCCTGGCCCCGCGCCTGAACCCGCGCTTCCGCGAGCCTTACGTGCCTTCTTCCACCGTGCTAAATGAGTTCTTCAACGATTGGGAGCAGGTGCAGGACTTCACCTTCTACCGTCCGCGCAACGACGACGATGGCCTGCGTTTTGGCTTCCAGGGGCGCATTGCTTTTCACGAAATCGCAATCGTCAATGATCGCATGCGTTCGCTAATTGGTGCCAACGCTGGCGTGATGGAGCTTCGTGAGGCCGCCGAAGAAATGGGCTACCGCCCGCTGCGCTACGATGGCCTCAAGAAAGCTTTACTTGGCCTGACTACGATCGAGGAAATTGCCCGCGCCACTCCGCAAGAGTGGGAGTCGAAGTAGGCGTTGAGAAGGAAAAAGGAAAAAGATTAAAGGAAAAAGTTGAATCAGGAATGCGAAAATTTATCGCGTCCATTACTTACTTTGCTGGCAAAAAAACGAACCAAACTAGCTGGACTTTTTCCTTTAATCTTTTTCCTTTTTTCTTCGCCCTACACATACCTCGGGAACTCCGCGATGAAGCGGCTGCCTTTGCGGTCGGTGCGGTTTTCTGCGTAAACATTGCCGCCCATTTCTTCGATCATCAGCTTGACGATCGATAGGCCCAGGCCGGTGGAGCTTTCGCCGCCGGTGGGCACGGCGCTGCCGCGTGAGAATCGGCCAAAGAGTTTGCTCAAGTCCGTATCGGTCAGGCCGGGGCCTTCGTCTTGCACGATGACTTGGAGCATGTTGTTCGCCTTTTCATACTCCAGCAGCACGAGGATCTCGCCACCGTTGGAGGTGTACTTAACGGCGTTGTTGATGAGGTTATCGAGGATTTCCCGAACACGGCCCAGATCGCCATGGGTGGTCGGCGATTCGACGTGGTTCGCGTATTTGAGATTTAGATTCTTTTTCTTGGCGGCGAGGGTGTTGAATTCCACGACATCCTTCAGCACGTCGTTTAACTGGACCGTTTCGCTTTCGCCAGGCTCCACGCCACTGTCGAGCGCTTCGACATCGAGCAGCTCCATGACAAGCTCCAACATGTGGTCGGATGCGCTGCGAATGGTTTCGAGGCTTTCGATTTGGTCGGTGCGCAGGGGGTCCTCGCCAGGCATGGCTTCGAGGTCTTCCTTCATCATTTCCGCGAGGCCGCGGATGCTCCCCAGCGGGTTTTTAAGGTCGTGCGCGGCGATGCCGAGAAACTCTGACTTGCGCTCGTTGGCCTCTTCCGCGCGAGCTTTGGCAAATTCCGCTTGTGCCTTGGCACGGTCCGCCTGGCTCTTGGCGAGGATGATTTGTTCTTCGATCTTACGGCGTTTGCGGATCTGAGTTTTGAGCGAGAAAATCCATGCGATGGTTAAGCCAATGACAACGAGCATCGCGACGCCGATTTTGCCAAAGATCAGGTATTTTACCTCCTGATAGCGGACGGCGATCCATTCCTGTTCCAGGTTGTTGCGCTTCTCCGGGCTGACGTTGGCCAGGACCTTGTCGATGATGCCAATGAGCATGGGGTCAGTCGATGCCATGCTGAGGCCGATGCGGTTAAAGGGCGTGGGCGCAGCGATTTGGACGTTGTCGAAATTTTCCGAGCGGATCAGGTAGCTGATGATGGCCAGGTTACCAATGTAGGCAAAGGCTTCACCGTGCGAGACTGCGTAGAGGGCTTCGCGGCGGGTCGGGTAGGTGACGAGTTTGAGCTCGGGGTAGTCGTTGCGCAGCAGGTCCTCTTCGAAAAAGCCTTCCACGACGGCCACTTTCTTGCCGATCAAGTTACGCATGGAGCCGACGAAATGCGCGTCATCCCGCGTGGCGATCACCGAGGGGAAGACCGCATAGGGCGTCGAGAAGTAAAACTTGTCGCGACGTTGCTGGGTTGCCACGGCACCGGACATCAGGTCGATCTTGCCTTCGCTGGCCTCGGTCATGAGGTTCTGCCAAAGGTTGCTGTGGCGGATATCAAATTTAATGCCGGTCTCTTCGGAAATCAGGTCCAGATAGGCGATGGCCAGACCGACGACTTTACCGTCCGCATTCTCGTATTCAAATGGCGGAAAGTAGTTGTCCGCCCCCACGGTGAGTGTCGGGTGTTTTTTGATCCACTCCAGCTCCTCGTGGGTAAAGACAACAGGCTGCGGGCTGTTGCTGACCTCCGCAAGGGGGTCGATGTTGGTGTCCTGCGCAGCCACCCGACAAGCCATCAAGGCTATGCAGGTCAACAAGCATAATAGGTTGTTGATGTTAAGATGTTTAAACAATCCAGACTACATAACGGACTTTATGTGAATTTGTTTAGTCAAATATTCAAATAATTACACATGCTCAAATGATCAATTTGCCCATGCCTTTATTGGTTTTTAAGTGCTGGTGTGAGGCTGTGCCTGATCGCTTTTTCCAGTCACCAACGTAAAAAAGCATGCCTTTATGGGACATGCTCAAGTATTGGGGATGGTTCTCCTTCGGCTGGATTTGCTGCGTCGATTCTTAGCGTGAGCGGCGACGATATATGGCCAGTGTCAAGCAGGCCAAACCGGCCAGCATGGCGTAAGTTTGCGGTTCGGGTACGGCGGCAATGATTACCGGATCGACGGTAGAACCGCTGCTACTGCTGTTGAAGGTGAAGCTGGTAACGGATTCACCCAGGGCGACGCCGAAGTCAGAGAAATCAATGCCCACACCCATGATGTTTTGGGTGATGGTTGGTGACCCCAGGGTGGCGCTAAGGGTCAGCAATTGTGTCAAGTTGCCCGGCGTGCTGGACAGTGACAAAACGTCGTCGTTGAAAGTATTCGCGCCGCTGTCGCCATAGTCGCTGGAGTTAACGGTCAACTGGACACCGTTGATGCGTATTTCGAACCCGTCGGCCCCAGATGAATTGATCTCGTAAAAGAACATATCCGGGCCGTCGATATTAACAACTGGTGATTTGAAAATGGCCGCGACACTGTCATTCGTGATGGTGGGGTTGATGATGCCTGTGTCCCCGCGCCAATCGGTTTCAAGGAAATCCCGACGCTGCTGTTCAGTCGGGTTGGAGGGGCCGCCATCATTTTGCAAGAGGACCGAAGAGCTGGCCCCCGCGAATGCCGTCAGCTCGATTTGTGTGAGCTCGCTAGTCGAATAGGTTTTGCCGTTTAGCGTGACTGAGTCGAGCACCGAGCTGGTAAAAGTGCCGTAGTTATTGGGATCGTCACCTTGAGTGCCGAGGGGGGTGAATGCAGCCTGAGCCGAGCAGGCTACCGAAATGGTTAGTAAGAAGTGGGGGTATAAACGCATAATCTTATGGGAGATATTTATAATGCAAATACTGCTGGGAGGTCAAGCCGAGAGGGATTTCTATCTAAGGCTTTCCTTCGGTTTAATTGCTGGCGATTGCCTCAAATGATTGCGACGCAACAAAGCTGCACAGGTATTTTGATCTTCCGTTTCTTTTCATTAAAGAAGTCGGGGAAGGCGGGCGCTTCTAATCCACAGTGCTTGGTA
The DNA here is from genome assembly GCF_027257155.1 of Cerasicoccus sp. TK19100. Classification (NCBI taxonomy): domain Bacteria; kingdom Pseudomonadati; phylum Verrucomicrobiota; class Opitutia; order Puniceicoccales; family Cerasicoccaceae; genus Cerasicoccus; species Cerasicoccus fimbriatus. Next base: position 15,590 of record NZ_JAPWDU010000001.1, read on the forward strand.
AGATGGCAGCGTGTTCTTCATTTTAAGGGGCGTCATGAAGTTAGGCTTTTCACCGACGGGTTGTTGGGGAATGATCATGGCGAAACTTTGAAAATACCCCAATGGCCAAGCCCAATGATCAAGCGAAAGCGCCGACGTTGAAAAGCATTGCTCATGCATTGGGTATGTCGGTTTCCGGCGTATCCATTGCGCTGCGCAACGATCCATCGATTCCCCAGCATACGCGCGATCGCGTACAGCGAGAGGCGGCGCGGCAGGGCTACCGGCGTAATCCACTGGTGTCGGCTTTTTGCGCGAACCGCCGGCCCCGTGAAACGAACAAGCTGACAACCTTGGCCTACCTGCGTTATGGTGCGACGAAGTTTGCGAAGGACCCGCACTCGACCAATAAGCAGTTCTTTGAGGGAGCGGTGGCGGGCGCTGAGGCACTCGGCTATCAAGTCGATGTTTTTGATCCGGTCAACCAAGGCATCGATATGCAGCGCCTGGACGATATCTTATACGCACGGGGCATCCGGGGCTTGCTCATCGGCTCGCCATTTCCGCCAAGTGACTGCATGAATCTGCGTTGGGAGCGCTATGCGGTGGTCAGCCTGGGGCAGGGGATGGTTGGACCGGAAATTCATAATGTCTCCAGCGATAATTTCGAAACGTTGGTCAGGGTTTTTCATTCTCTGGAGCGCATGGGCTACTCTCGCCCGGGGATGATTCTGGACGACGCCTTTGATGCCCGGGTGAACCACCACTGGAGCGCGGCTTGTCATTCACTGCGCGAGCAGCGCGGGGACGCGTTTCCCAGCGTGCTTTATCAGCGAGTCAAGGAACTGGACTACGAGGCGATTGTCGATTGGGCCAACCGCAAGCAAGTGGATGTCATCATGGGGAACCGCCATGATTTAATTCCGGGTTTGCGGCAGCGCGGGCTGAAGATACCGGAAGAGATCGGCTTCGTGGCGATGCAAGGCGTCCACCTGGACTCCCGTATCGCCAGCGTGCAGCGAAACGCACGGAAAATTGGCGAGATCGCGGCCGAATTATTGGTGGATGAACTGCATCGCAATCAGCGCGGTATTCCCGAGCTGGCAAAGCGGGTTCGGGTGCTTGGAGGGCTGGCACCGGCCGCCAGTTTGCCAGAGCGGTAAACCAGTATTCGTGAGCTGATTCACTTCTCGCAGCATTCGTTTACGAGCTGGGGTCTGGGATTAGCGATGGCTTAATCGGCAATCAAATCGCCGGTCGCTTTGTCCTACTAAACCATTTCAGTAATGGATGCATTGATTGGGTAGATCCGGCTGCATAGGTTGTGGCGAAATTCACCCTAATCCAATTCTACCGACAATGAAATTTACCCTTTCGCCCCAATTTGCTATCGCTGGCGCAGCCTGCCTTTTGATCGGAACCCTCAGCGCACCGGCAGCGGTGGTTGTCTGGAATGGCTCGATCAGTGACGACTGGTCCACTGCCGATAACTGGTCTCCCTCGGGCGTGCCCGGCAGCTCGGACCAAGCGGTCATTAACAATGGTGACTCAGTTAACCAAAACGGTAGCATTACGCTGAATGATGTTAACGGCACCTCCGACGATGGCCTCCAGCTGACTAGCGGTACCCTCTATGTGACCGGTGATTTTACCTCCTTCACCAGTGGCGGTTCAAACAGCAGCCCCATTAACAACGTAGGCGTTGATGGGGGTGCGACGACAGCCTCGCTGACGGTCGATGGAACCTTGAGCATTGGTAACACCAAGAACACTTCGGGCTCGGCATCCAGTTTGAATATTTTCTCGGGTAGCTCAGTCGTGACCAATATTTTCCAAGGCCGCCATGCTGGTAGCAGTAGCTCTGACAATACCGGTGGCTGGAACCTCAACGTGACTGGCGGTTCGATGTTCGCGAGCACGTTTTCCTGGTCGACGGTGGCGGCCTCCGATCCCGACCCCCGAGGCGTTATCACGCTCGGTTCCACGAGTTCAGCGGAGGGCGGTAGCTTGACGGTTACCACCATGTCGGCCGACTGGGACGATCGCTCAAATCAGTATGTTCTCTTTAACGATGAACTCGGTTCGCTGACCTTCGGCAAAACGAACTACGAGAACATCGCTGACGTGGAGAACCTGCTTTTCAATGACTTTATCCGCAAGGACGCATCGATCACCAATCCTTTCGAAGTCACCGATAATGGCGACAGCTGGACGGTGTCCATCGTTCCCGAGCCGTCGACTTACGCGCTGATCTTTGGTGGGTTGGTTTTGCCGCTACTGGCACTGCGCCGTAGGCGCTAAAACTTTTTGGGAAAGCACAAGCGTGTAACGTTTGTTGGTCACTCAATCAAAGAGACGCTTGCGGGGTTGAGTCTCCCCCGACATCAGGGTTCCGATAGGGTAAGCAATCCTGGTGATGGCCCAGCTCCGCAAGCCCTTTGATTTGAACAAAGCCAATGACATCGCTCGCGAATAAGCACGCATGCTTATTTTATTGAGCGCAAGTAGCTATGCTCGAATTGACTTTGTCGTATATAACTTTGCAATGCAAAGTTTACTGCGCGCGCTAGTCCGCTTTGGCGTGCTGCTTCCGGCGACGAATATAGAGAACGGCACCGATCATGGTAAAGCCAGCTATGGCCAAGTAGGTCGATGGCTCCGGAATGGCGGACGGCGAGTAATCGTAGGTAAGGGTCACACTGGATCCCGGATCGATGGTGACGAGCGCCGTGCTAATGCCCGAAAGACTGAAGGTGCCCAAAAATCCGGTGCCGAGATCGCCCCACGTCAGGGTAAAGGGACTACCGCCGGTAATAGTGGCCAGAATGGCTGGATCGTAACTAACGCCAGCGTCTGCGGGCAGAAAGGTGATGCTTTGTGCGAGGTTGCCGGTGGATGCTGACACAGGCGAGTTGGGCCCATTGCCGCCGCCAAATCCACCGCCATTACCGTTGTAACCAAAGGTGTCGACTGAGTAGCTGCCGGAGAGGCTGGCACCAATGCTGCCGCCGCTGGCACCCGTGGTTGCGTTGGTCGTTAGCGTGTAACTCCAGGCAATGGTAAAGGAATTTAGTGTGCCTAGCCCGCTGTCGAAGGGGTTAAAAACCGCCGATACATTGTTGACGTTTTGAACAAACGGTGAGGAACCGGGGGTTCCGTTAAACAGAGTCGTATCGAAATTTTCGCTTTGGACGACAAGCGCGGCGTTGGACAAAGCAGGCATGCAGAGTAGAGCCGCGAGAGAAAATTTTGATGTCATATAAGTCTAGTAGTAGGATTTATTAATCTGGTATCCGATGCAAATTTCCCGGTCAAGCACGATGTTTGAAGGTAATGATGATTCTTTCGAAGGGGCGTGGTTATCGCTTTGGTTAATGAGTGTTTTCAACTGAGCTATACCGACAAAATACAGTCGCGACTGTGTCCTGGCTACAGGATGTCTGCTGCTAATTCTGCTGATTCAAACTCAGGAATTAGCAGTGCTGAATGGATACCCAAAATGGGCCGTTTCAGCAATAATTCTGGGAGGAAGGAGCGGGGGTGACCGGCCTATTGCCAGAGCGGTCATCACCGTAGCCATCGCCCACTCTCCAGAGGGTGACAGGCCAGCAACCCTGTTGCTTTCCTCGGATTCGCACGCCTGATAACCCCTTATTCGCCATCGCCCATGAAATTATTTCCGCACCATCTATCCAATGCGTCGCCGACGCCTAAGAAAGGCCTCGCATGTGGGGCTTAGCATATACCGTTGCCACGTGCCTGCTGGATATCCTGACTGAGCTGCGGTTTTTCTTTAAATATCGGCTGCGGGAATACCCGATTGATGTTCTGTGCTTCCTCCAGTACCACGCGACGGCCGTCGACCAATGGGTAAAAAGCCGTGGCGTGGCACGTCGGGTCAAGCAGGAGGAGCGGCGCCACAAGCTGTCTCAGATCATGTCGCTGTTTGATTATTAGGGAGTGTTTTGGAGCCTGCTTATACTAAAAATAAGTCCGGCAGCTCGGCCCACTCGGCGTCGGGGTCTGCCGTGATGCGGGCTATCTTTTCGTCGAAAGCAGTCCATTGTGCTTCGGTGCAAAGTTCGTAGCTGTGACCCCAAAAGTAGAAAACACCACAGTCGGATGCCTTAGCCTGCTCATAGCGTTCCCAGAATTGCTCGTTGTGGAAATGGCAGTCGGCAGCGAAAAACATCGCGTCGTCGACGGGCCAGCAGGGGGTGGCGTTTTTGGTGGTGCGCGCGTAGCAATGCCCGGCTTCGCGGACGACGTCCGCCGTGGCCGCATCGCAGTCTCCAAAGGGATAAACAAAGCCATGCACCGGCTGCTGAAACCAGTCCTGCAAAATCTTGCGGGCGTCGACCACTTCAGCGCGCCAGTCATCTAGGGCAATGCGGGTTGGCCAGGGGTGGCTCATGCTGTGATTGGCGATGGTGAAGCCCGCATAAACCTCGGCCAGTTCGCCTTTGGCCAGGCGCTGGATTGTTTTATTCCACTTCTCGCTGTGGCCGCCATGACGCTCCGCATGGTGCGTTTGCGGATTGAGGTTGAAGGACGCTCTTGCGCCGTGCTTGCGGAGGATTTCGATGAGGCGGATGTCGTCATTGACGCCGTCATCCCAGCATTGGATAACTTTCATAGCGATGCTTTGGGTAGGTTAAGAGGCATAAATCAGACTGCGAAACTGAGCACGGCTCCGCATATTGGCAAGTTCGTAGAAGTGACGATGCCTGCACTCTTCTGCCTCTCTCTGGGAGGCGGTTGTAGCCCGGTGTCCAAACCGAGCTTGTGCCATCCAGCAGGCCAGTTCGCAGGCACTGCATCCTGCTCGGGACAGCAGGCTCCACCTTAGTCTGGTGGATTGGAAATCAACACATGCCCGCAAGGGGCGAGCTCAAGTGTGACAAAAAGGCATGGTAATCGTTTTTGGAAAACTATCCTAATCATTTTCGAAAAAGCATTAGGTTATGTTGCGTCAACAGATTAGGATGTGTTGGAGCAAAAGATTACAGTGTGTTGCTCCAGCCGATGGTAATGTGATGCCTCAACCCATTAGGTTGTGTTGGTCCAACACATGGGGATGTGTTGCTAAAAACGAAGGCCCAAAGGCTAATAATACCTCACTGCGCCAAGAAAACAAATGATCGTCGCACCCTCAAGGTGACTGAAATGATACACGACTTATCGCCAAATCTTAGCGCCATTCACGTCTGACCCCTTTCCCTCTAACCGCGCTGATGCGCCCTGACCTTGCGCCGACGCCACACCAGCAGGCCGAGGCCCGCGAAGCCCGCCAATGCGATGTATGTCGAGGGCTCAGGGATGACGGAGGCGGGAATCACGGTCAAGGTTGCCGAGTCGGCGGTGGCGCCGCTGCCCCACGTCCACACATACGTGCCGGGCGTTAACCCAATCGAGGCGAGCGATTGCCCTGGAAAAGTCGCGGTATTAAAGAGAGGACTTCCGCTGACGTAGCCATTCGGCAAGTAAACGATCCCCGCGCCGCCGCCATAGACACCGAAGGCATCTCCAGTGTCTGCGACGGAAAATAGACCGCCCCCCGGCCCAATACTCGTTGGGCCTGAAATAACACTGTATACTCTGATTGTCCCCGTTTCAAAAAGGAAGAAGGCTGCACTCGCTGAAATTCTGGCGCTAGATGCGCCAGTCGTTCCTCCTGTGCTCAAAGCGGCGGTATTCGCCGAACCCGAACCAGTGAACACCACATCGGGTCCGACTTCCTCCAGCGTGAAGACTAAAGCCGCCTGACAGGTGTTGATCCCCAACAGCAGAGAAAGAAGCAGTATTGGTCGCATGATTATCACAAATTTCCCGCCACTACGAATGTCAATTCACATTACAGCAGTAGGTAAAAATTCCATTGCGGCATGAGGAGCATTTACCAGCGCCGACGCCACAGCAGCAGGCCGAGGCCCGCGAAGCCCGACAGCGCAATGTACGTCGAGGACTCAGGGATGACGGAGGTGGCGCTAGCGGTCAAAGTCGCCGAGTCCACGGTAGCGCAGCAATGGGCCTTTTCGTGTTCAACCGTCGCCGCAAGCGCGCGAAAGAGTCGGCGTTCTTCGCGGTTCAGTGAGCGTTCGCTGAATACGATGCCACTTCTATGTCGGGGCCAATATTTAAATTCTACGTTCGACCCTTTCTGTCGGCCCGACCCTTTCTGTCGGCCGGTCGGCCGCGACCCCGTGAATTGGGAAATGATCTTTTTTACTTGTAACATTTTTGATCTGAATTTAATGCAATAAATATGGCTTGTTACAACATTACCCTATAGCTCATATGAAATCAGAACACGATATCATTGATGCTACGCCAAGTAAGAGAATTTATCGCTCTATTATTGCTGATTACGGTCTAAATACTGCCATTTCTGAATTGATAGACAATGTTATCGATTCACGAAAACGGCGTAAGTTTAAGCGAAAAATTAAAGTTATCATTCAGATCGGTACTGATGATCAAACGATTCTGATACGTGATGATGCAGGTGGTATCCGTGAGGAAGACCTTTCTAAGCTTATTAGTCCGGGACAAAGCCATTCTGATGGGGAGTCTCCATCAATTGGCATATTTGGCGTTGGCTCTAAGCGAGCGGCAGTTGCGCTAGCAAGAGATATAAGGATTTCAACACGCTATTCTACTGAGGATACAAGTTTTTCAGTTGAGTATGATGACGAATGGCTGAAGGTCGAAACTTGGTTACTGCCTTGTTACAAAATTCCTGATTTAGCACCAAATACAACAGAGATTCTGCTGTCTAGGCTCAGGCTTCACATCTCAGAAGAAGACTGCAGTAAGTTGCATGAGCACCTATGCTATACTTATGCACATTTCATTAAAGATGAAGTAATCGAAATAACTCTCAACGGTGCCACCGTTAATCCCTTGTTTTTCGATAAATGGGCATATCCAATTGGCGCGGAACCAAGGGAATTTACAAGGCGTTTTAAACCAGAAGGGCATGACCTTAGAATCTTATTTAAAATCACTTCTGGCGTTACATATGAGCAAGGCTCAGTTGGAGGAAACTACGGAGTTTATATTTATTGTAATGAACGCCTGATTGTGTCTGCATCCAAAGCACCTGAATATGGATTCCAAACTGGAGTAGCTGGAGTACCACATCCAAGGATGTCCAATGCACGTATCATTGTCGAATTGACTGGAGGGGCCGCTCGTTTGCCCTGGAATAGTAGCAAGACAGGGTTAAATTATAATCATGAAGTATTTAAAGCAATACGAGAAGATATACACACGGCTGTAAAAAATGCTACAGCACTAAGCAAAAGATTGCAGCCTGACTTTGAAACTTCAGTAGAGCCTTATAAAGCAGGAACTGTTATATGTTCAAATTTAAGAGATGATGAGCACTTGAAGCCTAGTAAATTGCCAGAAATACCAAAAGCTAGGAAGACGATTCAGGTGACGATTTCTGAGTTAAATAAAAAGGTTGGGATTGAGAAACCATGGACGGTTGGAGCATACGAATCGGTGATCGCTGTTGAGACTATAAAAAAGCAGCACAACCTGAAGCAGAGAAATCGCATTTTGCTAATTATCTTGGATTCTACGCTCGAGATTGCCTTCAAGGATTATCTAGCACATGAGGTTACACAGCCAATGGGACAAGGGCAATTAACTGCTTTGTTTAACAACAGAATCGATGTTAATTCTCGAGTTAAGCAAACTGTGCTTCCGAATGACGATATTCTGTGGAGCAAGGTTGATTACTTTTATAAGATGAGATGCGAGCTAGTTCATAAGCGAGTTACCGTTGGTATTTCCGATCAGGATATCGATGAATATGAGAAGCTGACAACAAAACTACTCACAGAAATGTACGGGCTTAATTTTCCAGGAATCTAGTGTCGCGCTGAGAAGTATCGTCGCATGCTTGAGACAACTTGGCTCAATCTTATTTCCTTATTTGGTGGATTAGGGTTTTGTAAGGTTCTCTGCATCATTTGGTTAAAGTTTGATGGCTGTCGAGTATGCCACCGGCACGCAACCTGCCCTTAAATGGGCATGAATATCGATTTTAACCGCTTTACCGAGAAGGCCCGTGAGGCCGTGATGGGGGCGCAGAATGATGCCCGCACCCGACACCACCAACAGATTGACGGGTGGCACTTGCTGCAGGCGTTGTTGGAGCAGCAGGGGGGCATTGTGCCGAGCTTGCTCAACAAGCTGGAGATTACGCCCAACGCGGTGCGACTCGCCAACGAGCGCGAGCTCGACCGCCTGCCGTCCGTGACGGGCAGCACCAGCGCCAGCAATGTCTACGTGACGCAGGCGCTGCAGGATGTCTTTACCTACGCCGAGAAGCAGGCGCAGAAGCTCAAGGATGAATACATCTCCGTGGAGCATCTGCTGCTGGGCCTCGTCGCGAACAAGGACGACAAGCTGCGCGCGTTTTTTAAGTCCTTTAACCTGGACGAAAAGCGTGTGTTGGAAGCGCTCACGCAAGTGCGCGGCAATCAGCGCGTGACGTCGCAGAACCCAGAGTCGACCTACGAAGCCCTGGCCAAATACGGGCAGGACCTCGTGGAGCTCGTCAAGCAGGGCAAGCTCGACCCGGTCATTGGCCGCGATGACGAGATTCGCCGCGTGATCAGGATCCTTTCCCGCAAGACGAAGAACAACCCCGTGCTCATCGGCGAGCCCGGCGTTGGCAAGACCGCCATCGTTGAAGGCCTCGCCCAGCGTATTGTGCGTGGCGACGTGCCCGAGGGCTTGAAGGACAAGACCGTTTTTGCACTCGACCTTGCGAGCCTCGTGGCTGGCGCGAAATACCGCGGCGAGTTCGAAGAGCGTCTCAAGGCCGTGCTGAACGAAATCAAGTCCAGCGATGGCAAGGTGATCCTCTTCATCGACGAGCTGCACACGATCGTAGGCGCGGGCAAGACCGAGGGCGCGATGGACGCGGGCAACATGCTCAAGCCCATGCTGGCCCGTGGCGAGCTGCGCTGCATCGGCGCGACCACGCTCGACGAATACCGCAAGTATATCGAGAAGGACGCCGCGCTGGAGCGCCGTTTCCAGACGGTCATGGTCGACCAGCCAACGGTCGAGGACACGATTTCGATCCTGCGCGGCCTGCGCGAACGTTTCGAAGTGCACCACGGCGTGCGCATTCAGGACGCCGCGCTGGTGCAGTCGGCGGTGCTGAGCCATCGCTACATCAGCGAACGCTTTTTGCCGGACAAGGCCATCGACCTCGTCGACGAAGCTTGCGCGCAGATCCGCACGGAAATGGACTCCATGCCCGCCGAACTCGACGGCCTCAACCGCCGTGTCATGCAGTTGGAGATCGAAGAGCAGGCCCTCAAGAAGGAGAAGGACGAAGCCTCGAAGCAGCGCCTCGAAACGCTGCGCAAGGAGCTGTCCGACATCCGCGAGAAGGCCAATGCGCTGCGCGCCCGTTGGGAGGCTGAAAAGGCCGAGCTGGGCAAGGCGCAAAAGGTGCGCGAGGAGATTGACCAAGTCCGTCAGCAGATGGCCGAAGCCGAGCGGGTTTACGACCTGCAAAAGCTCGCCGAGCTGCGTCATGGCCGCCTGCCTCAGTTGGAGCAACAGCTGAAGGACCTCGAGGTCAAGGAGCACAAGCAAGTCGAGAAGGGTGATACCCTCGTGCGCGAGGAAGTTTCCCCGGAAGAAATCGCCGAAATCGTGGCGCGCTGGACGGGTATCCCGGTCACGCGCCTGGTCGAAGGCGAGCGCGACAAGCTGCTTAACTTGGAGAACGTTTTGCACGACCGCGTGGTCGGCCAGGATGAAGCGGTGACGCTCGTCAGCGAAGCGATTTTGCGTGCGCGTTCGGGCATCAAAGACCCGCGCCGGCCGATTGGTTCGTTCCTCTTCCTGGGGCCGACGGGCGTCGGTAAAACCGAGCTCGCGAAGACCCTGGCAGAGTCGCTCTTTGACACCGAGGACAACATCGTGCGCATCGACATGAGCGAATACATGGAGAAGCACAGCGTGGCTCGCCTGATCGGCGCGCCTCCGGGATACGTCGGTTACGATGAGGGCGGTCAGCTGTCCGAAGCCGTGCGTCGCAAGCCGTATTCGGTGGTGCTGTTCGACGAAATCGAAAAGGCCCACCCGGACGTCTTCAACGTGCTGCTCCAGATCCTCGACGACGGTCGCATCACCGACAGCCAGGGGCACGTGGTGAACTTTAAGAACACCGTGATCATCATGACCTCCAACGTCGGCAGCCGCTACCTCATCGAGGGCGTCACCGGCAGCGAGATCCCCGAGAGCGTGCGCGAATCGGTGATGACGGAACTGCGCGCAGGATTCCGACCGGAATTCCTGAACCGCATCGACGACATCATCCTGTTCAAGCCGCTCAAGCTGGAAGAGATCACGCGCATCGTGGACCTCCTGGTCGCCGATTTGAACACGCGGCTCGAAGACCGCCGCGTCACGGTTACTTTGGATGACAAAGCTCGCGAGTGGGTCGCCGAGCGCGGCTACGATCCGGTCTACGGCGCCCGCCCGTTGAAGCGGTTCTTGCAGAAGCGCGTGGAGACGCAGTTGGCCCGCAGCCTGATCGCCGGCGACATCGGCGAGGGCGACCAGATTAGCTTCACGATTGCTGACAACGAGCTGCAGATGCAGCAGGCCCAAGCAGTTTCATAGTAGAGTCAGAGTAGAGAGAATAGTAGTAAAGGCAGAGCCCCGGTCAGTTGGATGGCCGGGGCTTTTTATTTGGGTACTGGCAATATTATTATGGAGCGGTTCGGTATGTCCGCAGGTTGGGCTGGCGCACATCCTGCATATTTGGAATGCCTGTTAGGCTAATTTGGCTGTAAACATTTCATGCACGTAAAGAGGCAAGATATTCACCAAATGAAAATCTGAAAACTGGAACATTTGCCAAGTTGGGCAGTCCAAAATAAACATAGGAGTTTAGTAACAGAGTAGTAGTATATAGCAGAAGTAGTAGCAGAAGCCCCGGTCATTGTTTGGCCGGGGCTTTGTGTTTACTGAGAGGGGGTGCCTCTAGTTGCCAGATTTGTCCAGGATGTCGGCGAGCTTCTCGTTAAGTCCGCCAACTTCCTTGATGATTCGGGCGAGGACTACCTTGTTGCGGTAGGCCACGGACATCAGTGACAGATGCTGACTCGTTTCGGTAATAACGTAATGATTGCCAGTGGTCGTGGCCATATTACTCGTTTGCTCTTTGGCCGAATGTTTATGCAGCTTGTGTAGGTATTCACCGACATCATTGCTAGAATCTGTCGTATTAACCGTTCGCTCACCGTTGACCGAAAGCAGCATTTTGTGGCCCGGCAGGTATGCGTAGATTTTATCCATCGACATGCTGGATGCGCAATTGATGAGCAACTGCTCGATTTGCGCCTGCGCATCGGGGTTGAGTTGGGGCACCTTGGGCTCGACCTTGGGTTGCTTGAGGAACGCACTCAGGACGCGAGCGCCGATGGTGCTACGATGGATGCCGTGCTCAACAGCTGCCTCGGGGTGAGGCATCATGCCGAATACGTTTTCATCTCGGTTGCGAATGGCGGCGATGTTGCCTACGGAGCCATTGGGATTGTTGGCGTAGCGGAACAAAATCTGCTGGTTGGTCTGTAGCGAATTAAGATCGCGGTCGTCCACCCAGTAGCGTCCGAAGCGGTGAGAGACGGGTAGCTCAATGGTCTCGCCAAGGCGGCGAATACTGAAGTTCTTCGTGCTGTCTTCAACGTTTAGCGACTCGTAATCGCAGTAATGCATACGACTGGCGTTTTCGGTAAACGTGCCAGGCAGAAGCTTCGCTTCGCAGAGGACTTGGAAGCCGTTGCCAATCCCAAGTATGGGGCCGCCGCTTGTCGCGAAGTCTTTTATGGCTTGGAGTATCGGTGTAGATTTCGCCAAGGCCCCTGCGCGCAAATGATCCCCGAAAGAGCATCCCCCAGGGATAATGATAGCGTCTGCCCCCGCAAAGCTTTTGCTCTTGTGGGGAAAGAGTCTGGCTCGCACATGCAGCTCACCAATGAGCGCATGTAGCAAATCACGATCTCCGGTGGACCCTGGCAATTGAACTACGCCAACTTTCATTTCCCAATCTTACTCCGCTGGATTGAATTCTTCGTTGATGGTCAGGCAAATTTTATCCAGTCGATTTAGGATGAGGCCGAGGTTGGTTGCCTTCGGAAAAACTGCCATTACCGACAGTGTCGGGGCAAGAAAGCGGGCGACGTAGAAAGTGTCGCCCCAAGTCATGATCAATTCTTGGGGGCCGCCGTCCTGTGCATCTTGCTCGGGGATTCGGCCGACTAGCTTTTTAAAATTTTTAATGAAACGAGAAAAACCTCGATGGTCCCTCTTGTGGGGAAGCATGAGCAACGGACTCGTGTCCTTGCGGTAAACGATGAAGCACTGGCACGAGGTCAGTTGGATAAAGTTTTGGTAGAGTTCTTCGTTTTCCATAGAAAAAGCACATCTTGCATGGAAGCAAGATGTGCAGTTTGAAAGTGAGGAGGTTTAGAGTTCGACGCCTTTTTCGAAAGTGCCGAGTGATATACGAGCCATGGCCAGGTTTGCCTGTGCGCGATTTACGGCAATGTAGAGGAAGATCGCATCGTTCTTCGCCAAGGGACGAATGATGTGATATTGGGTTCCGAGGGTGATCAGGATGTCCTCGATATTATCTTCCAGGCCGAGGGTGGCCATGGTAGCGCGCTTTGCCTTTACCACTTCTGTGTTCCCAGCTGCGGCAGCTTCGAGGTTTAGCGAACCGCCGCCGGCCATGCCGAGGACCATGCCGCTATCGGAATCAACGAGGCATGCGCCAATGAAACCTTTAATGTCGCTGAGAGGATTGAGATCTACTTCTTTCATCGTTTGATTTTCAGTTATTTAGTGTTTTTTTTGGGGATAAAAGCCTGTAGGAAGCATGCAGAAAGTCATGCGTAGCATGGGTTTCGTGATGTATCTTTTTGATGCAGGCAAATCCTTAGGCTTTAACGTTCTTTGCTGCTGGAGATTAAGACTTTTTTTTACAAGGACTCGTCGCCATGCAAATGATCGGACCTTTGATTGATTCATGGTATTTATTCGGTTCGGTCATTGGATAATTGAGTATATCGGCATGCATTTAGTGGAATATGCTTGTTGTTGAAGAGCTTAGCGTGAAATGACTTCGCTGAGCACTGCTTAGATTACTCTTCAGGAACGCTCGGGTTGTTTTTTCGCGAAAAAAATTCATTTTAGGTGGCTTAATTGTTTCTTCGGAACTGATTTTCGGCATCTTTGAGAATGCAGTCTTACTAATCTGGCCGATTTTTTGTAAATTCCGTCTCGCAAACTACTTAGAACTTGAGGAAACCTAGCTAAGTGAAGTGGTTTTTATTGATATTGCTGCTGGGGGCGGCTTCGGCGGGCCTTTATTTTGCACAAGATTTTGATCTGGATGACTGGTTGTTGCCAGCGGAGGAGAGCGCGTTCGTTGAGGATGCGACGGAAGGCTTAACGCGCGAGACGATGACGCTGGTTGATCGGGATGGCCGTGAGCTGGTATGCCAGCTCGTTTCCGTGGACGGTCAGATGGTGACGGTTATTCGCAGTGTGGACGGGCAGACATTTTCCTTCGGCATGGATCGGCTGAGTCGCAAGAGCCGTCAGGAACTGGAGCAATGGCAGGCCCAAAATGGAGGAAGAACCATCAGTGAATTCGATGAATATGAATTGGCCAAGGCCAAGGTGCGCGTGGAAATTGTCGTTTCTGAAAACATTGACGCGACGCCCGATGTGAAGCGCTTCCTGAATGCGCATGACTTCAATTACGTGGTTTACGACGCCTTTAAATCCACCAAAGGGCGGCGTTTGCTGGAAGAGCACGGGCTTACGCGCGGACCGGCTTTCATCATTGGCGATGAGGTGGTCGTCGGCTTGCAGCTCAGGCGTATTCAGGAGCTGATTATCGAGGAATACCGCCGACAAAACGGCGGTTAATCCCCAACTCCTTGGCGGTGACGTTGAGCTTTATCCGTTGAAGTTGCCTGGCCAATGGGCACTAAGCGTTACCTTGCCTGGAGACTTGCCGTGGTGAATGGTTTCTGTCATTTGTTTAGCCTATGTCATGCGGTGGACTTAGATGGCTAGTGGTGCTTGGCTTAAGTTGGGTATGGATGCTCTGCGCGACGGCCAGTGTCGATCTGCCTTCTGCCAGCTCGGCGCAGGGCTACGTCGCGCGGCTGCTGATCAATGAAGCGCCATTCCCTGGCGAGCGGGGGTATGTCTCGGAGGCTGATACCCAGGCGGCCATGGAGGCAATTCTGCTCACTTTACATGCCCGGAGTGTGGACCTGCCCAAGCCTTACACCCGCGAGCAGGTGGCCGATACCCAGTCGCCAAATATTCTCGATGTGATTACCGCGGGAGGCGTGCGCGGGCAGGTGGATGGTTTTTATCGCGACCCCCAGGGAAATCTCGCCACGGAACCGCGTGTCAATGAGCGCGTAAATTATCTGATGGGCATTGCGGGGCAGGGGAAGCCGGGTCGTTTTGCGCGTCTGCTCAATCACGCCATCACGATCAGCAACCAATACTTCGCCGGGCAGTTGCGGGTCGTCGACCGCTACGGGAATTTGACCTACATTGGCACGACGCCGGTCACCGGCGGCAGCTACGCCTGGATGACGAATCACCCGAAATTCCACCCGCGCGGCTACTTCGTCAAAATTCCGGATGGCAACCAGGGCGCTTTGGGCGGCAATCGCTTTTTCACGCTCAAGCGGATTGATTAAGCCGCCGGATCGGCCTTGTTGAAGTTTGGTGGCAAAGAAATTCTACACGCGGAAACGAATCACGCGGTAGGCACTGCCATCGTCCTCGGGCAGGAGCAGGAACACGTAATGGCTGCCTTTGCGCACGGTTTGTGAGCCGGAGTAAACCATGGACCAGCCGTCCGCTACTTGGGCGGCGCATTTGATTTCGAACTGCAAGTCCGAGCCGACGGGCCGGAGGGGCACTTGCTTGGATTCGAGCGGCTTCAGGGTAAATTTCTGGTCGCCCGCCAGGCAGGCAACGGTGAGGTTTCCGAGGTTGAGCATCAGGGCTGCGTCGCGCACTTGCGACGCGCGGCTTAGATCGATGGGAAGCATCGCGTAGCGGGAGCCTTGATCTAGCAGCGTGAGCATGGTGCGCTGTTCGTTGGGCTTGAGGGCGAGGGATGCGGCTTCGGCATAGGCTGGCAGGCCGTCGGGCCCCACGCCGGTGCGGCGGTATAGCTTGAAGTCTGTCGGCCCGGCGTACTGAAACTCCGGTGTGCGTTGGCCGGAGTTGACCGTCACTTCCTGCGCTTCGCCTTTGGAAAAGTAATACAACTTTTCCGACTTGCGCGTGGCACCTTGGGCAACGGCTTGAGCGCCTTTGGCCTTGCCGCCAACCAGGTAGAGGCTGATCTTGCATTTGACGGCTGGCGGCGCTTCATCGGCGCGTAAGTAGACTCCGGAAAAGAGCATTAGCAAGGTGAGGCAAATGATGGTTCTGCGCATGGTGGGCTTAGTGGATACGGGGTGAATCGAGCCAGCGGAAACTGGTGATGACAAAACGCCGTCCTTGCCCATCGATAGGGTCGCCCGCCGTGATGTCTTCGCTCGGGTTAATTTTGTTGGGCGTTCTCTGGATGATGGCCTCGGCCCAGGCTTCGCCATTGCTCTCGCCCAGAGGGTTAAGCGATTCCGCCCAGACCCGAATGCGGAAGGTGTCGGACCTCACCGTCAATTGGCTGCCGAAGGCCGCCAGCAGATCGCCTTGTGTGAGGAATGCGGGGGCGTTGGCGGCGAGGGCACCCCGCATGGCATCGCGATTGAATTCGCGAAAATAGCGGGTGCTCATGATGTTGTCTTCGTAAAGATTTTCGGGGTCCTCAATGCTGTAGGCGTAGGTGTCGTCGTCACCGTCGCTGGCATCGTTGGCGTCGTAGAAATTGTCGTTGATACCGGACGCGTCAATGGCGGCCTGGAGCGCGCCCTTTGCTTGCCAGTCTTCCGGTGAGTCGATGGTGCGACCGAGGTGGCTGGTTGGCGTGGGGGAGCGATTAATGAACTCAGCGACCGACATGAAGGGCCCGCGGATTTTTACCTGCTGAACGATTGCCTGGGCCAGCGCGTCGATCTCAGTGGCGTTCAGAGTGCGGAAGCCATTGTAGGACTCAGTGTCTTCGGGGAGGCTGGTGGATTGTGGATCCGCCTCGCTGCTGAGCGGGTAGGGGTGGCGCAGGTATGGGGCCTGGGCCGCATAGCTCTCGGTCGAACCATCGGCGATGGCCACCTCGGCACCGAAATTGGCAGCCAGAAGGGCTTTCCATGCTTCGACAGAGGTTGAGTTTACGTTGAACGCGCCGTGGACATAGAGCTCGCCTGCGGCTTCGGTGGCGGAATCCAGATTGGCGTCGATGTGTTCCATCTTTGAGTAGATGCGCGGGTTCTCGGCGAGGTAGCTGCCCTCGCGTAGCTCGCTATCGACGACGGTTGAAAAGAAGTAATCGTCCCAAAGGGCGGTGTTCAGATTCCAGGAAAGGTCGTAGTAAACGGGTGGCCCGGAGTCGGGGCTATTGAAGTCGGGCCACTGCTCGCGGTAAACGGCATCGGGGGCCAGGTAAGGGCTGGCGCTGCTGCTGCCAATGGCGTAGGCGGGCGCGGTGTTGCTCCACTTCCAGTATTGCTGGGCCTGTGTGTAGTTTTGTGCGAGGCCGAGGCGGGCGTGCCGCAGGTCTCCAATGGAGTAAAACTCGCGGCTGGATCTTGGCAGGTGAAACAGCGGTGCGCTGAGGCTGCCCGAGGCGTCATCGGTGAAGCCGACAAAGGCGTTGTCGCCTCTGCTGGGGATTTCCGCATCGTCGGGTGCTGCGGCGAGCTCGGTTGTGTAAAAGAAGTCCGCGATCCATGACGGGTTGTCGCCGGTGCCCCCGTTGCTGCTTGAGCCGGTTTCATATTCCAGCGGCGAACGCCCCACATACGGCGCGGCTGGGTTGTAGTCTTCCAGCCACTGAATGCGGAAATATTCCGCGCCCGAGCTGCTGGTGGCTTCGTGCTCTTCAAGGCGGCTTTGCGCGAATTTCTGACCTGCTCGGTAGGAGAAGTTGGCAGGAATGTCCTCAATGAGTGGGCCCGTTGCCGAGCCGAGTGGACCGTAGGTGCTGAGCTGGGGGCCGGTTGCGAAAAGCCGGTCCCAGCGGCTACTGGAGTTAAAGCCGGAGGCGTTGAGACGCTCAATGTGTTGCAGGGGTTGCTGGCTCAGCTCGCCTGCGTTGCGTGCTAGCCGGACGACGCCCGAAACGCGCTGCTCGGATATGGTTTGAATGGCGGTTAGCTCGTGCTGAGCGGGATCCACCGTCATGGTTGAGTTGGGCACTTTGAAGGCAAAGGAGAAACCGCCGCGATAGCCGGGGTAGAGGTCCAGCGGTGCGGTGGCGTCTGTTATCACCTGATCTGGCGTCAGGGGGGTGAAGACGATGGCTTCGCCGGGCTGGAGATTTGTATTGAGGTTGAGCCTGAAGGCCATGCGACCGTAGGCCGGCGTATTGAGGCCTATGTATTGGAAGGCGTGCCCGTCGTGAGTCGCGCCGCTGCTGGGAAAATTGATCGCCGCTTCGCTGGAGCCCGAGCGTGGGCTCCACTCGACGCGATGGAGCCACTTGAGCTCGGTTGCGCCGCTGTTGGAGAGCTGGGAATCGACGACAAATGAGCTGGCGTCGATCTCGGCGTCGTAAGGGTTCCACAGGACGAAGGCGGGCTGGAGAAAATACCAGATCGCGTATTGGTTGGCGGTGGGTTCTTCCAAAACGAGCACATTCACGTGGAGCTGGACAAGCGTCAGCACGGGGGTGATGCCCGGACGGTCGCCTGTGTAGGGGATCGGGGCATAGGCCGCGTCGGCGTTGAGCGATCCGTTGGTGGGCGTCAGGTTGACCCAGGCATGTAGCTGGTCCCACGTCGGGCCGCCGTTGTCACCGGCTTGGTTGGTGGCCGCAGGAAAGATGGGGTTGCCGCTCAACGCAGGGTTCAAGCCATCGGCACTAAGGCCGTTGGTTAAGTCAAACTTCAGGCCGCCCCAAAGCCCGCTGGCGTTTTGGGTTGTTTTGGAGAGGACGCCCGCGCTGTTAAACGTTGCGTGGTGGAAGATTTCAGCCGCGAGGGAGTCGCTCGTTGCGGAGAAGGTGTCGAGCGCCGCGATGTCGATGGCGCGTTCAATCTGGGCGCGCTCTGGGCTGTCGCTGGTGAACGCCGTCAGGCCGGGAAGCAGCTCGATGCCCGCTGAGGCCGGGGCGACGAGGGCTTGGTTGGCAAGCGGGACTAATTCGGTGGGCGCGCTGGCTGGCGACCGGACACTGAGGTTCGCCTTCACGCCTTCATCGATGACGGCCCAGGCAAAGCGACCCGTGGGCACGCCGTTTGCATTGGTGATGGTTTCCTTGGGCGCGAGGATGTTGTTTCCCGGATTCCGGGCGTCCTCGTAGAGCAGCGCGATGGTGGCATCGCCATTGGGGTCGGGGAGGGGGTCGCTGAGTGCGTTAAGATAGTTGCCGGGGTAGGCGGTGTCGGTCTCGGGGTTGAATGTTGTCTGGTCGTTGCCGCTAATCAAGGTGCGGGGTAGGCGCTCGGGGTAGGCGGCGTTCCAGACTGTGGTCAGCCACGGGTTGCCGACGCTTTCGATCGCTGGCGTCACGGGGTCGGAATCGTAAAGCTCGTGGCGGGCGCTGATGCGCGCATCGGGCCCAAGAAACTGCTGGACCTCGCCCATTGCCTCTAGAATGGCGAATCGGGTGACTTCCCGCGTCTGCGCGTCCTGGACATTCTGGCTGGAGGTGGACAGCTCCACTTTGGTCAGGGTGGTGAGGCTTGTCATCAGCAGCACCATCATGGCCATTAATATCAAGGCAATGACCAGTGCGAAGCCGCTGTGACGGGATGAGGCTAGACGATATCTCATGTGGGGTGGGGTAAAGCTATGGTTCAGAAGAGGAAATTAGCGATTAATATATATTAAATATGACGTCAATTATTTTCTGTAGTCAGAGATGTTGGAGCAGTGCATTACTGATTGTTATCGTCTTTATAGTAATGATTAGAGAGGAATTTGCTTATGTGGGCCACTCTGTAGGATGTGTTTGTTAAATATTAAATTTTTTCTTTGGTTATCGCGAAATGCAAACAGGCAATCACCAGCAGCGAACTCCGGGCGACGACTGCGTGGTTGCGGTGGGCTGCTGTCGGGTTGTATGGGCTGGACACCTCCTTTGCCGGTGCCGGATTGGCCTGGTCTGGCGAAAATGTGATCCCGGTGTGCAATTACTAGCTTGTCAGTGCTTCGTGTCAGTTTACGGTGAGCAGTATGAAGCGAATTATTACGTTAGTTTTCCTCTGCGTCTTTCTCTCAGCCTGCTCCAGCAGCAAATCCAGTGGTATCAAGGCCCTGCACTTCGGGATGTCTCCGGACCAAGTGACCGAGGAAATGGGGGATGACTACAATGTCGTCGCCAATTCGATCAACCAGGACGGTAAGAAAGTCACCGGTTGGCGTTACCAGGGCGACAAGGATCAGCCCTCATACATGGTGTATTTCGTCAATGGTAAGCTCGCGCAATGGGGCGAGGCCGGCGCGCTGCAAAACATCCCCACACTGGGCGATCCGGACGCGAAATAAGCGACCGTCAGTAGTAAATTCATTTTCAGGCGCAATGTCCGGTCGGGCGTTGCGCCTTTTTGATATTGGCCGATCAGCGACATTCGCCGTTGCAATCTGCATCGGGGCGTCGAATAACTGGAGGATGGAAGAAATACTCCGCACGATTCCCCATCGTCCGCCATTCCTCTTTGTCGACGAAATCGTCGAAATCAACGAAGAGCGGGCTCTTTGCCGTCGCACCATGCGCGCGGATGAGAATTTTTACGAGGGCCATTACCCGGGTAACCCGATTACGCCCGGCGTGCTGCTTTGCGAGGCGGTTTTCCAGACCGGCGCGATCTTCCTGGCGAAGCGCCTGGAGGCGGCCGGGGTAGACCTGGCCAATAAAACGCCGGTGCTCTCACGCATCCAGGACGCGCGTTTCAAACGCATGGTCAAGCCCGGTGACACCATCGACATTGAGGCTATTTTCAAGGAAGAAACGCGCGGCTTCAACTTCATGCGCGGCGCGATTAAATTGGATGGTAAGACGGCCCTGACGATCGACTTTGTGCTAGCGCTGGTTGACGAAAGCCAGTGATTTGGTGCAACTTGTGCTAAGGGCTGGTGACTATACCTCCAGACACGCGAGTGTGGAATACAAATCAAACCCTTATGCGTAACGATTTGGTGCCGATATTGAAATGTATCGGTAATTAACAAATTAGGAAAATTATATGGCAAAGCCACCGGATTGCAGTCACTGCCAGAAGCAGGCCACCATTCACCTGACGCAGATCGTAAACAACGAAATCAAGAAGTTGGACTTCTGTGAGGATTGCCCTCACCAGAAGGGCGTCACGGACCCGGCCGGTTTCTCCCTGGCAGACCTCCTCTCCGCAGGAGAAGGCTCCACCGCCCCACTGGAGCGGGATCACGGCGTGTGCCCCTCGTGCGGCTTCAGTCCCAAGAATTTCAAAAAGCTTGGCCGCCTCGGCTGCCCGGATTGTTATGAGTCGCTGGGTTCGTTTATCGAGCCCATGTTGGCCAAAATGCACCGCGGCACACAGCACGCGGGCAAGGTCCCGGACGCCCTCGTATCGCGCATCCGCCACGCCCGTGAAATCAAGGAGACCGAAGAAGCGCTCGAGGCTGCCATTGCCTCGGAAAATTATGAGGAAGCCGCCAAACTTCGCGATGAGTTGAAAGCCTTGCAAAGCACCTCTGAGTCGGCTAACTTTTCTCATGGATAGGGCAGCGTCGTTGCCCCCGATATTGTTCTTTATTTTCGATGTGCGCCTCGCCAGTGCACGAATCTCCCATGCCCAGGACTTTTTACGCAAATATGCAAATACAACCGCTAATTGACGGCAAAAGCGAACTCACCCACGCTGCCGAACCGCCACAGGAGGTGGTCATCAGCACGCGGGTGCGCTTGGCGCGCAATATACAGGGACACCCATTCCCCGGGTGGGCCAAAACGGCGCAACGACGTGACGTGTTGACCGCCTGTGAGCAGGCCATCGCCTCCTTGGCGCAGATGCAAAAGAGCGCTGTGCTGGAAATTGAGAATCTTTCCGACCTCGAAAAGCAGGTGCTTGTGGAGCGCCACTTGATCAGCCGTGAGCTCTCCGCGCATGGCGTGGGGGCCGGGGTGGTCGTCAGCCCGGATCAGGCCGTGGCGATCATGATTAACGAGGAGGACCACTTGCGCATTCAGGTGCTCCGCTCGGGCTATCATTTCAAGGATGTCTGGGACTGCATCGACGCAATCGACAGCTCACTGGAGCAAAAGCTGGACTTCGCTTTCTCCGAGGATATCGGCTACCTGACCGCCTGCCCAACCAATGTGGGAACGGGTTTGCGGGCTTCGGTGATGATGCACCTGCCGGGGCTCGTCCTCGCCGGACAGATGGAAAAAGTCGTCCGCGCGGTAAACCAGCTGGGCATGGTCGTGCGCGGCCTGTTTGGCGAAGGTTCGGACGCTTCGGGTAGCCTTTTTCAGATCTCCAACCAGCAAACCCTGGGCGAAAGTGAGGCCGACATCCTTCGCCGTCTGGGCAGCGTGATCGAGACGATTAAGGAGCAGGAAATCAACGCCCGCTTGCGCCTCGTGGAGAACGATCCATCGAAATTGGCGGATAAAATTGGTCGCGCCTACGGAATTTTGCAGCATGGGCACGTTTTAAGCTCAAGCGAGGCTATGAATTTTCTTTCGCTCATACGTCTGGCGGTCGACCTGGGTCTACTGCCGGTTGAGCAGAGAGCCCAAGTGGATCGCTTGATTCTGGAATGTCAGCCGGGCCACATCCAGTTTGCCGCCCGGGAAAATATCGACACCGAAGGCCGCGACATCGCGCGTGCCCGCCTCATGCGGGAAGAAACTGGGCAAATGCCGCCTCTCAATTTTGACAAGCTGGCATTTTCATGATTTTAATAGAGTCACTAACACCAAGGAACTGATAACTGAATGGAGCCAATGAATAATTTCACCCCCAGAGCCCAACAGGTCCTCGCCCTCGCACGCAAGGAGGCGGACCGGTTTCACCACAATTATGTCGGCACTGAGCACTTGTTGCTCGGATTGATCAACCTTGGCCAGGGGGTGGCTGTAAACGTCCTGCAAAAGATGGGACTCGACCTCGATACCGTGCGTGCGGCTGTCGAAAAGCAAGTCGGCACCGGTCCGGAAAGTAAGCCAACCGGAAGCATCCCCTACACCCCACGTGTGAAGAAAGTCCTCGCGCTGGCGGGCAAGGAAGCAAAGTCGCTCAACCACTCTTACATCGGCACCGAACACATACTCCTCGGCCTCCTGCGGGAAGGCGAGGGCGTTGCCGCGCGCGTCCTGAAAAGCCTGGACGTGGATATCGAGCGTTGCCGCAACGAAATCCTTTCCGAGCTGGACCCGAATTTCTCCGGCGAATCCGAAGACGCCCCGCTGGGCGGACCGCAACCGGCGGGCCCAAGCGGTGGCCCTGGTGACGACAAAAAGGAAGTCAAAACACCGGCGCTGAAGGCCTTTGGCCGCGACCTGACCGAGCTTGCCAAAAATGGCGAGATGGACCCGGTTATCGGTCGCAAAAAGGAAATCCGCCGCGTCATTCAAATTCTCTGCCGCCGCACCAAGAACAACCCGGTCCTGATCGGGGAAGCCGGCGTGGGCAAGACGGCCATCGTCGAAGGCCTTGCCATGGAAATCGCCTCGGGCGTCGTGCCGGAGATTCTGGCCGACAAGCGCGTGATTACCCTCGACCTCGCACTGATGGTTGCGGGCACGAAATACCGTGGCCAGTTCGAAGAGCGCATTAAGGCAGTGATGGATGAAATTCGCCGCGCGAAAAACATCATTATCTTCATCGACGAGCTCCACACCATCGTGGGTGCCGGTGCCGCTGAAGGGGCGATGGACGCCTCCAACATCTTTAAGCCGGCCCTGAGCCGCGGCGAACTGCAGTGCATCGGTGCGACCACGTTGGCCGAATACCGCAAGTATATCGAGAAGGACAGCGCACTGGATCGCCGTTTCCAATCCGTGAAGGTCGAAGCGCCGAACATGGAGGATACGCTCCAAATCCTGAAGGGCATCCGCGGCAAATACGAAGATCACCACAAGGTGACCTTTACTGACGCCGCGCTCGAATACGCCGTGAAGCTTTCCGATCGCTACATCACGTCCCGCTTCCTGCCGGACAAGGCAATCGACGTCCTCGACGAAGCCGGTTCCCGCGCGCGCATTGATTCGCTCAATCGTCCGCCGGAGATCGAAGACCTCGCGGGCAAGATTGACGAAGTCTGCGCGCAGAAGGAAGACGCGATCAGCAAACAGCATTTTGAGCAGGCCGCGAAGTTCCGCGACCAGGAGAAGCAACTGCGCGCCAAGCGCGAGCAGATGATCGAAGACTGGAAGACCAGCCGCGAAGAGCAGGTCATCATGGTCGACGAAGAGCAAATGTGCGCGGTCGTCTCCGACTGGACGGGCATTCCACTCTCCCGCATGGAGCAGACCGAAAGCCAGAAGCTGCTCGGCCTCGAAGGGGAACTTCAGGAATACATTATCGGCCAGGACGAAGCCACCAAGGTCATCGCGAAGGCGCTACGCCGCTCACGCGCCGACCTGAAGGATCCGCGCCGTCCGATTGGTTCGTTCATGTTCCTCGGGCCGACTGGTGTGGGTAAGACTCACTTGGCCAAGATGCTCGCCGAGAAAATGTTTGGTGATCAGGATGCGCTGATTCAGATCGACATGTCCGAGTACATGGAGAAGTTCGCACTCAGCCGCCTGATTGGTTCGCCTCCCGGTTACGTCGGTTACGAAGAAGGTGGTCAGCTGACCGAGCAAGTCCGCCGCAAGCCTTACTGCGTGATCCTTTTTGACGAAATCGAAAAGGCGCACCCTGATGTCGCTCAGATTCTCCTTCAGGTCCTCGAAGACGGTCGCTTGACCGACAGCCTCGGCCGCACGGTGGACTTCCGCAACACGATCCTCATCATGACGTCGAACGTTGGTGCCGATGTGCTCCAGAAGAACACGTCGATGGGCTTTGATATCGGACTGGATGACGCCCGCGATTTCGAGCGCATCAAGGACAAGATTCTCGACGAGACCAAGAAGGCCTTCAAGCCAGAGTTCCTGAATCGCCTGACGGAGATTGTGATCTTCCGCCAGCTGACCAAGGAAAACATGACCAAGATCGTCGACCTGGAGCTGAGGAAGGTCAGCAAGCGTCTGAAGGACCACGACATCAGCTTCGTGGTTACCGACGAGGCCAAGGACTTCCTCATCGACCGTGGTTGGGACGAGAAATACGGTGCGCGCCCATTGCGTCGCGCCGTCGAGCGTCACCTCGAAGACCCGCTGGCCGAAGCGATCCTTCGCGAGGAGGTCAAGCGCGGCGAACCGATCAAGGTCGTGGTTCGCGACGACGCCCTGTTCTTCGAGCAAGAGGCCGCCGTCGGGTAATCGCCGAAAACAACTTAAAACAAAAGCCGTCCCAAATTGGGGCGGCTTTTTTGTTCTGCCAATAAAGTGTTCTAGGCTTGGCAGATGCGAAATGGCTTGGCCCTTACCGCTTGTTGCGGTGCGTATCCATGCCCTCTGGCTGATTAACCTCCTGGACCGGGATGGGCTCCTTGGGGTTCGCGTCGAACGTTTCCCAAGGCATGGGCTCTTCTTCCTTTTTGCCTATCTTCATTTCGACCGGGCCGCTGTCGTTTTCCGGGGCCGGGCCAGCTTCACGGAGGAAGAATTTGATGTAGGCCTTCTTGCGTAGGCGCTCGAGCCAACGCTGTTGCGCCTGACGTGCGAGTTGCGTGGTGATGGCCTGCTCAATTTCCTGGCGAACGGCTTCCAACTGCTTCACGCCGGATTCACGCTTCTCTTCGACCATCACGATATAGGTCACGTTTTCGATGACAACGGGCTGGCTGTATTGGCCGACGTCCAGTTGCATGGCGGCGTTGGCAAGTTCGTCGCGCAGGTCACCAAACTCGCGCCATCCCCAGTCGCCACCGTTGGCGGCATTCATGTCCTGGCTATATTTGCGTGCCAGTTCGGCGAAGTCACCGCCCTGTGCCAGTTGCTCGATGATGGTGGCGGCCTGCTGCTGCATCAGGTCTTCACTTTCGCCCGTCATGGGCATCAGGGTGATCATGCGCAGCTTTACGCCTTCGTCTTCGAAGAACTGGCTTTTGTTCTTCTCATAGTATTCCTTGATCTTCTGCGGGCTGACTTCGGTTTGGGACTTCATCATCTGGCCACGCATGTAGCCTACGATGATGCGGTCTCTCAGCTCCTCGCGGAACTGCAGGTCTGTCTTGCCCTGCATGCGCAGGTAATCGAGAAATTCCGGGCGACTGCCGTTAAATTCTTTGGTGATGTAGTCGTCGTATTCGTTGTCCAGGTAGGACTGGGGGATCATGTAGCCCTTCTCATTGAACTCATCGATGATCAGGATCTGGTCGATCATGTTTTGCAGGATTTCGCGGGTGATCGACTGGATGTTGCGATCAAACTCCATGCGCGAGCGAGAGCTGCGGCGGACTTCTGGCACCAGCGGTGCGACTTCCTTGCGCAGTGCTTCCAGCGTAATGATTTCATCGTTCACCTGCGCGGCAATGCCGTTGGTGTATTTAATGTCCCAATCTTCCTTGGGCTGAGCCTGCGCGTTGAGCGCAATGATGAAAGAGAAAATGATGAGCAGGTATTTCGTCATGTCAGATTTGGTTCCTGTCGTTTCAGGAATGTCAAAATTTCGCGCATTCTGGTTATGGCGTCCCTGCCGGTCAAGCGGGGAAACCGATTACCGATCAATAGGAATTCCGATGCCTTTTTGCGCGCGTATTTGCATTTAAGTTTGTTGCCTTCGGTTTCGACTGTGGAAAAGCCACAACGTTCAGCCCAGACGCGAATTTCTGTCAATAAAAGCAGGGTTTTCACTTCGGCAGGCAGTTTGCCAAAGCGATCTTGCAGTTCCTCGCCGATCTCCGCCACCGCCTCCGGGCGGGAGGCCAACGCGAGCCGGCGGTAAAAATCGATGCGAAGCCGGGCCTCCGGCAGATAAACTTCGGGCAGGAAGGCCTCTACTTTTTCCACGGCGTCGCGGTCGCGGTCGATCTTCTTCAGCGCGTCGTAGCCGATCTTGACCTCGCCGCCGACGGCCTCGTCCACGTAGCGGCCCACGAGCACGAAATCCAGCTTCACGTTGGCGCGGATGACGGCCGCGTGCTCATCCCCCTTGAGCCGCGCGATGCTCTGGCGCAGCAGCTGGCAATACAGGTCGAAGCCGACATTGGCAATGTGGCCGTGCTGCTTCAGGCCGATCAGGTTGCCCGCGCCGCGTAGCTCCAGGTCGCGCATGGCGATGCGGAAGCCCGCGCCGAGTTGGTTGAACTGCCGGATCGCGCCCAGCCGCTTGCGGGCCAGATCGAGCAGGCGCCCGTGCCGGTGCAGCAGCAGGTAGCAATACGCCTGGCGGTTGAAGCGCCCGACGCGCCCACGCAATTGATACAGCTGACTTAGGCCAAAGCGATCGGCACCTTCAATGATGATCGTATTGCAGTTGGGAATATCCAGGCCGTTCTCGATGATCGTCGTGCAGACGAGCACGTCGTAGCGCCCGCTGACGAAGTCCGTCATGACTTTTTCCAGGGCGCGTTCGGACATCTGGCCGTGGCCGACGCCGATGTTCAGCTTGGGCATCATCTTGCGCAGATGGGCGGCGACGGCTTCGATGGTTTGCACCTGATTGTGCAGATAGAAAACCTGGCCGCCGCGCTCGATTTCCCGCTCGATCGCGGTCTGCACCAGCTTGGGCTCGTAGCTTTTGACGATGGTTTCGATCGGGCGGCGGTCGCGGGGCGCGGTCTCGATGACGCTGAGGTCGCGCGCGCCGACCAGCGCAAAGTAGAGCGTGCGCGGGATTGGCGTGGCGCTCATGGTGAGCACGTCAACGTTGCGCTTGAGCTGCTTGAGCGACTCTTTTTGCCGCACGCCAAAGCGGTGCTCTTCGTCGATGACGAGCAGGCCGAGGTCCTTGTATTTTACATCTTTGCCGAGCAGCGAGTGGGTGCCGACGACGATGTCGATCTTGCCCTCCTTGAGCTGTTTGATGATCTCGCGCTTCTGCTGTGGAGTGCGAAAACGGGACAGCATTTCCACGGTGACCGGGTAGTTGGCGAAGCGGTCGCGTAGCGTTTGAAAATGCTGCTGGCAAAGGACGGTCGTTGGGGCCATGAGCGCGACTTGCTTGCCGTCGAGCGCCATCTTGAACGCGGCGCGAATCGCAACCTCGGTCTTGCCAAAGCCGACATCGCCGCAGAGCAGGCGGTCCATCGCGAGTGGCTTTTCCATGTCGCGCTTGGCGTCTTCGATGGCCTGCTTTTGGTCGCGCGTTTCCTCGTGGATGAAGGCATCCTCGAAATCGCGGAGCCAGGGGTGGTCGGGCGCGCAGGCATGGCCGGGGCTCGTCTCACGCTCGGCCTGCAGACGGAGCAGTTCCCCGGCAAAGTCCAGCGTGGCGCGCTCGGCGGCGGCCCGCGCCTTGAGCCAAGCGCTGCTGCCGAGTTTGCCCAGCTTGGGCGTGGCTTTGCTCAGGCCGACGTAGCGGCTCAGCAAATGGCTTTCGTGCAGGCGCAGGTGAACGGTGACGCCCTCATCGAACTCCAGCGAAATGACTTCCTCCTCGCGCTGGCCGACCTTCAGCTTCTGCAAACCGCGGAACATGCACACGCCGTTTTGCAGGTGGACGAGGTAGTCACCGTCGGCGAGCTCGGAGAAGTCCAGCGCCTGATCGACAGCCTGCCGGTGTGGCATCTTGCGCTGGCGACGACCCACGCGAATGCGCTTGCGACCAAACAGCTCAGCCTCGGTGACAAAGACTTCCTGCCGCTCTGGCAGGGCCAGGCGAAAGCCTTCGCTCAGGCCGGCAATGATGCAGTTGGCCTTGAGCTGCTTTCCCGACGGGTCCTCGGTCAGCATCTCACGCAGGCGACGCTCCTCGGCCTCCGTTTTGAGCACGAAATGCACTTGGTGACCGCGCTTGTGCCACTGCAAAATCTGGTGGAGAAAGTCGCGCCGCGAGCGTTGCTCGGACTCCTGACGAATCACGCCCAGCTGGTTGCTTTCGGCAAAGGTTACGTAGGGCTCCAGGGCCTCACTCACAACTTCTTCGCGCTGTGGGGAGTCGCCGAGCAGCGGATGATCGAGGTCCAGCTCGGCCAGGGCAAACCACTGGTCGGCTTTGCCCGCACGGGCGTCCATCAGGTGTTTGAGGTTGCGCGAGGGTGGGGGGATGTTCTCCGGATATTGGAAAAGCTCGGGCGCGTCCTCGGCCAGCTGACGCGGCTCGCGGATCAGCCACGTGACCTTCTTAGGCAGGTAGTCGAGCAGTGTGGACTGGTCGGTTGAACTGCTCTCAATTGCGGGGGAGAGTAGCGCTTCCTTTACCGAGTCGCCCGAGCGCTGGCTGGTGGGATCGAACTCCTGAATGGCGTCAATTTCGTCGCCGAAAAAGTCGATGCGCAGTGGGGCCGTGGCGTTGAGCGGATAGATGTCGATCAGGCCGCCGCGCACCGCGAATTGGCCCGGCGTCTCGCAGATGGCCTCGGAGTCATAGCCAAGCTCGTTGTTCAGCTTGTCGATCAATCCTTGAAAATTCACCTGCTCGCCAACTTTCAGGCGGACCGACGCTGTCTTGAGCTGCTTGGGTTGCGGCACGTGCTGGAGCAGGGCACCCGGGTGGACCGCCAGACAAATGTGCTCGCCAGGCTTGGGGGCGACGAGCGCCGAGAGCGCTGCCAGTCGGTCGCAACTGAGCTCGAAGGCGCGCGCGTCGTCTTCCTCAAAATCGCCGAGGTTGGGGAGGCTGAGGACGCGCAGATTCGCCTTGGGTTTCTGTCTGCGGAAAAAGAACTCCAGGTCCTCTGCCCAGGCTTCCAGCGTGCGCCCGGCTGGGCCAAGCAGGACCGTTACCTGCGGCGGTTTGCCATTCGCCGTGAGCAGGTTGGCGCTGACCGCAGGCACAGCGGGACCGGCCACCCCAAAATAAAGGCGGATATCTGCATCGGTTGGCAGAACGACCGGTTTCATGACTTCAAGCGCGCAGGAGTGCGACAGGCAAACGATTCAGAGAAATGGAATTTCGAGGAATGGCAACCGCGCAATGGTGGCAAATGGATACCTCGCTTACTCCAACTGACTGAGGAAGCATCTAACCGCGTTAAATCACGCAGGATACGAAGTCTTTTCGAAGTGTCATTGTCCGTCGATACTTCGCACTCCGAAACTATACTAAGTTAGACTTCGTGGGCTTCGTGTCCTTCGTGGTTTTAACCAATGCAGTATTTGAAAAAGCACACATTAGATTTGATCATCAAATCCCTAACTGCTCAATTGCGCTGCGGGCGGCAGCCTCTTCAGCTTCTTTTTTGCTGAAGCCAGCGCCGGTGCCGAGGGTCTCGCCCGAGACGATGACCTCGGCCTTGAATTCCTTGGCGTGGCCGGGGCCGGTTTCGTCGACAATGTTATAGCTGGGCTGATCGCGACCGTTGGCTTGAGTCCACTCCTGCAGGCGGCCCTTAGGATTATCCCGAGCGAGGCGCTTACTCAGGCGAACGTTGAAATCTCCAAACCACAACATCAGGCAAGCACAGGTTGTGGCGTAATCACTGTCCAAATAGATGGCACCAATGAGCGCTTCGAGTGCGTCTTCGAGGGCGGCGTCGCGGTGTTGGCCGTCCTGAGAAATTTCTGCTTCGCTCATGCGCAGATGGGCCGGTAGCTCCAGCTCTCGCGCGAGCTGAGCGAGGAAGTCCCCCTTCGCGAGCACCGATCTTGCCTGCGCTAGGTGGCCTTCGCGCTCATCGGGAAAGGTATGGAAAAGCGTTTCGGCGAGGAACAACCCGAGCACGGAGTCTCCTAAAAACTCCAAGCGCTGGTTGTCTGACGCTTCCGGCGTTTCCTGCAAGCGTGATGAGTGGGTCAGCGCCTGCTCCAGTAGAGCCGGATTGTTGAAATGGTGACCGATACGTTGCTCTAGCGAGCTGGCTCCTGCCATGGACGCAAAATGGCTAGAGGCTGCGCACGACGGCTTTGGCGATACCCTGGATCAGCAACTCGGATACGGGGTGCAGCTCCGGGTAGTCGGCATTTTCGGCCTTGAGATAGGGGGCGCGGCCAGCGGTTTGCACAAAGCGCTTGAGGGTGGTCTCGTTGTCGATCAGGGCGGCGACGATATCACCATTGCGCGGTAGGCCAGGCTCCAAAACGACGACATCGCCGTCGAAAATACCCGCATCGATCATGCTCTCGCCACGGACCTTCAGCGCGAAGGCGCGCTTGTTGCGGCGGACGCCTGCGGTGCCGATATCCAA
Organism: Cerasicoccus sp. TK19100; assembly: GCF_027257155.1. NCBI lineage: Bacteria > Pseudomonadati > Verrucomicrobiota > Opitutia > Puniceicoccales > Cerasicoccaceae > Cerasicoccus > Cerasicoccus fimbriatus. The sequence continues at coordinate 46,079 of NZ_JAPWDU010000001.1, forward strand.
CTGGAGGCGACCAACTTCACCACCGGATTCCACGCCTTCCGGGTAACCGGCGGCAATGCTGCCATAAATCGGAATATCCACGACGTCTTTGGCGAACACGGGCTTGTTGGTGCCGTCATCATAAGTGACGCGGAAAGTGCGGGCTTGGCCGGGGGCGCGGCTGATGTAACCCTTGCGCTCCAAGGCGCGGAGGTGGCCCATCACGGCATTGGTGCTTTTGAAGCCAAAATGTTCCTGAATTTCGCGAATGCTGGGCCAGTAGCTCTGCTCACGAAATTGTTGCTGAATGAAGCCTAGAATCTCGTGTTGACGGGTGGTAAGTTTTTTCATGATCGTTCGATAGTTGTGCAAATGAGTATTAGATTAATGTTCACTGTGTCAATTCTTTTAGTGCACAAAAAAGCGCAGGGCCGCGTGGGCCCTGCGCGAATAGCGGTCAGGTAAATGGTTGTCGCAGTGCTCCCTTTAGGCGCCGATTTTGATGTTGGGCACGATTTCGAACTCGCACAGATCAGCGGTTACATTGAGCAGGCGCTCAAGGTCGCGCGTGCTGCTTAGCGAGCCCGCCAGGTAGAGTTTGTTGTCGTTGACGCTGTAGGTCATGTCCGAGATTTGACTGAGCAGTTTTACATCTTCATGGGACTGCATGATCATGGCCATCGTCATGGAGCGCACCTCGAAGGCGGCGTCTTTGGCGGCATCGGTTTCGCTGGCAGGTGTCTCGGCGTGGTTAAGCACGTAGCCTTGGTTATTGCGGGTGAGCGCACTGGCGTTGGTGGCCTGGACGCTGCCGTCGTGGAGCCTGATCATCACCGTGGGCGCGACTTTGGCGTTGCTGCGCAGCGGTTCGACGAGCACGCCGATTACCTGGCCTTCAGGATTGGAAACGGAAACGCCGGATTCGGCATTTGCGGATGTTAAAGTGGCCGCCAATACAAAGAGGGCCATGTAGAAGCCCCGTAAGAGGCGAGCGTAGTAATATACATTTTTCATGACGCGATTGGGTTAACTGACTAGTAATAAACTAGACGAATCGCGTCCATGCAGGCAGTATTCACTGCCTTACAGATTCATATTTGGAGTTGTGGGGGGTTCTCCCATTTTCAGGCAGGGGCATACTCAGGGCAATGCGGGCCACCGCGAGCAATGCGCCGCGATTCCTTTACACTCCCTTTACAGAATTCGCGATATTTGGGTAACTTCTCCTAAATAAGACCGCTTTCTCAGGTTGGGCAGTCGCCGCAATCGTCGCGATAAAAGGCTTTAAGCCGTCGGTCGGATGGCTTTTATTGCGGTAAATCTCCGCATGAGCGCTCCATCCTTAGACCGTCAAATCACCGCCTTGTTGTTCGGCCCCGATCAGCCTGGTATCGTCGCCAATGTCTCCAGCTGGATTTATGCGCGCAGTGGTAACATTCGCCATGCCGACCAGCACCGCGACGACGCTGCCAATGTATTCTTCCAACGCCTGGTATGGAACCCGGCTGAAGACCACCATGCCGAGGCCGAGAGCCAGGCCTTCAAACAATATGCCGAGACCGAGCTTGGCATGAGCTGTAATGTGTCGCTGGGCATTGAGCAGCAGCGCGTCGGCATCATGGTATCCAAGATAGACCACTGCTTTCACGACATCGCGCTACGGTTCAAGTCGGGTGAGTTCCCGGGCAAGGCAGTCGTCGTGGTGTCAAACCACCCCGACATGGCCGAGGCCGCGGCGTCCTACGGGTTGCCGTTTCACCACGTGCCGGTGACCCAAGCGAACAAAGCCAGTGCCGAGCAGGAGCAGATTCGCCTGCTGCAGGAGGCGGGGGTGGACCTGGTGGTCATGGCGCGCTACATGCAAGTCCTGTCGGAAGACTTTTTGGCCAACATCGGCTGCCCGGTGATTAACATTCACCACAGCTTTTTGCCGGCTTTCGCGGGCGGGCGTCCTTACCACCAAGCCTACGAGCGGGGGGTGAAATTGATCGGGGCGACGGCGCACTTCGCTACGGCCGACCTCGACGAAGGGCCGATCATCGCGCAGGATGTCGCTCGCGTGACGCATCGTCATGGGCCCAAGGATTTAATCCGCCGCGGCAAGGATTTGGAAAAGGCGGTCTTTGCCCAGGCGATTCGCTGGCAGCTCGAGCATCGCATTCTTGTTTATAATAACAAAACCGTCGTGTTTGACTAAGCGGGGCACCCGCCATTAGCTAACGATATGAGCTTCAACCCTGACGATTACGGCCCGGTGTTGGCCGAGTGGCTACGCATCAAGCACCCCGTCAACCTCGGTCCCGGCCAGCCCGATGAATCGCTGCGTACCCGCTTGGGCGAATTGACAATCGACCACGCATTTGCGCACGCAGAAGTTCGCGATGCTGAGATGGCCAAGGCATGCCTTAGCGGCGTGCTGCTACGCCTCGATTTTCTGGATGAGTCGCACACGATCAGCCAGGGCATCGACAACTCTACCGGAAGTTTTTGGCATGGTATCATGCACCGTCGCGAGCCGGACTACGGCAATGGCAAGTATTGGTTTCGCAGTGTGGGACGCCACCCAGTCCTGGCCAAACTCGCCAACGAATATCCCGGCTTCACCGCGGAGGGTTTCATCGACGAAGTGGCCCGCTGCACGGGCACGGGCGTCACCGATGAACAGCGCTGCCAGCAAATCCAGCAACGGGAGTTCGAGCTACTGTTTGACTTTAGCTATCGCGGTGCGGTGGTGTAGGTTTTATATTCACAACAGCGTTATTTTTACTAAAGCTGTTGCCACTTATTAAAGGTAGCGCGGAGCGTCCTCGCTCCGCAAGGATTGAGGCACTACATTAGTAAGTTCGTTGATGCTCTTTGCGCTAATGTGATGCTTTCGGAATGATTTTATGTATTGCCACCGCTTGCGGAGCGAGGACGCTCCGTGCTACATTTTCCTTCCACTCGGTTTCAGTTAGCCTCGTCGCTCTATCATCGGCGCGCGTAGAATGCCCGTCGGCTTGAGTTGCCAAATGCGGTTGTGGCATTCGTTTTGGACCTGCCATGCCGGCGGGCCAAACCAATCGTATTCCGGCAAGTTATTGTGCACCGCGCCAAAGGTGTTGTGGCGGTTGCCGTAGCAGCGAATGCGCACGGTGTGCTTGCCTGCGCTCAATGTTCCGAGCGTGGCGCGATACGGGGCGAAGGGGACCGGGCCGCGGTCCTTGCCATCGACCCAGATCCGCAGCAGGTGCCCGGCGAAGGTTGGGCAACGCAGCGCGTAGTCACCGGCTTCAGCAATGTCGATCTCGCAGGTGTAGTCGAGGTTGCCGCCGTAAAAGGGAAGCCCCTGCGATGCCACATTGCCCCAGAACAACTTTTCGTTGTTCGTTAAGAAGGCATGGGCACCGCGAATCTCCACGGCGAAGTCTCCCAGCAAATAACACCACTCCAGATAGCGCTCCACGGCGTGTAGCTCTTGCTCGATTTCGAGAATGTGGTCGCCGGCGGAAAGCGTCGGGAGCTCCATCGTCGGCAAGTCGCGGTCGACCCACCAGCCGGTGGCCTTGGGGACCAATACTTTGCCATCCAAAGTAAGTTTGGATTCTGCCAAACGCTCGCACATTAGGCGGGCGTTGGTGATGTCCACTTTGCAATGCAAAGTAAAACGACGAGTCACGCGATGCCTCTCGCCGAGATCAGTGATCGAGTAGGGCTGGCGCATCTCAGGCCAGTGGAAACGGTCGGCGAGCTGCATCTGCGTCATGCGACTGTCTTGCGCGGGTTGCCTCGGTTCGTCATCCACGCGCCACTCAGGCATGTCGAGTAGCAGGCAGTTGGGCTCTTCGGTGGTCACGCTTTGCGGCTCGGGCAGGTCGTGGAGGTAGTCCCATTGCGGTGTCGGTAGTTTGTGCTCACCGAAGCCAGGGCTCAGGCGTAGCAGACGGTGCGACTGCGGTTGGAAATCCCAGGGAACCAGTGTCCAGCGACCTTGCTGAGAGTAGGCGCAGTCGACTTCCTCGCCGGTGGAGGTGTCGAGCTCTCGCACTTGCCAATGCCCCTTCAAGCGGATGGTGGCTTCGGTAATAGGGATTGGCCAAGGGCGTTTTTGCAGACGCTTTTTCTGGCGGTTGCAGCAATAAACGATGCGTTCTTCGCCGACTTGCCTAATCTGGTGATTGATCGAATTGATGGGCTGGCCATCCGTAACGGTGTGCACGGCTATTTCGCGCCACGGCTCCAGAGCCTCGCGCAGGGAAAGCACATCATTGCTGATTAGCTTTGCATCGCAAAGTATGTCTTTGGCGGCGGAGCTTTTTTCGCCGTTAACGAATCCCGGAAGGCTACCCAATATGAGCACCATGCCGCCGCGCTCAGTGAATCGCTTCAGGCTGTCGAGTGTGCTTTGGCGGATCGAGTCGAGGTTGGCCAGCAAGATGACATCGTAGGCCATTTCGCCGACCTGTAATTGCGCGGCTTCGGTCTCGCGTTCCTGCGTGGGGAGCAGTGACTCGGCGATGTAATCGAAGTCGAAGCAGCTCTCGAGCAGCCAGTTGGTCGTTTGCTGAAAACGCACCTCGTGCTGGTTGCGGGTAAAGTCTTCCAGGCTGCGCACGCCATGGCAGAGCCAGATGCTTTCAGCTGGGTGGATGTAGCCAATGCGGACCAAGGCCTTGCCGGCCGAGAGCGCGCAACCAACGCGAGAAAAGTGGTCTTCAACGAGTCGATACTCTTGGTACCAGGGCGACTGCGGGCCAATGGCGGCGGGGTAGTCCAACTTACTGCGGCCCTCCATACTGAGCCACGCCAAGTGGGGGATGCGCAGGTTGATACCGAGTGCCGCCTGCCAGTCACCTTGTGTCTTATGTCCGGCGAAATCGAAGTCCCAATTGGTCACCCCATAGAGCTCGCTCATCACGGTGGGGCGGCCATCCTGTCGCGCCACACTCACGGCTTGCTTCGCGGTGGCGGGCTTGTAGTCATCGCAAAGTATGTCGATGCCGGGCAGTTGAAAGCCGCGATAGTGCCGCATGCATTCGCCGAGGCTGTTGACTTGGCCGGGCAGGTTATCTTCGTTGAGCATGTGGCCGGTCGAGGCGATGCCGTGCTTTTCACACCACGCGCCAAGCTGGTCACTGTAGGCCTCGGCGAAGCGCTCGGAAAGGTGGTCCCACAAGCGCCAGCGCCACGGGCTGGGGCCATCGGGCGTCGGCCAGAAAAATTCCGGTAAGATGTCCAGCAGCTCGGCACCCCAGGCTTCGCGGAAAGTGTCGGGCAGGTCGCCGGTCCAGGCCAGCGAGCCTTTACCGCTGAAGGGATTGGGTAAATTTGTATTGAAGCCGATGCTGGGTTCGTCGGTAAAGATCGACGGAATGTCGGCGGGAAACTTTCCGCCAAAAGCTTTAAGATAAGCCTCGTGCGTGTGCTCAATGAAGGCCTGCGTCGCCGCTGGGCTCAGCATGTCCAAATGCGAGCCGCCGTTATGCCGGTCCATATCCTCCTGGATGACATGTGTGAGAAACCAGTCGTCGTCGCGGCCGTCTGCGTAGTCAATGCGTTTGCTGCCAAGTAGGTAGCCCTGCGCATCTTGCTCAATGCGGTAAGCGCACACCGGACTGCGATATTTGGAGTCTGGCTGCGCCGGGCGGCCTTTGGTGATCTCCATCCAGTTCTGGCGATGCGTCAGCTCGCGTGTGACGACACCTCCGCCAAAGCCCGACGGCCAGGTGTCTTCATCGTAAAGGTAGCTGAGCATCCCTTTGCTCGCACCGTGCTCGCGGGCTGCCTTGATCGCATCGAGGAAGTCCTCGCTCATGTAGGGCGTTTTCAGACCGAAGCGAACGTGTAAATGATAGCCGCCCATGCCCATTTCGGCAAACGCATCGATCTGCTCGCGCAGGCGATCATGGTCGGTCAAGTCGTGGTTCAGCGCCCAAAACGGAGCGCCGCGAAACTGCACAGGAGGTTTACGGAAGGGGGCCAGGTCGAAGCTCATGACGATGGGGGTTATTGCATCAGCATATCGCTTTATGTCAGGTATAAAATGCTGACGCTGGGAGTGTTATTTCCTGTAGGCAAAAAATAACAGCAGACGCCACCCAGGCGTTTGCTGTTATGAGAAAAAACGATTTGCGCTCGTGCGTTTAGCGGCGGCGCTTGATCCAGCAGAGGCCAAGCAGGGCCATGGCACCAAGGCCTGCGGCGTAGTGGCCTGGCTCTGGGATGACCGATACATTGCCGTTCAGCACTACGTTGTCGACTCGCACGTTGTTGCTGTTGGTCGAGTTCGTATCATCCGAATAGGAAATGCGGAAAGTGATCGAGGACAGTCCCTGATACTCGGGGGCGCTGAGCGAAATAGCTCCGCTGCTGATGGTTTGGGTGCTGTTTTCGACAATGGTGTTGCCCTCGCTAAACAGAATTGCCTGAGTGCTGCCAAATCCGTCAACGCTGGACTGCAAATACACATTGTAAGCAATGGCTCCGCCGGCGTTCTTATACATGCCGTAGTTAAAGCCAACGGAGCTAAGATCGAGCTGAAAACCAGGGTCGGCATTCACCGTAAAGGTAAAGTAGCTATCACCGTCCAAGGCTTCGGCTTGCGTGCTGCCGGTGGCATTCACGAAGATGTAAGCGGCATCGCTACTGGACGAAATGGCACCGCGGCCCGCCGGGTCGGTGATTACTTCAAAGTCCAGCGCATTGGCGTTGCTGGTGATCGTGGTTGGCGCGGCCGCGCCACCGTCAAAATCATAGGTGACTATCTGGACTTGTGCCGCTGCGGTGGTAGCCGCAAGGATTGCAAATGGGATCGTGAGTTTCATGGACTGATCGAGGTTATTGGGTTGTTGAATGGGGTGAGTGAACTTTGCGATTACTTTAGCTATTGAAAACGCTGGCGCAAATCGGCAGAAATGTAATCGATTACAATTATGGCGGGCTCACGCAAAAATACCGAGGATCAATCTGGGCGGTTAACCGTTCAGGAGGTCGCGCGTGAGGCTGGCGTGAGCACGGCGACGGTTTCGAGAGTCACCTCCGGGCAGGGCAGCGTTTCGGCAAAAACGCGGCAAAAGGTGGAGGCCGCGATTGAGCGTTTGGGGTATCGGCCGGACTTGACCGCTGCCTCGCTCCGGCAAAGCGGGGCACGTCGAAACCATAGCCTGGTTAAGGTGGCGGTGCTCACGAATTACCAACGCTATGCGCCTTACAAAACACCCGCCGTTCGTGCGACGGTAGAAGCTGGCAAACTGCGGGGGTTCCAAGTCGAGCATTTTGATCTGACGCATGACGGCCCCGCTGAAAGCCTGCTGAACAAGCTCTACAATCGAGGCTACGACGCGCTGATTTTTGAAGCGTTGTCCTGGGAAACTTCGCTGGACGTGGAGGCGCTGTCGCGGTTTGCCTTGGTGAGCTATGATCGGCGGGTGCAGGAATTTCCCTGCCACATCGTGCGCTACGACATCACTGAGGTGCTTGAGCGAACGTGGGATATGCTGACTGAGCGAGGCTATCAGCGGATCGGCTTGATCAAGGCTCGATTCGATCACACTCACCCGGACGAGCGGGTGATGGGCGAAGTCTCAGCCGGCTTGCTCGAGGGTGTGCCAAGCGAGCGCCGCATCCCTTTGTTCAGCGATGTGTCGCTAGAGAAGCAAGCGCGTAGCGCATCCTTTTTGCGTTGGTTAAAGAAGTATCAACCGGATGTTGTTGTGGGGTATGGTTCATGGCATTTGGACTGGTTGGCCGCTCGCGGCTTATCAGTCCCGGAGGATGTGGCGTTCGTGACGCTGCAAGATGCCGAGGCTCCGGTGTGTGGTTGGCGTGCGAGTATGCAGGTGATGGCCGACCACGCGCTTGATTTGATCGAGCAAATGCTGCGGCGCGGCATTCGGGGCCCGCATAAGAATTATTTGGAGACGATCATTCGCCCCGAGTGGGTGGATGGGGAAACTTTGCAGGACAAAGTTAAGGCCGCGCCGTCGCCACCTGTTTAATCCTGAGCCAGACTTGGTAATTTTCGCCAGCCTTCAAGCGGTATGGCCTCAGGGCGAGTTGTCTCGGGGATCTCCATTTGCGCGAGTTCGGCGAGCCAGGGCTTTAGCTCGTTGCTGCGGGGGTGCTTGTTCACCAGGCTGCCGATCTGCTTGCGGCGCTGGGTAAAAATGCTGCGGATGGTTTCGCGTTGCGCGCGGTTGAAATGAAACGCATCGGGCAGCCGCTCCAAATGAAGCAATGTGGAGTCGACATCCGGTGCCGGGTAAAAACATTGCCGCGATACTTTATGCCCGGGTTTACGCTGGTAGGCCGCCTCGATAAAAATAGATATCGCGCCGTAGTTCTTTTGTCCGGGCGCGGCGGTAAAGCGGTCGGCGGCTTCTTTTTGCAGCATCAGCACCATGCAGTCGGGCAGGGGACCGGCGAGGACCTTTTCCATCCAGGGAGTGGAGATCGCGTAGGGTAAGTTGGCGACGATCTTGAAATTACTTTGCAATGCAAAGTCTGCGCGCGGGTGGTCCACGGCGTCGCCATGCAGTAGGTGGAATTGCTCCGGGTTTTCCTGGGCGAGTGTCGCGTCGAGGTTGGCATGCAGACGCTGGTCAAACTCGACCGCCCACACTTCGGCACCGGCAGCCAACAGCGCGGCAGATAGGGTGCCGAGCCCGGGCCCGACCTCGACGACTTTGTCGCCGGCTTGGACGTTAGCCAGCTCCAGGGACTTGCGCACGATGTTGCCATCGACCAGAAAGTTCTGGCCGAGGCGTTTATTGGGCCGATGCCCGAGGCTTTCGAGCAGGGTGCGCGTTTCTGAAGGCGACAATGGCATGACGGCATTCAGCAGCGCCACGCCATGTCAGGCGAGCATTTTTCTGTTTAGGCTGTCACCGCGTTACACAACGGCTTTGCAAAATTGCAGAGCGGGATCTTGGCGTTGTCGTGGTATTCGTTGCGCTCGTAGAAGGTGGGCGGTTCGTAGGTCCAGCCGCTGGCCAACCGCTTGGCCTCTGCTTTAATCAGGTGGGAAACATACGGGCTGGCCAAGCCGGACAAGCGCGCCTTCAACCCAAACGTATCCTGCAAATCCTTGAGCAAGGCGCGCAGGCGATCCTGCACCTCGACATTGCCCTTGAAGTGCTTGATCGCCGCCTTGATGACGGGCGGGTAAGTCGTGGCCAGGCTGGAGGCCTCCTGCTTGAAACGGCGCACGATGCGCTGGTCTGCGTGCTCGGCGTAGCGCTTCCAGCCCGCCAGTGTGGTGCGCGCGATGCGCAGGATGCTCGGGCCGTTGACAGCGAAGTCGTGGTTAAATGCGCGGATGACCCAGTCTCCTTCCGAGCCGGCGGGGATGCTTGGGTGGTGGTAATTGAACTCCAGTTGCCCGTGGATATCAGCCGGATTGAACGTGCTCTCGTCCTTCATGCGGCCTTCGCTGGTGAGCTGGCGGTGAAGCGCGGTGCCGGGGATCGGCGTGTAGAGCATGAACTGGTGGAAGTCCGTATCGTGCGCGGCGGCGTAGTCGAGGGCGGCGGGCAGGTTTTCCGGGGTGTGTTCTTCCAGACCGATGATGGTCGACCCCAGGACGCGGATGCCGTGCGACTGCAGCTCTTTGACGAGCTCGAAGGTGTCGATGCCCTTGGTCTTTTTATACTGGCTGTTGCGCCCTTCGATGCCCATCCATACCCAGCTGATGCCGAGGCGCACGAGCTGCTCGATCTTGTAGCTGCGCAGGATGTTCGCCGAGGCAAAGACGTACAGTGACCACGCCTTGTCGTGCTCTTCGATCAGCTCCAGCAGTCGCAGTGCGCGCTTGCGGTGAAAGAGGAAATTCTCGTCCATCACGAAGAAACTATTCGTCTGCAAGCGCTCGGAAAGCTGGCTCATGATGGCGAATAATTCATCGCCCTGATTGTAGAAATTGATGAACTTGCCCTTGCCGCCAAACATGGCCGACGTAGAGCAGAAATTACAGCCGAGCGGACAACCGACTGAGGGTATCAGGGTCGCGGCGGTGTCGCCCGGCTTGGGGTTTAAACTCAATCCCGCAGTGCGTGCGCCGAAGCCGGATAAGGTCGCAGGGTGGTTGACGGGGCGGTCGGGATCTTCGCCCAGGTATTCGCGGAACCAGCGCACGCCGTCACCACGGGAAATCAAGTCGGCGTCTACACGCTTGCGCAAATCCGGGATGTTGGAAATGTGCCCGCCGATGACGATGGTCGCCTTGGGCTGATGCTTCCGGATCAGCTTGCACATGTGTTTTACCTTGAGGATATTTGGTGTGATCGCGGTGATGCCGATCACGTCGTATTCGTTGTTTTTGATCTCTTCGATAAAGCGATCCTGGACTGGGAAATCCAGCAGTGTGCACGGTGCCTGGATGTTCGCCTGGATGATCATGATGCCCCAGCTGCGGTGAAACATGCGCAGCGAAAATGGCCCCTGCGTGCGCGTTACCTGGTTGTGGTAAAGCTCCATCGGGTTCAGCTTGCGGCTGCCGTATTCGTCGTCCTGCGCGTAGGGCCCGAAGACGGAGGTTAAAAGGATTCGCGCTTTGCCGCCGAGCGGGTGACGCGGAGTGGGAATGAGCGGCTTACGCGGCTCTTGAGAAATTGCTGCTAATGTTGGCATGAGAGCCTCAGCAATAAGCCTCCTGCCGGGAAATCCCATGATAAACCCAGGGAGGCCAACGGATAGAAGCAGCCGTTGCGCGCCCTGCAAGCTCCGCAACTAATTATTCACCAGGTGTACTTTTCAGCAGGGCTGATCGCGGTCAGTAGGAAAGGTAGGGCGCAGTCTCCTGACAAGCCGCCAGCATCCTGCTGGACCGTCAGATTTGCCATTGGCAAATGCAACCACTCCTCTGGGCGGCCTAAGGCTAAGCCGAATGAAACTCCTCCACCAGCTCAGTCGGATCGTCCTGTTTCATCAGGGCCTCGCCGACGAGAATCGCTTTGGCACCGCAAGCTCGGGCGCGTGCTGCGTCGTCGCCGCTGAAGATGCCGCTTTCGCTGACGGGGATGACGTCGTCGGGCATTTGCGGAATGATCTTTTCAGAGATGCCGATATCGGTCACAAAACGGCTGAGATCGCGGTTGTTCACGCCGACAATCTTTGGGCTGAACTCGAGCGCGCGGTCCAGCTCGCGTTCGGTGTGGACCTCAAACAGTGCGTCTAGTCCCGCGGCTTGGGCGGCGTCGTAAAGGCGGTCGATCTCGTCGTCTTCCAGCGCGCGGACGATGATTAAAATGCACTTCGCGCCGGCCTCGGCGGCTTCGACAATCTGCACCGGGTGGATGAAGAAATCCTTGCGCAGGCAGGGGATGTCGCGGCGGTGGTCGCTGAGGAAATCCGTGACGTTGCACAGGTCTTGCAGGCTGCCGCCAAAGTATTTTTCATCGGTCAGCACGGAGAGGCAGTCGACCTCGGCGTTGTGATACTTGCGGGCTTGCTCGGTGGCGTCGGGCAGCTCAGCGATTTGCCCAGCCGACGGCGAGCGCCGCTTAATCTCCGCAATCACGGCCAGCCCTTTTGGCGCGAGCAGTGCCTCCGCAAAGGTCTTGCCGGTGTGGTTGCGCGCCAGGCGGCTAAGCTCGCTCTCGCGCACCGGGCGGATGCGGTGTTCCATTTCGAGGCGCTTGTGCGCCATGATCTCGGCAAGTTTGTCCATGATGAAAACCTGCGAATGAAACGCATTCCCGTGCCGCTGGCAAGGCGGGAGGCGCTACTTTTCGCCGATCGTTTCTGGTGCCGTGGCAGGCGCGGCAGTGTTGTCGTTATCGATCCGGATGCCGTAGAGCACCCCGGCGACCACGGAATACGTCGGGCCAACGAACCAGCCGACGACCGGAATGGCCTGGATCAGCAGCCCGAGCATGGCGAAAATCGCCGAGCCCGCAAAGTGCTGCCGGATGGCGCGAAAGGACTCTCTTGGCGTGTAGCCCGCGCGGTCCATATACGGGTCGATGTAGGAGACGCCGCTGAGAAACATCTGAATGGGAAACTGAATGACCATGCCGAGCAACACACCCACCAGCGGCATAAAGCCGAGCGCGACGCTCGCCAGCAGCACGCCAATTGACGCGGAAAAGGTCCAGATAAACATCAGCAGCGGGCGCTGGATGGACTCCCACAGCGTGCGCTCGGTTTCCATGACTTTGCCCTGTTCCGCGCGCTCGATCTTGGTCGAAAGCGTGTCGAGAAACGGCCCGTAGCAAATCAGGACCAAGCCGCGAAACGCCACATACAGTGGCCCTGAAAACTGGACCACCAGCAGCAGCCAAAAAATCGCCCGCAGCCAGGCCGGCAGTTGCTCTTCGCCAAAGAAGAAGGCTTCAACCTCGCTGAACAACCAATTACCCATCGCCAGGTAGCCCACAAACAGCAGCACCGTCAGCGCTATGGAGATCAACACTGGCCAAACTAGTATTTTCCAGAACTGCATTTTCCAGAGCAACTGGTGAGCCCGCCGATAGGCAGCAATGGGATGGCGAATGCATTTCATGATAGCGCGGATTCTCGTGTAGATTAGCCGATGTTAATTAGCAAGGCTTTGCGCTTGAAGCGGATTGACGCCCATGGACCATGCGATTGAATATTTCGTCATGAATACCCTCCAGCCCGTGCATCTGCCCTTTGGCGCAAAGAATATTGCCCTCAACTTTCCGGAGAATGTTGAGGTGCTCTCGATGGGGACGCCGGTGGCGCTGGAGAACCCGGGACAAGCCGTACAGGATGCGCTGGACAACGCCATTGGCAGCCCGGGGCTCGATGCCGTCATTGCGCACAAGAAGTCGCTGGGCAAAGACCCGTCCGCGGTGATCGTGATTTCCGACAACACCCGGCCCGTGCCGTATCGTGGCGAGTCCGGCATCCTATGGCCGATTGTGGAGCGCTTGCTCAAGCAGGAGGTCCGAGCGGAGAAGATCATGGTGCTCGTCGCCACGGGCATGCACCGCGGGCTAACCAAGGACGAGATCGGCTGGATGATCGATGCACGTGTGCTCGAGGCCGGTGTGCGCGTGATCAACCACGACTGCCAGGAAACGGAATACCTGACCTACCTCGGCAAGACCCGGCGCGGCAGCGAGACGTATATCAACCGACGTTACCTCGACGCGGACATCAAGATTTTAACCGGCCTCGTGGAGAGCCATTTCATGGCCGGGGCCTCGGGCGGGCGTAAGTCGATTTGCCCGGGCATTATCGGGGAGGCGAGCACGTTTGTGTTCCATGGCGCGCCAATGATGGCCGACCCCAACACGACCGATCTCAAGCTCGCGGGCAACCCTTGCCACGAGGAGTCGTTTGAAGTCGCGAGCAAGGCCGGGGCGGACTTCATTGTTAACGTCACCCTCGACCACGAGTTTAACCTGACGGGTGTCTTTGCGGGCCACCTGAAAGATGCACACGAGGCCGCCGTAGAGCATTTAAAAACCTACACCGCTGTGCCGTGGTCCGGCGAATACGACGTAGTGCTCACGCACGCGGGCTTCGTCGGCATCAACCACTATCAAGCCGCGAAGGCAGGCACCGTCGCCGCGCGCATCGTCAAGCCCGGCGGGCATGTGCTGATGGTTGCGGACACGACGGACACAGACGTCGTCGGCAGCCTGGCTTACCGGACGGTGTTGCAGATTCTCAAGCTCAGCGGCCCCGACGCGCTGGAGCGTACGCTGCTGTCGCCGGACTGGAAATTCATCCCCGAGCAGTGGCAGGTGCAGATGTGGGCGCGGCTCTTTAAGAAGATTCCGCTGGATCACTTTCATTACTACAGCCCGCAGTTCACCGAGGCGGATTACCGCGTCTGCGCCGGTGAACGTCTCGCCGCGCTGGCTGACGTGGACACCACCGGCGCTGATCCTGAAAAACTGATCCCCGAGCTGTTCAAGAAAGCGCTGGCCAAACTGTTCGCCCGGCACGATGGCGACGAACCCCTCCGCGTGGCTTATCTGAAGGACGGCCCGTATGGGATTCCGTTGAAGGATTAATATTTGCCCCGTTGGGGCAGCTTGTTGGCAAAGCAATGGGCTGTGAATTTCCTATCAACGCTGGCTACTCCACCATCGTCATCCCATCCGGGGTGACGGGTTTGGCCGTGTAGATCACGTAATCGGCGCGGGTGGCGTCGTCGGGGTTCCATTGCTCGGGGTCGGCTTGGGCGACGGCGCTGATGGTCGCCACTTGGAGGCTTGGTGCCTGGTGCTTGATGCGTTGCAGGGTGCCGCCGAGGTTGGCGATGTGGAAGTCGCCGATGAAGAGGAGGACCTTGCTGTGTGACTCCTTGGCGGTGACGACAGCGTTGGCCATGGTGGCGTCCCACACGCGCTGGGCACGAAGGAAGGCCTGGGCGTCAATCTGCGGAGCCTCGCCGTGACCATGGCCATGGCCGGTCATCATGCCGACAAAGCGGTCGTGGTAAGCTTGGTCGTTGACGGACTCATCGGGCACGACGGCGAAGGGTGGTTGGTGTGCGTTGATCGCGGCTTGCAAGGTTTCGTAATTCTCCAGGCGGGCGGCGCGGGCGTATTCGCGCGGGGCATTGGCGGCGATGACGGCGGCACCGTGCGGGCGCTGTTTTTTGGCAGCGTCGATGATGGGCTGATACCATGCAGACCAGGTGTTTTTGCCGCCGCCCCAGTTGGCCGAGTTGGTGAGCTCGATCAGCGTGGCGGTCTCGATTTGGCCGTCGAGGTAGAGGTCGATCCACACCTGCTCGTGGCGCTCCAGCATTTCCATCGCAATGGCGGCATCGGGGTGCGCGCTGAGGAGGTCGCTGGCCAGTCGCTGCTCCAAGTGGTGGCCAATGACGTCGTTATGTTGCTCTCCCCAGAGAATGACGTCGGCCGCAAGGACGCCGTTGCTCATGGCAATCCAGTTCACCGGCGTGCCGGTTTTGGCGTCGTAGATCACCCAGTCTGGCCCCGGCGCTTTGGCTGCTGGTTGGCTGCTGGTCGCGCAACCGGTGAGCAGTGCCACGGCGAGCAGCGAAAGCATAAAATAGGGCCACGAAATAGGAGTCATCTTTTGCATGCTGGGCAGTGTGTGCGGTTGAGAATGGATTTCAATAACTGCTTTGCGGAATGTTCGCCGGAGTTTGCCCATAGGTTTCGTGACACGATGACTATAGTCAAACAGCCACAATACACCTGGGTTTCACGACAGTTTGCCCATAGTTAAACTGTCACGAAAGGTATAGGAAACTGTCACGAAACCTATGGGCAAACTGCCGCGAAAGGCATAGCCAAACTCCGGATGATGCCGCAGGGGGAAAAGGCTTGGTCGTGAAGTTGGCTTTTCCCGCGAAAAACGGGGTTGTGGCGATGCAAAGCTTAGCTTATGAAGTTGAGCAAATATGGCTTCGATCGACGATTTACGCGAAACAGTTTCCCGCCTGCGCGGGCCGGGCGGTTGCCCGTGGGACATTGAGCAGACGCACCAGACGCTCTGCGATTGCCTCGTGGAGGAGTGCGCCGAGCTGCTCGATACCATCGACCGCCTCGACTACGAGCACATGCAGGAAGAGCTCGGCGACGTGCTGCTGCAGGTGATCATGCACACGCAGATGGCTGAGGAGGAGGGGCGCTTTACCTTCGATCAGGTCGCGGCTGATATTAACGAAAAACTCGTGCGCCGCCACCCGCATGTCTTCGGTGATCTGGATTTGAAGGACTCCGACGCCGTCCTGAAAAAGTGGGAGGAGATTAAGGAGGAGGAAAAGAAGAACGGCCTGCGTCCGCTGGAAGACGGCCCGTTCAAACACCTGCCGCCCCAACTGCCCGCGCTGCGCTATGCGCTCAATGTTTACAAGCAGATCGACAAGAAAGAGCTGCCCGTCGCTGATGAATTTTCCACGGCCGCCGTTAATGAATTGGCCGATGGTCTGACCGAGGAGCACGCCGGACGCGCGCTCTTTGAGCTTGCCGCCGCTTGCCGCAAGGCAGGCATTGATCCCGAGTCCGCGCTTCGCCGCCACGCCAGTGAGACGCAGCGCGCCATTGCCGAACGTGTCACAGAAGCAGAACAGTCTCCGGCTGGTTGAAGTTGATACCAGCCAAGGCGCCCTGATGGTGCCCTACGAGATCCGCCGCTCCCGGCGGGCGCGTTACATACGGCTGAGCATCGGGCGGCACAACCACGCGCTGCTTTCCGTGCCGTGGCGCTGTGCGTTTGTCGAGGCGCTGGAGTTTCTCCGGAGTCAGGGCGACTGGCTGATGCGCAACCTCAGCGAGCACCCGACACGCACCTCGCTCAAGGATTATTTGGAGACGCACCCGCGGCTCTACGCCATGGGCAAGGCGCTGCGCCTGAGCCAGGGCTTTACCCGCGCCAAGCCGTTCTATGTTTATTCGACCGACAACGACGAGGTGGAGCTCCGCATCCGCGCCGAGGGAGACGTCGAGGAAAACCTGATCGCGCTGGTCCGTACCTTCGCGCAAGAAGTTATTGAAAAGCGCACTATGGAGTTGGCCAATCAAGTCGGTGCCCGCATCAAGCGCGTCAGCGTGCGCAACCAGGCCACGCGTTGGGGCAGCTGCTCCAGCAGCGGCACGATCTCGCTCAACTGGCGGTTGGTGCTTCTGCGCGCCAACCTGCAGGACCACGTCATTTACCACGAGCTCGCGCACGTCCAGCAGATGAACCACTCAAGCAAGTTCTGGAACCTCCTCCGCGCCTACGACCCCCAAACTGACGCGCACAATGAGCAGCTCAACCCCGCCGGTGCCAAGCTGATGCCGTTGGGGCGGCTGTGATTCCGAACTACATATCTAGGCGAGGTTTTCGCGAAATGTTTGAAACTGAATATCGGTGTATGGCTAGTAGATAGGGCAATCGTTCCGCTATTTGCCTAGATGCCGATCGGTAGCGCCAAAGGTGCGATTGCATATTAGCCTAGGCCGAAGGTTGCGAAGCAACTGGAGGCCTAGGTAAATTTGTTTAGAAATATGAATTGAGCGCCAACGGTGCGGTCGCATGCTACGTGGAATATGCCGCAATCTCTTAGCTCTGTATTGGTGCATTTCGTCTTTTCGACAAAGGATCGGTACCCGTATATCGATGATGGTGTCATGGAAGCATTTCACGCCTACTTGGCATCAATATCCCGTGGTTTAAATTGCGTAACTTTTCGTGTTGGTGGTGTGGAAGACCATGTTCATTTTGCGGTGGGTTTAGCACGTGAAGTTTCCCAGAGCGTGTGGATTGAGCATGTGAAGACGGAGTCGTCCCGATGGATCAAAACTCAAGGAGAGCAGTATGCAAATTTCGCCTGGCAGCGCGGTTATGGGGTGTTTTCAATTAGCCCAAGCCACTTGCCTTCATTGATCGAATACATCAATGACCAAAAAGAGCATCATCGTAGAGAAACATTTCAGGATGAGTATCGACGGTTGTTGCGCAAGTATGGGCTGGCATTCGATGAAAAGTATGTCTGGGGGTGAAGGTGGTGCATTGTGATGATGCCGCCGCGCCGTTGGCGCTCCATCTTGTAATTACCTTAATTACCTAGGACTACGGTTGCTGAGCAACCTTTGCCCTAGGCTAGTATGCGAGCCGCGCCGTTGGCGCTACTGAATGGAATTCTTTGGATAGAGTTTGATGTCCATCCTCAGTGTATGGCAAAATTGATTTTCTCAGCATTTATATGCTTTGATGCCGTTGGGGCGGCTGTGAGACGGGCGGTGAGCGAGGTATCTGCTCCCGGAGTCTGATAGGGTCAATATGGCGCTATTTTGCCTTTGCGCCGGGGGGCGAAGTTTGGCAGATTACTCGCTATGTTGCACAGCCTCCTCATCGTCGACGACGAGAAGCACACGCGTGACGGCCTTATGGCGGCGTTTGAAGACGACTACGAAGTATCCGTGGCGCGGGATGCCGAGGAGGCTTTTCGCCTGCTCGATGCGGACGAGTTTACCGTCGTGCTGACCGACTTACGCATGGCCGGGCAAAGCGGCCTCAAGGTCATCGACAAGGCTGTGGGCATGGCTTACCGCCCGATCGTTATCATGATGACGGCCTATGGTAATGTGGAAACTGCGGTCGAAGCGATGAAGCGCGGTGCCTATGATTTCGTCACTAAGCCGCTGAATCTTGAGAAGCTGGAAATCGTCATTAAGCGCGCGATCAAGGGGCGCAAGATGGAGCAGGAAAATGTGGAGCTGCACGAGCGGCTGGACCGCAAATTCAGCTTTAAAGGCATCATCGGCAACAGCGCGCCGCTGCAGCAGGTGCTGGAAGAGGTCAAGCAGGTCGCCCCGACCAAGGCCACCGTGATGCTCTACGGCGAGACTGGCACAGGTAAGGAGCTCGTCGCGCAAATGGTCCACCAAAACAGCCCGCGTAGCCGGGGCCCGTTTGTGCCGGTGCACTGCGCCGCGATTCCGGCGAACCTGCTGGAAAGCGAACTGTTTGGCCACGAGAAGGGTGCCTTTACGGGGGCGAATGAGCGGCGCATCGGGCGCTTCGAGGCAGCCGATGGCGGGACGCTTTTCTTGGACGAAATTGGCGAAATCGACGCGCAGACCCAGGTAAAGCTGCTGCGTTTTCTGGAGACGCGCACCGTGGAGCGCCTTGGCAGCATGAAGCCGATCCCGGTAGACGTGCGCCTGGTTTGCGCGACCAACCGCGACCTGCGCGCCGAGGTCGATGCGGGCAAATTCCGCGAGGACCTTTACTTCCGCCTCAGCGTGGTGCCGTTAACCTTGCCGCCGCTGCGGGTGCGCAATGACGACATCCCGCTGCTACTCGATCACTTTATCCACCAGTTCGCCGAGGAGAATAGCCTGCCCGCACCGCGCCTGGCCTCGTCCGCGATGAAGGCGCTGCAGGGCTACAAGTGGCCCGGCAACATTCGCGAGCTGCGCAACTTCTGCGAGAACGTCGTGGTGATGAAGCGCGGCGGAGAGATTACGGAATACGATCTGGACCCGCGGTTCCTGGGCAGTGGCGAAGCTGCCGCACGTGCAACGGACGGAGCAGGGAAGGGCGCGGCTTTCACCAGCGAGGCAACGCCACCCCTTTCCAAAGAAGAAAGCGAAAAGCGACTGCTCCGCCGCGCTTTGCAGGAAGCCCATGGCAATCGCACCAAGGCCGCGCAGCTCATGGGCATCTCCCGCCGGACGCTCCACCGCAAGCTCGCACGCTGGCCGGAGCTGGACACGCAGGCCTGAGTTATGGGGAAACTGCGGATTGCTGTTGATTCGCGGGGTGGGAATGTTTCACTGACACGATCATGGATTTAACGGACGAACAGAAACAGCAGGTTTCCCAATGGGTTGCCGCAGGCGAAGGCCTGGCGGAAATTCAGCGCAAGCTCGAGAGCGAGTTTGGCGCGCAGATGACCTACATGGAAGTTCGCTTCCTCGTGGATGATCTCGAGTTGGACCTCGTGGACAAGAACGCCCCCAAGGCCGATCTGGACGCGACTGCGAACGACAAACCGGCCGTTGACGCCGAGGCGAGCCTGGTGGACGACGGGCCGTCGGGCAGTGGCCAAGTGAAGGTCGAGGTCGACCCGGTTCAGCGCCCCGGAGCGATGGTCAGCGGCACCGTGACTTTCTCCGACGGAGAGAGCATGGGCTGGCAAGTCGATCAGATGGGCCAACTGGGCTTGATCCCCGGGCCGACGCCCGGCTATCGCCCGTCCGAAGACGACATCATGGAGTTCCAGACCGCGCTCGAAGTCGAACTGCGTAAGAAAGGAATGTAAGCTTTGGAAAACGATACGCAGCCTCCGGGCGAATGGGTGGAAATCACCGCCAGCCCGGAGGATGCCGGTGGCCGCGCCGATAAGGCGCTAGCCCGTGCCTTGCCCGATTGGAGCCGACAGAGGCTCAAAGTCCTGTTCGATGAGCGCAAGGTTTCGCTCAATGACTCGCCGACGGCGGGCAAGGTAAAGGTGGCCGAGGGCGATGTGCTCAAGGTTTTCCTGCCGGAGCCGCCGTCGACCAAGGTCACGCCGATTGAATATCCGCTGGAAGTGCTGTTTGAGGACGAGCACCTGGTGGCGATCAATAAGCCGGCGGGTATCGTGACCCACCCCGGTGCTGCGGTGGAGCCACCGACGCTCTGCCACGCGCTGCTCCACCACACTGGCGGTAAGCTGGCGCAAGCTGGCGGCGAGGACCGCCCTGGCGTGGTCCACCGGCTCGACAAGCCGACCACGGGCGTCATCGTTTTTGCCAAAACCGACGAGGCCTACTATAACCTGGTTAAGGCCTTCGCCGAGCGGGCGACCAAGAAGGAGTATTTTGCCATTGTCGCGGGCTCACCACAGCTGGAGGCGGGGAGTATACTGGAGCCGGTTGAGCGCGATCCTTTTTACCGCACGCGCATGGCCGTGCGTGAGGATGGCAGGCCCGCGCACACGGATTGGCAGGTCGTCGAGCGGCTGAGCCACCACCATTGCCTCGTGCATTGCCGGATTCACACCGGGCGCACGCATCAGATCCGCGTGCACATGGGCCACCTGGGAATGCCTTTGTTAGGTGATAAAATCTACGGCTATCAGCCCAGGGCAGGGGAGCGTAAGGCGACGGACATTTATCTGCACGCCGCGCGGCTCGAGCTCCCGCACCCCGAGACGGGAGAGAGCCTGGTCATCGAGGCGGAAAGACCGGCGGCCTTTGAGTCGCAGCTCGAAGCATTGCGCCAAGCTTAATGTAGGCTTAATGCCTTATTCAGATTAAACGATTGTGTGAATTATTTACACTAATTAGACCGCTTTGCATCGATTTTATTGTTGAAATGCCCTCAAAATTGAGGGTAGTGTAGTGTCCTGATTAGGTTACAATACCGTTAAGAATCGACACCCCAACCTAAGGCCTAACACTTAGATTTCCTTGGTTCCCCAGTTAATCTCAATTCCCCCTCTCATGTCTTACATTCGCCGCCGCAATTCCGTTCATATCAATATCAATGGTCATCGCATTCGCAAAGACGTCTTCTGGCGTTGGTTATGTGGTAGCGCGGCGATTTTCATGCTAGTAGTACTTGGTATCGCCTGGACTTTCTATCAGAAGGATCAGGTGGTGCATCAAGCGGCTTCTCAACTAATGGAATACCTGTTTGGGCGTTAGTTTCTTCCCAACCCTCCCCTCCAGAAGGCCGCGATTCACTTAGAGTCGCGGCCTTCTACTTTTTCAATATTCACCGAGAAGCGGAGGTGATTTTAAACGCGGGTTATTCCACCAGCTCCCATTTGGGTGCCTGTAAGTCGCCGCTGAATCGGAGGGTCGCATTGGGGATGGCATCGAATCGTTCATTGATCGGGCTTTGGATGGTTTTCCCATCGGTGATGTCTCCGGTCAGCTTTAGCTCTACGGCGCGTTCGGGTACACGGATACTGATTTTGCTTCCGGGTTGCAGGACCGGTGTCGAAAGACTGCGGGGCGTGTTTTCGAGCAGAAAGTCCAACTTTAAACGCGCGGCATAGCTGGCCCGATTGTCGATGATGAGCCAACCGATGTTTAGATTACCCGCGTCCACTCTTTCCGTGGCGGCGTAAGACGGGGTGATGTGGAGGCAGTTGAAGACTTCGTGTCGCTCAAGGGGGGAGTAGTCGTGGTGAAGGATTTGCCAATCGGAGCCATCGTAGCGGAGCACGGGAGCCGCCGCGTTTTCGCCCGGGCCGGTGCGGTAGCGGAACACAAAAAGCTTGGCCTGCGAGTCGATGTATTTGATCGCGGTGGCGTTGTTGCGGGTGTTGCCAATGTCGATCGTGTGGGTGTCGGCAAAGGCCTTAAATGGGGTCATGCCCAGGGACTCGGTTTTGCCCTCCTGAACTGCGATCACGTTAAAGCGTGCACCATCGGGAATCGGCTGGCCGTCTTCACGCTGGATGATCCAGTAAACGCCGTTGTAGCTTGTGCTGAGCGCTCCCATGGGCGGTGTTTCGGAATCCTGAGTCGTGACAAACAGCCGGGCGGTGGGGTTGAAATCGCTCGCCGGGTGGGAAACCATGATGCCTCCCCGCGTGCGATTCTTCGACGAAGCGGTCACGCGGAAGGCATGCTTGGAGGCCGGGTCGACCGCGAGGACGTTGAACTTTGCGCCGAGCGTCATGGGGGCACCGTCCTCATTGATAACCTGCCAGCGATCGGAAACGGTATCGTAGCGCGCGCGCAGATGGTGGGGGTTCAACTCGCCGAGATTACCGGTAATCAGGAGTAAATGCTGTGGGCGGTCGTTGGTCGTAGCGTGGTCCAGTGTGGTGGCGTTCGCAGTGGTGTTTTCAGCCGTTGCCGTGTGGGTAAATGCTTCCAGGGCAGCATTTAACGGAATGCTGAGGGCGCACAGTATGGCAGTTAGGCCAATCGTGAAGAGTTGACTGAAACAGGGAGGGGACATTGAGGAAAGTGAGGCTGAAACAAGATTGCTTCGAGCGGTAAAAGCAATTTGATGAATCGCATGCTAATAAAACCTCTCTCCGCCTCAATACTTTACGTCACCGCAGCCACTGCGCTCATGGCGCAGGACGGCCAACCCGCGAACGACTACGCATCGGCCGCTCCCAGTGAACCGCTCAAGGTCAACACCGAAGCCTGGGACAGCTTCATCAGCTTCAACGGTGAGCGTATTATGGGCGATCCCGCTGATCACCAATATGTCCCGAGTGTGACGTATTATACCTCCTACGCCTCAGTGGGTAAGCGCATCGCGCGCGACACGATTGTGCCCAGCTTCTCCACCAGCGGCCCACTGTTCGGCGGTGATGGTTATGGCACCTTCTCCGGCGTATTACCTTTCGATAGCCAATACGCGAAGCAATTCAATGGCGTCGGCGGCTGGAAATACCACCTGATGGAGAATATCGACATTGATGTCGGCGGCGGTTTTGGCCTCTACGATAAAAATAGCTTCGGTGAAGGTCAGCCCAACGGTTTTGGTTCTTGGTATCGCAGTAAGTTATACCTCGGATTCATTGGTGACTTCATGCTGCAACCAGCGGCTTATTTCGTTTACGACACCCAACTGGAGCAGGTTCAGGGCGTGTTTGGCGTTTCCGAAAAGTGGAATTTAGCCGAGAATTGGGATCTCTTTGCCGAGGCCCGCGCCGGTTACCTGAACGCGAATTCTTACTTCGGCGATAGCGGACCGCCTGCTGGTGGCAAATGGCAGAATGGTTATGCCTATGTGTTGACCTCACTGGAGATCAACTGGACGCCATTCAAGAATGCAAAGGTCGGCCTCGGCGTTAGCTACACCGCGAACAATGACGGCACCACTGGTTTCGCGAATATCGATATGGGCCCCGAAGACACTGTATACGGCAAGTTTAGCCTGAGCTACGCTTTCTAGTTTAGGGCGCATTCGTCCAAACTTTCGCAAGTTTTAAAAAAAACAACCGCTGGCAGGAACGCCAGCGGTTGTTTCGTTCTAAAGTTTGTTGCGAGGCCGTTAGGCGGTAGCTGACTTGGTCGCTGTAGCGGATTTCCGGCGGCGCCACACGAAGAAGGCCAGGGCGGCGAATCCACCAACGGCAATGTAAGTCGTGGGCTCTGGGATGACATTCAGCACAATGGTATCGCCGCTATCCAGCGTCCAAGTGTAGCTGGTGCCACGGGTCATGCCAAGGCTGGCCGGGCTGAAGTCCACGCCGGTGAAGGTGGCGGTAAAGGATATGGGGTCATTGCTGGAATAGCCTTCGGGAACCCAGAAACCATTGTTACGCAAGCCGAAGTTGTCACCGGTGGGCGTGCCAGTGGTGACCGCCGTGCCGCCGGTGCCAAATGCGCCGGGCGCGCTGGGACCTGCCAATGAGTAGCGGTCAACATTGGGGCTGCCGGGTGCCTGACCCAAGCTTTGAAATTGCGCAGCGTTTGGTCTGACTCGGAGCGTCCCGGTGGAGACTGTGTCAACGTATACAGCGCCCGTCATATCGAGCGAGCCATTACCTTCAAAGACGACGTTGCCGCCATCCTCGTAGGCCTTGATGATCACGATACCCTGAGAAATATGTGCTGTCAGGAGGCAGCTAAGTAGTAGAATTGAGCTTTTCACCCTACTAACATGTGCAGTTTGCAGCCTAATGTCAATGAGGATTAATATTCCATTAATCATACATTTAGTAATTGATTAGGATTAGGTATTAATGCTCTTTTTAAAGTAGATTGTAAGATGTATGGATGGATTTGGAGATTATGAGAAACGGATTCAGACAATAGAATATGCCGGCATTGGAGTCTGACCTATAGCAGCGACTACACTGGCAAAAAGACGATAGGGCAGTTCAAGTATTTGCCTAATCGGTTATTGGACCCCGTATCGTGCCGTGGGTAATAAAAACCGCCGACCCAGTTTGGATCGGCGGTTCATCTTTGATTACTACGAAGAATTTTGCGGTTTTAGGCCACCGTTACCTCTTTACACAGGTAGACGTCCTGAATCGCGTTCAGCAGTTTTACGCCTTCGGCCATGGGGCGCTGGAAGGCCTTGCGTCCCGAAATGAGGCCCGCGCCGCCCGCGCGTTTGTTAACCACGGCGGTCTTCACGGCATCGCCAAAGTCATTTGAGCCAGATGCACCACCGGAGTTGATCAGTGGCTGGCGGCCCATGTAGCAATTGGCGATTTGATAGCGGGTCAGGTCGATCGGGTGGTCAGTGGTCAGCTCGGTATAGATGCGCTCGTCGAGCTTACCGTAGCTGCTGTTGCCGGTATTGAGCGCCTTGTAGCCGCCATTGTTTTCCGGGAGCTTCTGCTTGATAATGTCCGCCTCGATCGTGACGCCCAGGTGGTTGGCCTGTCCGGTCAGGTCGGCTGAGACGTGGTAGTCGACCCCATCCTTTTTAAAGGCTGGGTTGCGCAGGTAGCACCAGAGGATGGTGGCCATACCGAGCTCGTGCGCGCGGTGGAAGGCTTCGGAGACTTCGATGATCTGGCGGTTGGACTCCTCGGAGCCGAAGTAAATCGTGGCACCCACGGCGACCGCGCCCATGTCGAAGGCTTGGTCGACCGTGCCGAACATAATCTGGTCGGCCTGGTTTGGGTAGGAGAGCAGCTGGTTGTGGTTGATTTTGACGATAAAGGGAATCTTGTGGGCGTATTTACGCGCCACTGAGCCGAGCACGCCATAGGTGGAGGCGACGGCGTTGCAACCGCCTTCGATGGCCAGCTTGACGATGTTTTCGCTGTCGAAGTAGTCCGGGTTTTTGGCAAATGAAGCGCCGCCGCTGTGCTCGATGCCCTGATCGACGGGCAGAATGCTCAGGTAGCCCGTGCCCGCCAAACGACCGGTGTGCAGGAGCCAGTTGAGGTTGTTCAGCACGCGCTGATTGCGGTCGGAGGAGGCGAAAATACGGTCAACAAAATCGCCACCGGGCAGGTGAAGGCGGTCCTTGGAGATCGTTTTGCATTCGTGGTTGAGCAGCGAGTCGGCGTCGTCGCCTAGGTATTCTTGGATCTGGTCGATCATGGTAGGTGCGGTTGGTGGTTTGCGAAATGAGGGTAATCTCACCACTATTTAATACGGGCCGCGCCGGTCGCACAAGAAAGGAATCGGGGCAGGGGAGGCAAATGGCGTGTTTTCTGGTGACGATTGGGTGGCGATTAGCGGCGGCATTGCTGAATAAGGCTCCGCTAATATAACAATGTTAGGACCTTATTGGTATTGATTCCCCCTTGGCACGCTTTACGCTGCCCAGCTTCTTTCAGCAAAAACCTAAACCAAAAGCACTCATGCCAGTTGCAACACCGAAGCAGTACGAAGCGATGATCGACGCCGCCCAGAAAGGCAATTACGCCTACCCGGCCGTCAATGTTACTTCGATCACGACCATCAACGCGGCGCTCAAGGCCTTTGCCGACGCCAAGTCCGACGGCATCATCCAGGTTTCCACCGGCGGCGGCCAGTTCGCGTCCGGTCTGAGCGTAGCAGACGCCGCCTTTGGCGCGATCATCCTCGCCGAAGCCACCCACCGCCTTGCCGAGAAGTATGACGTGCTCGTTGGCCTGCACACCGACCACTGCCACCCGGAAAAGGTTGATAGCTTCCTGAAGCCGCTGCTTGAAGCCTCCCGCCAGCGCAAGGCAGAGGGCAAGGGCCCGCTGTTTAACTCCCACATGTTCGACGGTTCCGTCGTATCGTTGGCTGAGAACCTGGAAATCTCCAAGAAGCTCCTCAAGGAATGCGCCGAGCTGGACATCATCCTCGAAGTTGAAGCCGGCTGCGTCGGTGGCGAAGAAGACGGCCACGACACCTCTGGTCTGCCCGCTGACAAGCTCTACACGACCCCTGAAGACATGGTGGAAGTTTACGAGGCGCTCAACCCGATTGGCCGCTTCATTTTCGCCGCGACCTTTGGCAACGTCCACGGCGCTTACAAGCCCGGTGCCGTTAAGCTGAAGCCGACCATCCTCCGTGATGGCCAGAAGGCAGTCGTCGAAAAGCATGGTGAAGGCGCATTCATGGACCTCGTTTTCCATGGCGGTTCCGGCTCCGACCTCAGCGACATCCGCGAGACGCTCGAATACGGCGTGATCAAGATGAACATCGACACCGACACGCAGTATGCCTTCACCCGCCCGATTGTGAACCACATCTGCACCAACATCGAAGGCGTGCTCAAGATCGACGGCGAAGTGGGCAACAAGAAGACCTACGACCCGCGCAGCTACCTGAAAAAGGCGGAAAAGAGCATGGCCGAGCGCATGCAGCAGTGCTGCGACGACCTCTGCTCCACCGGCAAGACCATCTTCGGCACCGTCTAATCAGGCTGCCAGATTTTCCCCAAGCCGGGTCCGTTCGCGGGCTCGGCTTTTGTTTTGGCTGCTATTTGAGGTGTGGGTTTCTGGGGAGGTCTTTTAAGACCCACTCTGTCTTTGATAAGTATTCTCGGGTTTGAGCATCAGGACTTTGCTTGAATATTATCGCCATTAGCATGCTCGTAGTTCCATACCCAGCAGCGACTTTTTCATCGGCATCTTTTATCCGCTCTTTCATTTCGCGGAATAATTCAGAGGAGTCGTCCTTTGGTTCAGATCCCAGGATAGGATCGTAATAATCATTGAGTCCCTTAAAGGCTACAGCAGGTAAGTTTAGGCCGAGGGCAATTTTTTCAATCTCACGAGATGAAATAGTGAAGATATAATTGCCTACTTCTTCGTAACTAGCCTCATCACCAAAGTTATAACGTTGCGAAAGTGGGATTTCCTTTTCTGGCAGATTAAGGCGTGCGCGAATCCATTTGATGAAATCTTTCATGAGTCCCTTCGGACCCCTGGGGTGATATTTGGAGCCATCAATCATGTAGTCTCGAGGTTCCACTAAGATGACTGCTCTACGGGCCACTCGAAGCATCTCATAAAGAGCAATCGTCGGGCGGGGAAAGTGGTGATAGCTTTCCTTGCAGTATGCTACATCGAATGATTCATCTTCGAATGATAAATTTTCGGCATTTTCACATGAATATTCCTCAATGAGACCTTCTGCCTTAGCTTTAATTAGCAGTGAATCTGCAATGTCAGTGGGAAGCACGCTATTGATTCCGCGTTTCTTAATGTTGACTGAATCCAAGCCCAATCTGCCATCGCCGACAGTGACCCAAGTCCAATCTGGATGATGGCTAAATGCATTTACTAGCTCATATTTTCGTTCGTAGCGCCAGTGGTCAGCTGTGTCTGTTCTTAGCCAGCCATCGAGATTTTCCGATGCACTTTGATTGTAGTGATTGCCATGTTTGTCATACGATTTTTTCAATACCGACATGGAATAACAGATTAATGATACGTTTAGTGGAAGTCACTAACATTTGGTGATGGATCAATCGGGGTTCGCGGTTACAATAGCGTTTGCAATGTCTGCGCTATCCGCCATTTGCTAAATACCGTGATCAAGACCATCCAGCCACGCTTACTCTCTTTTGACATTGAATGGACGCCCGATCCGATGGCGGCTGAGGCGCTTTACGGCGTGGAGTATAACCCGCCCTACAGTATTCCTGACGCCTACCGCCGTATGTGGAAAGAGGCGGGGGCTACGGAGGAGTATCCGCGGCCGTGGGTGAAGACCATGCTTTGTCGCATCGTCACCATTGCCGGTATTTTTCGCGAGGTGGACAAAGACGGCAAAGTCTCGCTCAAGCTGGTGTCGCTGCCGAGCGATCCGTTCGACCCCGAGAAGTGCAAGGAGCGCGTGCTGCTGGAGGCGTTCATTAAAGGCATTGGCCGGAGCAAGCCGCAGTTGGTCGGCTTCAACTCGGGCAACGCCGACGTGCCGATCTTGGCGCAGCGCGCTGTGGTCAACGGACTGCCAGGCTTTGGCTTTGGAGAGCGCCCAGATAAGCCCTGGGAGGGGGCCGACTATTTTTCCACCGCCAGTGATTACCACGTAGACCTGCAATTCGCGCTCGCTCGCGGCCAGAATACGCCACGACTGCACGAGGCAGCGACGATCTGCGGTATTCCGGGCAAGGTGGATGTCTCCGGGGACAACGTCTGGGCGCTAATCGAGCTGGGCAAGGTCAAGCAGGTCGTCGACTACAATGAGTTCGACGCCTTCACGACGCATTTGCTCTGGGCGCGCATGGCCCACTTTAGCGGTTTATTGAACACTCAGGAATACGAGGCGGAACAACGGCTAATCCGCGAGCTGCTCGAAAGCGAAATCGCCGCCGGTCGCGACCACCTACAGCGCTACATCGCCGAGTGGGACCGCCTGCAGGCAATTACTGCGAAGTATTGAAGAGTCGCGGGGCGTCGCTTTGTGGCGCGCCGTGGAGGCGCGCGAAACGTCTGTTGGAATCACTCTCCAAATAGATTAACAAGCTGCCATCGGGGCGTAGTTGGTAGGTTAGGCGGTCCAGCGGGGCTGGTGTCCAAGTGTTGAGATCAGAGGATTCACTAAGCCAGAACTCGAGCGCGAAAGTGCCGTCGAACTGCGTCGTCTGCGGCTCCATGAAGCCGCGGATTTCAATTAATTCGCTGATGGGGGTGAGTCCGAGCTCGGGCGCATACTGGTTAACCAGAGCCAGTAAGTCGCTATTATCCTCGTTGGGATCGAGATATTTCGACAGCGCGATTTCGTGGTCGTCACGGATTTTATCGCTGTCGGAGTCGGGGTCGTCGATTTTGGTGCCGTAGATGATCAGCTCTTCGTAGTTGGTGAGGGTGTCGCCGTCGAAGTCGCGCGTATCTGGTGCGAAGATCGCCTGCACTGTTTCAGCTCCTTCAGGTTGGAAGGTGTATGGGTTGGCTTTTCCGGCAAATTTTCCCACCCAGTCCACGAACACATAGCCGAGGTTTGGCGTTGCCTGAATGGTAGCAAGCTCGCCGTCATCATACTCTCCAGCACCAGAGATTGATCCGTGCTCATGGAGTCCAACGTCGACCGAATTGGGTAACTCGAATGCCTGGAAGAACACGGCCTGATACGCTAGATTGGGCTCGTTGACTCTCACTGAAATGGTGGGTGATGCGGAATGAGTGACTCCATTTTTGCGCCAATATAGGAATGAAAAGCCGGTCTGAGGAATCGCCGTCAGGCTAAGGTTGCTATTATATTCCACTGGGTTCGGAAGGGTGCGCGCGTAGCTTCCACCGGGCGTGGCGCTGACATCTACATCGGCACCAAAGACCGGAGTTGAGACGATATTAGCGGTAACTTGAATGTGGGTGCTTGATGGCTCGCCGGCCAGTGATCCCGTCCAGCGGACAAATTTCCAACCGCTGGAGGGGGTTGCGGTGATCTGAACAGTATCATTCTCCAAATAGGTCGATTTATTCGGAGATTTAATCGCGGAGCCTACGGATCCGTTGCCTAAAGAAATGGTGTAGGCGGGCACAATTTCGAGCTGTACAGGTTCGGCATCTAGATAGTTGGCAAAATCCTGGGTGTAGGTGCGTGCCCGAATCAATGCGCTTGAATTGAGTGAAAACTGAGTGGCGTAGACGTTTTTAGTGGGATTGGGGGAGGTGCCATCGAGCGTATAGAAAATCAAGCCATTGGGGATGGTCGTTGACATGGATATCGTGGCGGGCGCTGCGGAGCGGTATGTGGTTAACCCATTTACGCGGATAACTGGCGCACCTATACCCGTCACCGTAAAGAAACGCCGGGCACTGGTATCTCCAATGAATACCTCAATTTCGTACTGACCAGCATCGGCGCTGCTGAAAGAAGGGTCGATGTATTCAAGCGTATTGGCACCTTCGATAATTTCACCTTCGTGCCTCCAGATGGCTCGATCATATTGCTCCGCCAGTGCGTAGAGGCGAAAGCTTTCTCCTATCTCAACTTCCAGATGAGAGAAGGGGGTGTCAACGACGACAGGTCCGCTATTCGAAATGACGGCGGCATGCGACACGCCGAGATCCATATCGATAATCGGCAATTGAAAACTGGGTGTATCCGAGAGCGTCAGATTGTTCCAGACGACCACTTGATTATCCTCTTGGGCATACATGGATGAAAATAAATTGGCGGCAATTTTTACAGCGGATGTGCTCGGTGGGATATTCAGGGAGCCGTTTACATCGTTACCCCAACTGCGGATTTCACCATTTCCCAGAAGGGCGATGGTATGTGATAAACCGGCGGCCAGGTCCACCACGTCGGTCAAATTGGCGGGGACATTTGTTTGGCCGTAGGTGTTGATGCCCCAAGCGACCACTTGACCTTCCGAAGTTAAGCCAACGACGAAGCCAAGGCCTGCGGTTACACGTCGATATTTTAGGGCTTGATGGTCGCTAGTCGGTGCTGGGTAATCGGGGCCCCAGCCGACAAGGGTTCCGTCTTCTTTGAGTGCCATGGCATAATTGACACCCGCGAATATCTGGCGATAGCCAGTATCGGTGGGTGTACTGCTAATGACGCTCCCATTAGTGCCCCATGCATGGATGCGCCCTTGGGTATCTAGTGCCAAGCGGAAATTTACCCCGGCCTCCACCGCAACAATATCGCTGAGAAAGTCCGTATTTTCGATCGTGCCGTTTGCGCTAAATGAAGCGACTTGCCCGTTGATACCAAGGACTACGAATTGTCCGTTTTCCGTAGCAACATCCACCGCACTGGCGTGATATCCGGCGGGGATTGCAGGCCAAATGGTTACTTGGCCAGATGGTGGGAAATCTGCATCGTCGTTCGGGTTGGTCCCACGATAAATTTCGATTGCGTCGGTGAAGCCGTCGTCGTCGGAGTCTGCAGCGTGCAAGTTGGACAACGCTGTTAGGGCGCAGAGGCAGAGGGTGGAAAATTTGAATAAAGTCTTTAGCACCAGATCAAATTAGATTGTCCGGTGCGCTCGTAAAGAGATTGATTGTTACGTTTTAGGGGCAATTGACATATTTGACGTGGGCTAGTTATCCACGCTTTTCCTTAAGCAGGTTGGCCAGCTCATTCATGACACTAGTTGGGCCGACGTAGGTATCGCCCTCGTAGCTGTGCTTGATGACTTTGCCGTTGCGGTCGACGAGGACCAGGCAAGGAATACCGCGTGCGCTAAATTGTGTGAGTTCCTTGGAGCGCTTCTTTTTGTCAAATTCGAGGGCGGGCCAGGGCATGGAATACTCCGTCATGTAGTTTTCCATGCTTTCTTCGTCGCGATCACTGCTGACGAAGATGATCTCGAAATTGTCGTCGGCTGAGTCATTATAGAAGTCGACGAGCTTTGGGGTAAATTTCTTGCAGGGCGGGCACCAGTGGGCGGAGTAATAAATCGCGTAGTAAGGCTTGGGCTGAAATTCGTCCGGAGCATGACGGCCAACGCGGTTACCCGTAGCGATAACGAGGTCTTTGGAAATAGCTTCTTCAAACGCGGTTAAGGTCATTGCGGGTTCGCTGCTGGTGGTGGGGGATGCGCTCGGGTCGACTCCACCATTGGCTTCGATTTTGGCGATATAGGCCTGATCTTCCTGGCTCAAGCGGCTGAGTGGGACCTGGTAGCGCATGCCGTCGCCCTTGGTGAAAACGACCATTTTTACGCCGTCGCGCTCGTAGGACTCGACATAGTCTGCGGACATTTCGCGGCCGTCCTGGTCTTTCCAAAGGCGTGCTTCGGTGAGGCTGGCGAGCAGGGCTAGCACGGAGAGGATTGGGATAAATCGTTTCATGGCGTTGCGGAGAGCTTAAGGTGAATGTGATAACATTTAACTGCGTTGGCAACGAATTTCTGTTTGTGGCAGGATCAGAATTTACAGGCGGCAGACATGCGTAGATGATGCAGCCATATGAGCCGTGCCGCAGCCTTTGAAGATGCCTTGCAGAGCTTTTTAGCGACGCTGCAATTAGAGCGCGGTTTGGCGGATCATACCCTGATGGGGTATGAGGGCGATTTACGGCAGTTTATCGCGTTTCTGGTTGCGCAAAATGTCGCGGATTGGCAGGCGGTTCAAGGTGAGCACCTGTCGGATTGGATTGGCTCTCTGAGTGACGAGGAATACGCCGTGTCCAGCCTTGCGCGTAAGCTGACCGCCGTCCGCGGCTTGGCGAAGCACCTGGTTAGCGAGCGCTGGCGGCAGGATGTGTTTTCCGAGCTGGTGCGTGGTCCGCGGTTGAGCCGCAAGTTGCCCGGTGCGCTGTCGCCAGATGAGGTCGACCGCCTGCTCCGCGCTCCTGATGAAACGACGCCCCAGGGCCTGCGCGATCGCGCGATGCTGGAGCTGATGTATTCCAGCGGGCTACGTGTCAGCGAGCTGTGTAACGTCTCGCTACAGGCGATTGATCTGGAGTCCGGCTTGCTCCGGGTGACAGGTAAGGGCTCGAAGGAACGGGTGGTGCCACTGGGTAAACCGGCAATTGAGGCGCTGGAGCGTTACCTGGAGGTTGCCCGCCCAAAGCTCGTGAAACCACGGACCGGCAGCGAACTTTTCCTGAGCCAGTGGGGCAGGGCGCTTTCGCGGAAAACGTTTTGGGTGATGATTAAAAAGACCGCACTGTTGGCCGGTATTGAAAAGCCGGTAAAGCCCCACCTGCTGCGGCATTCATTTGCCACGCACTTGCTGGAGGGCGGGGCTGATTTACGCGCGATTCAAGAAATGCTGGGACATGCGGATATCGCAACGACCCAGATTTACACTTTCGTTCGCGGTCAATCGCTGACCGCCGCGCATGACAAGCACCACCCGCGCAACCAGACCTGATCATTCGCTAGCCAGAGCTTCCGCGCGTCGGCCGACTTTCTTCATCAGGTGGTAGATCTGGAGGCGCTCATCTTTCGACAATTCGCCGAAAATCTCTTCCAGCGCTCCAGCGTGTTTTTCATAGGCATTGGCAATGTGCGCTCTGCCCTCGGGCGTCAGGTGGACCTCGACTACGCGGCGATCTTTGGGAGAGGGGCGACGCTCGACGTAGCCCTTTTTCTCCGCCCGGTCGACCGCGGCGGTAATCGAGCCGCTGGTCAGCATGACCCGTCGGCCAATGGTATTCACGGGCTGCGGGCCTTTATGCAAAAGCACTTCCAGCACGGCAAAGTCACTCAGGCCATCGAAGCCTTGCTCCTTGATGCTCTGCCGGTCTCGTTGCTCGATGGCGCGGTAGGCCTTCCAGCAAACCAACCACAAGTGCGGGGCTGAGGTATCCGGAGCGTCTGACATAGTGTTAACTAACGCCAGAAATCTCTAGATATCAAGATGAATGAGTACCATTTCGGTGACAGAATTTCGCTTGACGCCGGCGTGCATAGTCGAGATTTTCTCCGGCTTTGCTAGGCCCGTGGTGTAATGGTAGCACTAAGGATTCTGGTTCCTTCTGTCGGGGTTCGAGTCCCTGCGGGCCTGCCACCAAAGCACAGCTTCAATAAAGGCGTTGAAGCCGATTTTTAGCGGTTCTGAGGAGCTTTGAAAGGGGATGGTTTTGGAATTATTTGGCGTGCTGTGCTCTTATATTCCCGTTTTCGTGGAACAAACTGGAACAATTCGAGAGCCAAGTGCGTGAGTTGCCCAAGGGGTTTGATTAGACGACGAAGCGCAGCGCAGTCGGTCCGAAGGACTTGCGAAACCCGCGTTTAGTTGACCCTTGAAAGCGGATTTATCCTCAGAATTTGCTACGCGCAGAAGGCAGTTCTTGCTGATTCGTTAAATTTTCAATCACGCAACCCACGTCTTCCATAAGGCGCGGGCTTTTTCGTGTCTGAAAATTTATACCTTAGTAAAATTGCTAAATAAAATCAAAATTACCATTAGTTTTGCTTGCGCTGTTTGTTTTGATTAGTTAGTTTTTCTAATCGTAAAGCAACCATGAATAAGCCAAACGTATTTGCCATCACCGACGCCAATGAGGCAGCAGCGTCGGTGGCCTATCGACTCAGCGAGAACATCGCGATCTATCCCATCACGCCGTCGACCCCCATGGCCGAGCTTTCCGACGAATGGTCGCAGGCGGGTAAAAAGAACCTGTGGGGGGACATTCCCACGGTCGTTCAAATGCAGAGCGAGGGCGGGGTCGCTGGGGCGCTCCACGGTGCGCTGACCGCCGGCACACTGGCCACGAGCTTTACTGCGTCGCAGGGGCTTCTGCTGATGATCCCCAACATGTATAAGATCGCCGGCGAGCTGACGCCCTTCGTGCTGCACGTAACCGCCCGTAGCCTGGCGACGCATGCGCTGTCGATCTTTGGCGATCATTCGGATGTGATGGCCTGCCGCCAGACCGGCTTTGCGATGCTTTGCTCCAACAGCGTGCAGGAGGCGCAGGATTTCGCCGCAATCGCCCACGCGGTCACTTTGAAATCACGGGTGCCGTTTCTGCACTTCTTTGACGGCTTCCGCACCTCGCACGAGATAAACACCTACGAGCCGCTGAGCAACGACGTGCTCGACCAACTGATCGACCGCGATGCGCTGAAGGCCTTCCATGACCGCGGGTTAACGCCGGACGCGCCGATGATCCGCGGCACTGCACAAAACCCGGATGTGTTTTTCCAGGCGCGCGAAGCGGCCAATGGCTTTTACGACGCGCTGCCTGAGATCGTCGAGCGGGTGATGGCGCAGTTTGCCGAGCTGACCGGCCGGCGTTATGATTTGTTTGAGTATAGTGGGCCCGACGATGCGACCGACGTCGTCATCGTGATGGGTTCAGGGGTAGAGACCTGCCAGCAAGCCGCCGATGCGCTCAATGCAGAGGGGCGCAAAGTCGGCGTGCTGGCGGTCAGACTTTTCCGCCCGTGGTCGCTGCAGCACTTCGTCGAAGCGCTGCCGAAAACGGTGCAACGCATCGCCGTGCTGGACCGCACAAAAGAGCCTGGCGCGCTCGGCGAACCGCTTTATCAAGACGTCATTACCGCGCTGCGCGAGGCGAAGGACCTGGGCAAGCTCGACGCCGAGCCCGCTGTTATCGCCGGGCGCTATGGCCTGGGCAGCAAGGAATTTAACCCGGCGATGGCCAAAGCGGTTTTCGATAACCTGCTCGACCCCGAGCCGATCAACCATTTCACCGTGGGTATTGTTGATGATGTCACCCACCGTTCACTGCCGGTCGATGAAGACTTTCAGGTTGCTTACGGGGACCAGTTCTCCGCCGTCTTCATCGGCCTTGGCAGCGATGGCACCGTCGGCGCGAACAAGAACACCATCAAGATTATTGGGGAGGAAACGGACAACTGCGCGCAGGCTTACTTTGTTTACGATTCCAAGAAAAGCGGCGCGATGACGGTCAGCCACCTACGCTTTGGGCCGAAGCAAATCAAAGCGCCATACTTGGTCGAGAGCGCGAACTTTGTCGGCATTCATCAGTGGCAGTTCGTCACGAAATACGACGTGCTCAAATACGCCTCGCCCGGGGCAACGGTCCTGATGAACTCGCCGTTCCCGCCGGAGAAAATCTGGGCTAAGCTGCCCTTTGAGGTGCAGCAAACGCTGATCGAAAAGCGTCTCGAGCTCTACACGATCGACGCCTACGCCGTGGCGCGCAAGGCCGGCATGGGCGGGCGCACTAACACCATTATGCAGACCTGCTTTTTCGCGATCTCGGGCATCCTGCCGAAGGATGAAGCCATTGCGAAGATCAAGGGTGCCATCGAGAAGACTTACATGCGCAAAGGCCCGGCGATTGTGGAGAAAAACTTCGCCGCCGTGGACATGGCGCTCAGCTCACTTTACCTGGTAGACCTCCCCGCCGCCGCCAACTCCTCCATAGCCTTCCCACCGGCGGTGGCGGCGGAGGCACCAGACTTCGTTCAACGCGTGACCGGCGTCATGCTGCAGGGCGATGGCGACAAGCTGCCCGTCTCGGCCTTCCCGGTCGACGGCACATGGCCCTGTGCAACCAGCCAATGGGAAAAGCGCAATATCGCCACGGAAATTCCCGTCTGGGACCCCGATGTTTGCATCCAGTGCGGCAAGTGCGCGCTCGTCTGCCCGCACGCGACGATCCGCTGCAAGCATTATCCCGAAAGCGCGCTCGACGAAGCGCCGGACGATTTTCTCTCCGCG
This sequence comes from Cerasicoccus sp. TK19100, assembly GCF_027257155.1. Classification (NCBI taxonomy): domain Bacteria; kingdom Pseudomonadati; phylum Verrucomicrobiota; class Opitutia; order Puniceicoccales; family Cerasicoccaceae; genus Cerasicoccus; species Cerasicoccus fimbriatus. Next base: position 82,392 of record NZ_JAPWDU010000001.1, read on the forward strand.
CCGTTTAAGGACCGCAAGATCGCCGGGCACCGCTATACGATCCAGGTTGCGCCGGAGGACTGCACTGGCTGCGGGCTCTGCGTGACCGCTTGCCCGGCCAAAAACAAAGCCAACCCGCGCGAGAAAGCCATCAACATGCGGCCGTATCAGGAAACTGTGGCGTTGGAAAAGAAGCGCTGGGATTTCTTCCAGGAACTGCCTCGCCCCGAGCGTACCGAGCTGGGCTTGAGCACTCGCGATACGCAACTGCGCGAACCGCTCTTTGAGTTCTCGGGTGCCTGCGCGGGCTGCGGTGAAACGCCTTACTTGAAGCTGCTCACTCAGCTCTTCGGCGACCGCCTGCTCATCGCCAACGCGACCGGGTGCTCGTCCATCTACGGGGGCAATTTGCCCACCACGCCTTACACGACCGACGAGAACGGCCGCGGCCCGGCCTGGAGTAATTCGCTCTTCGAGGACAACGCGGAGTTCACCATGGGCATGCGGTTGGCCGTCGATAAAAAGACGGAAATCGCCCGCCGCCTACTGGAGCAATTCGCGCCACAAGTCGGCGACATGCTGGCCCGCGAAATCCTGATGAGCCACCAGAAGGACGAGATGTCCGTCTTCGCCCAACGCGACCGCGTGGCCGAGCTCAAGCGTAAGCTGGCCGGCATCGATGACCCAGCGGCCAAGCGGCTGCTGACCTTTGCCGACTTCCTGGTCCGCAAGAGTGTGTGGGGTGTCGGGGGCGATGGCTGGGCCTACGACATCGGCTTCGGCGGCCTCGACCACGTCCTGGCCAGCGGGCGCAACGTCAACATCCTGGTGCTCGATACGGAGGTTTACTCCAACACTGGCGGCCAAGCCTCGAAGTCCACACCGATGGGCGCGGTGGCGAAGTTTGCCGCTGGCGGAAAAGAAACTCCCAAGAAAGACCTCGGTCTCATCGCGATGGGTTATCAAAATGTTTACGTGGCCAAGATCGCCATGGGCGCGAGCGAGCGGCAGGTCATCCAGGCCTTCGATGAGGCAGAAAGCTTTGACGGGCCGAGCCTGGTCATCGCCTACAGCCACTGCATCGCCCACGGATATAACCTCAACTTCGGCCTACAACAGCAAAAGTTGGCCGTGGACAGCGGGCACTGGCCGCTCTACCGCCACGATCCAAGAAGGCTGGAGCAGGGCGAGCCCGCGCTACAACTGGATAGCAAGTCCGCGAAAAAATCCCTCAAGGAATACGTGGACAACGAGGTCCGCTACCGCGCATTGGCTCAAGTCAACCCCGCGCGCTCGAAGGACTTGATCAACCGGGCCGAGGCAATCGACGGCGATCAACGCCGGCTCTATGAAAACCTTGCCCAGGTCAACAAACCCAAACCCGACACCGGGGCACCGATTTAAATTCAAAATGATAAATGCAAAATTCAAAAAGGCTAACAGGCAGCCATTCTGATTTTGCATTTTGAATTCATAATTTTGCATTTCCCATGAATCTCACCACGCAATACCTCGGGCTGGAGTTGGCCCATCCGTTCATTCTGGGCGCGTCGCCGCTGGCCTCCAACCTCGACCGCGTGCGACAGGCAGAAGATGCTGGCGCGGCCGCGATCACCCTGCACTCGCTTTTTGAAGAGCAGGTCGTGCACCATGAGGAGGGGCTCGATGCGCACGTCTTTGCGCATGAGGAAAGCTTTGCCGAGGCGGAGAGCTATTTCCCGAAAGAAGTGGAGTATCACTACGGGCCGGACGAGTATTTGGCGCACCTGGCGGCGGCTAAGGCAGCGGTCGATACACCGATCATTGCCTCGCTCAATGGCACGCATTTGAGCGGCTGGTCACACTTTGCGCGGGAGATCGAAAAGGCCGGTGCCGACGCGCTGGAGCTCAATCTGTATTACCAGCCGCATGTGACCTACGAAACCGCGGACAATGTGGAAACCCGCCTGGAGGAGATCGTGAAGTCCGTCTGCGGAACTATCGACATCCCGGTGGCGGTGAAGCTCTCACCGTTCTTCACTTCGCTGGGACACTTCGCGCGTCGGCTGGAAGATGCGGGAGCCAAGGGCCTGGTGCTCTTTAACCGCTTTTACCAGCCGGATATTGACATCGAGGAGCTGGAGCTTACGTCCACGCTCGCCCTGTCGGACTCATCGGATCTGCTGCTCCGGTTGCGTTGGCTGGCAGTGCTCTTTGGGCGCAATCAGCTGGACCTCGCCTGCACTGGCGGCGTGCACACGCGTGATGACGCCATCAAGGCGCTGATGTGTGGCGCGGACGTCGTGCAAATCGTTTCCGAACTGCTGACCCACGGGGTGGGGCGGCTTGAGTCGCTGCGCCGTGAGCTCAGCGATTGGCTGGAGGCGCATGAATACGAATCCCTCGCGCAATTGAAGGGCAGCATGAGTTACCAACATGCGCCAAATCCCGAAATTATCGAGCGTGGCAACTACGTTCGAATCCTGCAATCATGGGAGCCCAAAGCGTCTGTTTGAGGCGATTATGGGATATCAGTTCCCGTTGAGTTGAGGGCTGATCCGGCGCGTTGGCCACGCATGATTTTATATGCGCTGCGGCGCTTCGATTACCGTCGGCTTGCGCGCCAGAAAAGGTATCCACCGAGCGCCTGATAAGCGAAATTGGGTACCCAGATCAGTAAATCCGGTCGCATCGTGGGGTGTTTTTCCAACCACGAGCAGAAGATGAACACGACGAAGTAGGAAATGGCCAGTAGCAACGCCAAGGCAAAGTTGGCATAGGTCTCGGTGCGGCTGGCCTTGATGCCGAGCGGGATCGCCACCAGCGACAGCGAAAGCACGGCAAAGGAGAACGAAAACTTCTTCTGAATCGCCGTCTGCAGCTCAATGCGTTTTTCGAAGGCATCCTCGGCATCGGAGTTAATCGCCGCCTGCCGCAGCTCCATCAGTTCGTCGATGGCTTTGATCGACAGCTTGGTCTGTTTCTTATCGCCGAGAATGTCGGCGAGGGACAGGCGGAACTCCGAGCGCTCAAACTCCAGAATGGGCATATCCGCAAGATTGGCCGGAGTGTCGGGGTCCATTAGCTGGACGTTGGCGTCAAACACGGTCAGCACGATCTCGGTGGTACCTTCGTCAAAGTCCAGCAAGGCGCGTTCACCTTGTAGCTGGCGTTGGGCGCGCCATTTATCGTCGAGCTCCCACACGTGGATTTCTCTCAGCTCGTTGCCTTCGCGGCGCTCGGTGAAGATTATGTAGCCAGGAAAGTCCTTCACGAATGTGCGCGGCGCAAAGAAGCTGAGCGGGTCCGTCTTCACGGCACCCTGCAGCGTGGTGCGAAACGCGGTGTCGGCAATGGGTGCGTAGTAAACATTGATCACGCCTGAGAGCACCACCCCCAGTAAGGCCAGGGCAAAGACCGGCGCGGTAATCCGCCAGAGGCTGAGGCCCGCCGCCTTCATGGCGACGATTTCATTCTGCGCCGAGAGACGGCCCAGCACGAGCAGGATCGCCGTCAGCAGGCCCAGGGGGAGGGCGTAGGGCAGCATGACCGGAATCGTGATGCCGATCAGGTAGAAGAACATTTCGCCGGAGATCTGGCCATTGGCCAACGGCCCGCCGACGACCTTGATCATCTTAAAGAAGACGAGCACGAACACAAAGACGGCCACCGCCATCGCGCCCGCTAAAAGTAATTGCCCAAATATGTATCGGTGTAATCGGATGCGGCAAGATTGTGCACTACCGCGCTGCGAGTAAAGCGAGGAAACGCGACTTTAATTCAGCGGCAGGGGGATGCGTTGCAGGCTGCGGGACGAGTTGCCCACGCAGATGTTAAACTCGTGGTGCTCCAGCTCCCAGGCGGCGCTGGCGGGATTGTAGGTCAGCAGCTCGCGGTAGGGGATGGCAAACATCGCCTCCCGGGTCTCGCCGGGAGCCACTTTCACCTTGGCGAAGTCGATCAACGCACGCGGTGGTCGGCCGGCTGGCGGGTTAACCCACTCCAGATATATTTGCACGACTTCCTTGCCCGCGCGGTCGCCGGTGTTGGTCACTGGAACGGTCAGGGCGATTTCTCCGCCTTCGTGGAGCGTGCCGACCAACTGGGGAGCGCCAATCTCAAACGTCGTGTAGGACAGCCCGAAGCCAAAGGGAAACACCGGCGCGAGCCCCGCTGTATCGTAGTGACGATAGCCGACCATCAGGCCCTCGCCGTAGTCGGTTTTTCCGTTTTCACCGGGATAATAATGCATGCTGGGAACCTCCTCCCAGCAGTTTGGGTGGGTGTCGGGCAGCTTGCCGCTGGGGTTGACCTCGCCAAAGAGCACGTTTGCAATCGCGGCACCACCGGCTTGCCCGGGGTAGTAGGCCTCCAGCAGCGCAGGAACGCTGTCCAGCCAGTCGCGGTAATCGACGGGCGTGCCGTTCTTGAGCACGACCACGGTCTGGGGATTGGCGGCGGCCACACGGCGGATTAGCTCAGCCTGGCGACCGGGTAGTTCGAAGAATTTTCGGTCGCAGGCTCCACCCTCAAATTGGTTGCTTAAGCCGCCGGCGATGACGACGGCGTCGCAGGTTTTTGCCAGCTCGACGGCTTCTTCAATCGGGTCCTGGCTAAAGGGCGTCTCCCAGCCAAAGTGCATGCCGCCACGGGTCTTGGTTTTGCGGTAAATGACGAGCAGCTCGACTTCGCGGGCTTTGGTAATCTCCAGCTCAAACTCGCCTGATAGGTTGGCATAGGCGCTTTCGAAATTGCCCTCGTCGAAGTCATTCCAGCAATCGATGACGGTCTCGCCGTCGAAATCGACACGGCCTATTCCTTCCTGGGTGGCGATGGAGAAGCGGTATTTGCCGGGCTGGGGCAGGCGGAGTTTTCCGGTCCAGCGGACCACGTAATCGTTGCGCGGCAGGCCGGTGGCGGGGGATGCCCAGCCCCAGGAAAAGTCGATCTGCGCATCGGTCTGAGTAACGCTGGGGGCATCGTCGGCGAGGAACTTTTTCACCTCAAAGTATTCGGCCGTCAGGCCCTTGCCGAAGTCGCTTCCAGAAGGGGCGAGATAATCGGCATGCACCGTAGGCAGATTGCTTCCCTGGGAGCAGCCTTCGGCAAAGAGCACCTCCGCATCATCGCCCACCAGATCGCGTATGCCTTGCAGCGGGCTGATCGAAAAATACGGGCTGACGGACGCACTGCCGCCGCCGCCGAGGCGCGCATTGGCGGCGTTGGGGCCGATCACGGCGAGACGCTTGATCCGGCTGCGGTCCAGCGGGAGCACCGCTCCGTCGTTTTTAAGTAAGGTAATCGCCTCTTCGGCGGCGCGCTGGGCAACCGCGCGGTGGCGAGGGGAATCCAGCTCGGGGGGGGAGTAGCGCTCGCCTTTGCGGGCGGGTTCGCATTTTTCGTAAAGGTCGATTAAGCGCTGCATACGGCGCTGGATCTCGGCTTCGTCGATAAGGCCGCGATCGAGCGCGTCACGCAGGCGTTCGGCGGTGAGCACCTTGCCCGGGCCGGGCATTTCCATATCGCAGCTGGATTGGATCGCGCCTTCGCCCTGCAAGGCGGTCCAATCTGAAACAATGAATCCATCGAAGCCCATCTCGTCGCGAAGCACGCCTTGCAGCCACTCACGGCTGTCACCTGGGTATTCGCCATTGATCGGGTTATAGCAGGTCATCACCGCCCACGGATCGGCTTCGCGAAAGGCGATGGCGAAGATCTTTAAATACAGTTCGCGCAGGGTGCGCGGGTCGACTTCGGCACTGATCTTTTTCTGATCAAACTGCTGGTTGTTGCAGGCGAAAGACTTGATGCAGGCCGAGGTTCCCTCCGATTGAATGCCGCGAATGATCGCGCTGGCCATTTTGCCCGCAAGGACGGGGTCTTCGGAAAAGGTCTCGTAGTTGCGCCCGCCACAGGGCAGGCGATGCAGATTGACCATCGGGCCCAACAGCATGCGGCAGTTTTTGGCGCGGGTTTCGCGGCCCAGGGCGGCACCAACTTCCTCGATCAGCGCGGGGTTCCAAGTCGCCGCCATCCCCACCGAAGTCGGAAAGCAACTGGCGCTGCCGTAGGGCGGGGCAACCAGGGTGACACCGTGGCCACAGTCGGCGACCTGCATGGGCGGAATGTCCATGGAAGGCACGCCGGGGAAATTCCAGGCATCAAGGCCGGCAAACAGCCTTAGTTGTTCTTCAAGCGGGGGAACAGCGATTTTATCAACAGACATAAAAGGCAGGGATATCGTTGGATCAAACGTTAGTTATAGCTGAAGATTTGCCAATCCTTTTATTCGGTTAATGGTGCGTGATTCAGGGCGATATATTAACTTATTGCTTTAGTGTCTTGGAAACTTCAGCTAGAAACGATTTATGCACCCCTATATCGCCCAAACTCTTGAGACCGTCGAAAAGCGCAATCACAGCGAGCCGGTCTTCCTGCAAGCTGTCCGCGAAGTCATCACCACCTTGGAGCCCATTCTGGCCGAACACCCCGAGATCGAGGACCTCAATTTGCTGGAGCGCATGTGCGAGCCGGAACGCCAGGTTATCTTTCGCGTTGTCTGGCGCGGCGATGACGGCAAGGTGCGCAGCACGCGGGGGTTCCGCATCGAATTTTCCAGCGTGCTCGGGCCCTACAAGGGCGGTCTGCGATTCCAGCCAGTCGTCAATATGGGCGTCATGAAATTCCTGGGCTTTGAGCAGGTCTTTAAAAATAGCCTAACGGGCCTCAACATCGGCGGTGGCAAAGGCGGGGCAGAATTCGAGCCCTACGGCAAAAGTGACGACGAGGTCATGCGCTTTTGCCAGGCCTTCATGAGTGAACTTTACCGCCACATCGGGGAACAGCGTGACGTGCCCGCGGGCGATATGGGCGTCGGCGCGCGCGAGATCGGCTACCTTTTTGGCCAATACAAACGCCTGACGAATCGCTACGAAATGGGCGTGCTTACCGGCAAAAGCGTGGGGTGGGGCGGCTCGCTGGCCCGCATGGAGGCCACCGGTTACGGCGTGGTTTACTTCACCCAGGAGATGCTCAAGACACGTGGCGAAAGCGTGGAGGGCAAGCGGGTAATCGTCTCTGGCGCAGGTAACGTTGCCACCTACGCGATGAAGAAGCTGACCGAGCTTGGGGCCAAAGTCGTCGCCTGTTCGGACATCACCGGCACGCTTTATCATGAGGACGGCATCGACGTGAGCGTCATCAAGCACCTCGCCGAAGTGGAGCGGAAGCATATTCGCGCCTATTGCGACCATCACCGTGACGCGACTTTCCGGCTCGGGGCCAAAGTCTGGAACGTGCCGTGTGACCTCGCGTTCCCCTGCGCCACGCAAAACGAACTCGATGGCAAGGACGCCAAGGAGCTCATCGACAATGGCGTGCAGCTCATCTGCGAAGGCGCGAACATGCCCTGCACCCCCGATGCGATGGAGGCCTTTCGCGCAGCCGGAATCTTGTTCGGCCCGGCCAAGGCGGCCAACGCCGGCGGCGTCGCCGTCTCCGCACTGGAGATGCAGCAAAACGCTGGCCTCGAACAATGGACTTTCAAGCAGGTCGACCACGAGCTGCAAAAGATCATGCAGCGCATCTTTAGCCAGTGCACGCACTACGCTGAGAAATACGCCACGCCCACGGACTACGCTGCCGGCGCGAACATAGCCGGCTTCCTACGCGTCGCCCAGGCCATGATCAGCCACGGCTTGATCTAGCGAAGTCCAGCAAGGCGATTGTTTGCACAGAAGGCAACGAAGAGAGCGCAGCTAGCGAGACGAAATAATTGAGACCGCGTTTAGCTGTAGGGCTCGCGCTTGCGCGATGCCGCACCCTGCTGGCGGCGAGGCAATGGCGGCATCGCGCAAGCGCGAGCCCTACATTCCGAAGAGCGCATGAATGTGATAGATACACATCTCGCCGACTTGAGTTGAGCTATCACTCAAACACCGTCAGTGCTTCGGCAGTGGCATCTCCCTCAATGATCTGATCGGGGGCGAACTGGTTGCGGAACCACTTGCGCTGCTTGGCGATGAGGCGGCGGGTGGAGAGGTTGATTGCTTCGGCGAGCGCGTCGCGATCGTGGCTGCCAGCGTCGAGCCAGGCCAGGGTTTCACGATAGCCGATGGAGTTCGCCGCGGGGGAATTTTCCTCCAGGCCGTCGGCGCGGAGGCGCAGGACTTCGTCAATCAGACCAGCGTCGAGCATGGCTTGGGTGCGATGCTCCACGCGGGGGTGGAGCTCGGAGTTGTCGCGGAGCAGGAGCACGCTGCGCTTGGCAAAGGCATCAAATGGGCCGGGGCGTGCGGCGAAGTCGGCCTCTAGTTCACGTAGAGTCTTGCCGGAGATCAGGCAGCGCTCCAGTGCGCGGGCCACGCGGCGGGGGTTCTCGCGGTGGAGCTCACCCGTGCCGTCGGGGTTGAGCGCATCGAGCTGTTCGAGCAACCCAACTAGCCCGGCCTTGGCTTCCAGTTGCTCGACTTGAGCGCGAATCGCCGGGTCGGGCTCAATGCCGTCGACCACCGGCGCGTAGTAACAGCGCAGGTAAAAACCGCTGCCACCGACGACGAGGATTTTTTTGCCACGTTGCGCCAAGTCGCCGACCACGGTTTGGGCGGCGGTCACGTAATCCTTGATCGAATACGCCTCGCGCACGGGCTGGATGTCGATCAGGTGGTGCGGCACGCGGGCCATTTCCTCGCGGGAGGGCTTGGCGGTGCCGATATCCATACCGCGGTAGAAAAGTAGGGCGTCAGCGTTGACGATTTCCGCGCCGTGGGCCTCCGCCCAGTCGAGTGCGAGGGCGGTTTTGCCAACGGCGGTGGGGCCGGCCAAAATGTAAATTGTGTGTGACACGGGGCGTAATGGCATGACAAACTAGCGCATATCGCGTAGTCACGCCTTTTCTTTCTTCAATCGCGATGAAGCTGGTACTTGTAACCGAAACGTATCCTCCGGAAGTGAACGGCGTCGCGATGACGCTGGAGCGCCTGGTCAACAATCTCATTCTGCAAGGGCATCAGGTCGAGCTAGTCCGGCCCAAGCAGAAAATCGACGACACTGGCCCGGCACCGGATTATCCGGTTCACATGGTGCCGGGGGTGCCGATCCCTGGCTATGCCGACCTGCAGTTTGGCTGGTTTTCCGGCGGAAAGCTGAAGAAACTCTGGACCGAGAATCGCCCGGACGTAATCCATGTCGCCACTGAGGGCATGCTGGGGCTGTCGGCGCTCAATATCGCGCGCAAGCTGGGCATCCCGGTCGTGACGAGCTTTCACACGAATTTCCACACCTACGGCGACCACTACAATTACTCCTTCGTGGCCAACTGGCTGATGGCCTACTTCCGCTGGTTTCACAACCGCACGCTGGCCACCTTTGTGCCGTCGCAGGCCACGGTCGACGACCTGGAGAAATACGGCTTTAAAAACGTAAAAATCTTTAGTCGCGGCGTCGACACCGAGCTGTTTGGCAAGCACCGTCGCAGCGATGAGCTTCGCCAAAGCTGGGGCGCGCAGAACGGCGACCCGGTAGTGGTTTATGTGGGCCGGGTGGCGGCGGAGAAAAATATCCCGCTGACCATTGCCGCTTACGAACGTCTCAAAAAGCGCCTGCCCAAGGCCAAGCTCGTTGTGGTGGGCGATGGCCCCGAACGAGCCGGTTTAGAAAAGAAGCACCCCGAAATTATCTTTGCCGGCATGCGGCGTGGTGAGGAGTTGGCGCAGCACTACGCCTCGGGTGATTTCTTTCTCTTTGGCAGCACCACGGAGACCTTTGGCAACGTGCTGACCGAAGCCATGGCCAGCGAAATGATCGTGCTCGGCTACGACTACGCCGCCGCGCATCACCATGTGGTCGACGGCGAGAACGGCTTTAAGGCACCCTTCAAAGATGAGCAGGCTTTCCTTGGTTCGGTCGACCGGCTGCTCGACCAGGAGGCGCGCTTCCCCGAAATCCGCCAGAATGCCCGCGCTAAGGCGCAATCCCTGTCTTGGGGCTCGATCATCAAGGGCTACGCGGACGAGGTCGCCGCGCTTGCGCAGTTGAAAGAAAACGCCTAATATCTTTCAAAATCTTCCAAATCGTGCGCGGTTTTGATTGATTCGTCGCGCGAGAAGCTTCATGTTCATGGGCATTATTCAGCCAGCTTCTGACGGAGCGTGGCCCTGACGCACCCTCATTTCACCAGTTCAAATCTGCCCATGGACTCCCGTTATCCTTCGATCGAGTGGCTCGCCCAGCGCGCCAAGCAGCGCATGCCGGGTTTTGCCTACGATTACCTCGCCGGCGGTTGCTTTTCCGAAATCAACCTGGCGCGCAACACCTCGGACATCCGCGAAGTGCAATTCATGCCGCACTACTTGCGCGACTTCAAGGGGGCCTCGCAGGAGGTTGAGCTGTTTAGCAAAAAGTATGATGCGCCGTTCGGCATTGCGCCCGTGGGCCTGCAGGGGCTGATGTGGCCGCGCTCGTGCGAGATCCTCGCCCAGGCCGCCAAGGATCACAACATCCCGTTTTGCCTGAGCACGGTGGGCACCGCCAGCATTGAGGACATTGCCAAGATCACCGACGGCGATTTCTGGTTCCAGCTCTACCACCCGGCCGAAGACGAGCTGCGGGACAAGCTGCTCCAGCGCGCGTGGGACGCCGGCTGCAAGACGCTGGTCATCCTTGCCGACACGCCGACGTTCGCTTACCGCCCGAAGGAAATCCGCAACGGTCTGTCGATTCCGCCGCGCATGACCGCGCGCAACATTTACCAAATGTGCACGAAGCCGACGTGGTCCTTCAGCCAGTTGGCCGCCGGTTCGCCGGAGTTCAAAACGATGAAGCCCTACATTCCGAAGGGGCTCACCATGAAGCACCTCGGTCTGTTCATGAACAAGACTTTCTCCGGTCGCCTGACCGAGGCCAAGATCAGCGCCATTCGCGAGCGTTGGAAGGGCAATCTCGTCGTCAAAGGCATCGTGAATCCCGAAGACGCGGCCAAGGCTATCGCGCTCGGCGTGGACGGCATGATCGTCTCCAATCATGGTGGCCGTCAGCTCGATCCCGGCCAGTCCACGATCAAGCCACTGGCCAACCTCGCCAAGGAATTCAAGGGTAAGGTAAAGCTGATGATGGACAGCGGCATTCGCTCCGGCCCAGACATCGCGGCCAGCCTCGCCTGCGGCGCGGACTTCGTGTTCTGCGGCCGCGCGCCGATGTTTGGTGTCTGCGCGATGGGCTCCAAGGGCGGCGACCAAGCCATCAGCATTTTAAAGCGTCAGCTCCAGCAAGTGATGGAGCAGATCGGCTGCGAAACCATCGAAGACCTGCCCAAGCACTTGATCAAGCCGTAGGCGGTTGGCTTCAGCCATCCGCCCATTGGTTGGTTCGATTCCACGACTTATAAGGGTAGGGCGCAGTCTCCAGACAAGACGCCAGCGTCTGATGGATTTCGTTGTGAAGGTGGGCTTTCGCTTTCGTTGCCACTCCGCCGCGGTGGCTTGCTTGTAAGCGTCGCCCTACCTTTGGTTAGCTGGAGTAGATGATTACTCATGGAACTTCCTGGCGAGGTATGTCTGGCATGGCGGATCTCGAAGCAGACCGGGGTGCGGCGCGAGACGCGCCTGCGCTACCTACTTTAAATAAATGAAGCCCAGACGTGCCCTCGCTACCTGATTAGATGAAGGAAGCCGAGACGTGCTTACGCTAGCTTGAACACGCGCAGGCGGTAGGGCTTCTCCAGGCAGATGTCGAGACCTGCGATGACCGCGAGGGCTTCCTCGATGTCGGCTTCGCTACAAACGTGGGTGGTGAAGATCAGGCGCGCGCTGGCGGAGCCGGTTTCTTCCTCCTGAATCATCGTGGCGACGGAGATGCTGTGGTCGGCAAAGACTTGGGCGATGCGGGCCAGGACGCCGGGCTCGTCCTTGACGCGCAGGCGGATGTAATACGGGCAGGTGAGTGACTCCGGGCCGGCGAGTTGGACTTCGTCCGACAGCGCCTTGTAGGTCTCTTCGTCTTCCTCGGAAATGACGGGCGGCGGCGCACCGAGCAGGGCGGCGACGGCGTCGGCGATGTCGCTGATGACGGCGCTCGCGGTGGCGTCCTGGCCGGCACCACGGCCGACGAGGATTGTTTCGCCGACGACATCACCGGTGAGGCTGATGCCGTTGAAGACCTCGTCTACCTGCGCGATGATTTCCTGCTTGGCGATGAGCGCCGGGTGCAGGCGTACGGAGACGGCGTTTTTCTGAAAGTCGCGGCGGATGACGGCGAGCAGCTTGATCTTGTAGCCGAGGGACTTGGCGTAGGCGATGTCGCCCGTGGTGATTTCACGGATGCCTTCGACGACCATGTCGTCCAGCTTCACCCACTTGCCGTGGGCGAGGTAGGCGAGGATCACGGCTTTGTGCGCGGCGTCGTAGCCATCGAGGTCGAGGCTTTCATCGGCCTCCACGTAGCCCAGAGCGCGCGCTTGATCGAGCACGTTTTCGTAGCTGATGCCCTCGCGCTCCATGCGGGTGAGCATGTAGTTGGTGGTGCCATTAAGGATGCCGTAGATAAGCGGGAAACGGTTGGCCACGAGGCCTTCGCGCAGCGTCTTGATGATCGGAATTCCCCCGGCGACGCTGGCCTCGAAAAAGTAATGCGTGTTGTTGTCGCGCGCGGCGTTAAAGAGCTCCTCGCCATGCTCGCAAATGAGGGCTTTGTTGGCGGTGACGACGGTCTTGCCGTTTTTAAAGGCGAGCAGGGTTAGCTCCTTGGCGAGAGTGGTTCCGCCGATGAGTTCGCACACGATGTCGATCGTGGGGTCGTTGACGATGGCGTGGTTGTCATCGGTCAGTTGGCCGGGGCCGGGCTGGACGGCGCGCGGCTTGGTGATGTCGCGCGCGGATGCGCTAGCGAGCTCGATCTTGGCTCCGAGGCGGAATTCCAGGGCGGAGAGGTCGGCTTGCAGGTGTTTCCAGACTCCCTGGCCGACGGTGCCGAACCCAAGGATGCCAATGCGAATGGTGCGCTTGCTTTTCACGCCGATAGGGAAGCGCCGCACCTATGCCTTTGGCAACGCTAAATCGCGGCAGTCGCACAATGAGCTTAATTGCCGATGTCTCTCTTTAGCACGGCTACAGATCGTAAGTTATGTCAGTTCTTTCATTGGCTCAATGGGGCATCTTGTTCGAAAAGAACATGCGATGTTCAATGGGTGTGACATGTCATTGGCTCGCGAAGTTTTGCGAAGCATCGCAAAGCCAGATGCGTGGCAATAATCGTGCATCTTCGCTAAATTTGGCGGTTTAAGCTTCGGCTCGCATGTTTTCCGGGAAACCATTTTTCAAGTAGTGGCCAGCCATTGATAAGCACTTCCCGAAAATCGCTAAAAGATTATTTAATAAGCGCTTGCGGTTAAATGTTGCTTGTTGGGGTAAATCGGATAGGGTAGTCCAACTACATTTAGCCCTGCTAATTAAACTCCAACTGCTATTCTAACTATGAGTGACGGTACGAATGAAGGCGAGCTTGTGGATCGCCTGATTGAAGAACTGCAAGCTGCTCAACGTGATCGACGCAACGCGCGCAATATTATGACCGCGCTGGTACTGATCGTTGTGGTGGTTTTTATTTTCCTGGGTATTCAGGAAGTAAATAAATTCCAGGAAGAAGAACTCGACGACTTCGCGGTCGCCTTGAGTGAAGAAGCCGGCCAGATGGCACCGGGAATCGCCAAGGACATCGGAGACGCCTTTAACCGCCTTGCGCCGGTTTATGAACAGGCCTTTGTCGATGTCTTCGAAGAAAACGAAGAGCGCTACTACGAGGTTTTGTCCGATGAGTACATCGGCCTGCAGCAGCACGCTCAAGCCGCCTGGCCTAAGATCGAGGAAGGCTTGGCCGAGCTAGTCATTGCACAGGAGGAAACCGCCTCCAAGGAGCTTTCTAAATACATTCCCCGCGAGAAACTCGCCAACCTCAGCGTCCACTACAATCAGGCGCTGGAGAACTACCTTGCCAACTACATGGAGGGCAAGTTTGCCGTGAACCTGGAAGTCAGCCAGGACATCATCAACAAGCTGAGCCAGATCGCGGAAGAGGAAGAAAGCCTCAAGCCGAACGATGTGAAATACACGCTTGGTCTCATGCTGGAGCTGCTCGGCCTGGAAATCCAGGAAGCCGCTGAAATCGAAGCTGAATCCTAAACCACGGGGAAGTTGAAAATGAGCAACGAAAAGAAGCTAATCGATTTTATGCGGGAAGAAATTGCCCGCACACGCAAAGGCGTTGGCCAAACCTACATCTTTGGCATCGTCGCCGCCGTGCTGGTCTCCGGCTACATGGCGTTTATCCTGACCATGGTTAAGCAGGCCACGGACGGCCAGTTCCTCGCGATCGCGGTGCGCCAGCAGGTAGAAGCCGCCGTGCCGGAAATGATCCGCAGTGGTGAGATGGCCCTGGCTGACAACGCCAAGATCTCCGCCAACAAACTCAGCAACCGCTTCATGGAGCTGGTGCCGGAGTTGGCCACCACGGGCAAGGAGAAGATCGACATGGCCTACGAGGATCACATCCCGTATCTCAGCGAAGAATTCTCCGACATGGTTAAGGCCTACATCGAGTCCAACAAAGAAGAGCTTAAGGAGTTCGCCGCGCAACACGACAGCGAGGAGTTCGCCGAGGAGTTCACGAACCAGATGATGGCGGAGTTCGCCACGCAGATCGATAACCGCATGCGCGAAGCAACCGGTGGCGAAGGACTGACTTACTTCAACGAAAACCTGCTACAGTCCCTGGTCGCCATGGACACCACGCTGGAAGAATTAATGAGCAAGCCCGAGGACCAGCTTAACCAGCGTGAGCGCCTGCAACGCCGGATCCTCGCGCGCATGGTATTACATGTCACCGCGCACATGCCGCAATCTTAAGCTCGGCTTGAATTAACTTTGCAATGCAAAGCCTCCGGTTCGCCGGGGGCTTTTTATGTGCTCGGTGGGTGGATGTTTTAACAGGAAGATCGGGAAGAACGGGAAGCCTGGAGAAAGTTGTTTTGAACAGAAGGTAACAAAGGTAGCAAAGTGATTTAAGTAGCTGGCTTTGTTCTCTTTGTTACCTTCTGTTCAATTTCAAATTTCAGCTTCCCGTTCTTCCTGTTAAAACAGTCCGTTTCGTGGTCAGCCTATAGCACTTTGCTAAAGCGCTCATTGCGGCGGAGTATGGCAAACATCGAACTGGAAACGAAGATGAGCCCCGCTGCCAGCCAGCCGACTGCGGGTGGCGAGAAGGCCGTCAACACTAGGTAGCCAATGAATGGCGCGCAGATGCCACGGGCACCGGTGAACATCGTGTGCACGCTCATGTAGGCCGAAACTTTTTCCATCGGCGCAATCTTGGTTACCCACAAATTCCAGCCAATGCGGCCGCCACCCATGCCTAAGCCGAGCAGGATCGAGCCGAGGTAAACGACGCTGAGCGATGGCCCGTTGAAGTAGAGAATCATCCCGAAGAAGAAGCAGGTGTTCACGCAGAGGCGCCAGAAGATGAAGTTCATCTGGTCGAAGAGGGCCCCCCATATCTTGGCGCTGACAAGGCTCGCTATTTGCGGGATAATCATCGACGCCAGCAGCACCTGTTCGTTGGTGGCATTGATCCCGTATTCAGGATTGGCGAGGATCTCGACGCGGATGGGAATTGTCATCAGGTTGCCAAAGCCCATCAGCATCCAGCTGGCCAGTAGCCAGCCAAAAAGCTTGTCACTCCAGGCGAGCTTAATGCTGCGCAGGGGGTTGCCGGTCTCGGCTTGTTCTAACGGATCAGACGGGATTTGCCTCACCAGCAAGGCGTTGACGATACACGATACGCCGAGGAAAACCAGGATCGCCGGAAACCAATTGAACTGCCAGTCAAGCAGCCGGGCACCGAGAAAGGAAAACGCCGCGCTGCTGCCCGAGCCGATCAGCAGCACCGTGGAGACGCGCTGTCCGCGCTCTTGCGGCGTGTAGTTGCGCGAGTAGGTGCTGATCATCATCGGGGCCTGCTGCGAGAAAATCACGTAGGCACCCACGAAGCATAGCGTAAATCCGATCAGCCCACCGGCCACGGATGACAGCATTAGTAGGCCGCCGCAGACGAACAGGTAAAACGCGACGATGCGGGTGGCGCGGGCACCGGTTTTGCCCGCCACAGCGATGAAGAACGTTGTTAGCAGCAGCCCGAGAAACGGCGCGGCATTGAGCAGGCTCTTAATGATGTCCGCGGTGCCGCCCTCATCGGCGCCATAGCCGCGAATCGCGATCAGCGTGGCAATGGCCGCCGTCGACTCGCACACTCCGTGAAACGGGGCGCGGCAAATGTCATAGCGATAGGTCTTCGCGGCATTGTCGTTATCTTGGCTCAACCGGACAACGATGCCCGCAAAGCCAACGCAGACAAATCATTAAATCAGTTTTGTGGTAGCGACGCAGGGGACGCCATCAAAAATCGACTATCCAAAATCCGCCTTGCGAGACATTTTCCGCGAGCTCGGCAGGGATCCAACGTTCGGCGTAGTGCGGACCCCAGGAGTCGCTGACTGCAATCTCGTCGGTCTCCGGATTGTAGCCGATGATCATGCAAATGTGGCCCGTCTCGATGTCGGGCTGGAGTTCTTCCTGGCTGCGCAATTTGTCCTTAAGCACCTTTTCCCAGGCGTCGATGCTCGGGTAGCCAGCACGTTCCTGCGTGATGGCATTGGCGATGTCGTTAAACTCGCGCGTGGAATAAAGTGTCCAAAGTATTGGCTGCCCGGCATCGATGTATTTGGCGACGCTGCGGGATTTGAGCTTGAACTTTTTGCTCTCCATTTCCCGCCCGGCGCTCTTCAGGTAGCCCTCGGTGCCTTCGATCAGTTGGTTTACGTTGGTGCCGCCGCCTACACCGGTCTGGCCTGCCATCGCGAGCAGATACATGTCTGCGCGCACGCCCATGTAGCGCAGCACGCGCTCCAGCGTGGCGGGCACGCAGTAGCCCTTGGGCCCCTGGTTGACCATCGGGATGTTGGTAATGATGACGTCGCGGTTGGCGCGGGTTTCCACGTTAGCCTTGGCGCGGTCGCGCAGGGTCGTGCTCGCAATGCGTTCCGGGCGACCGCGGTTGGCAGCAAGCTCCGGCCGCATGACGCGCACGGTGACGTATTCGCCGTCCTGCACTGCGAGGGTAAAGGTGTGGCCGCGCCATTCCCAAATTTGCAGGCGCTCCTTCATGTTGCGCCCGGTGGCGGTGGTTAGTTGCTCGGACTCGCCCAATTGCCCAAGGCGGTCACTAATCGTTTCGCCATCCTGCTTGATCGCATCTTCGACGATTTTTGTCGCAGCCTTGATGTCGAAAACATCGCTGCCTACCGAGTCGCCCTTGTTCGCGAAAATGATGGAAATCGTGTCCACCTTGCCGTCTTCCACATGCAGCACCGAAGTGTAGGGACGGGCCCCGAGTAGGCGGTCATCGGGCTGGTGGTAAATGCGATAGCTGGCCTGGGTGGCGGTCTTGGATTCCTGCGGCCAGCCAAGGCGCTGAGCGACATCGTCCGGGGCGTCGTCCCAGAGGTTGCCATCAGCAAACAGCTCGGCACCAAATAATTGGTTCAGCCGGTCAATGTCGTCCGCAGATACCGGGGCGGATTTTGCTTCCAGCCAGGATTGGACGTATGCCTGATCTCCCGCCGATAAACGATCAAGCGGCAAGTCAAACACCTGGCCATCGTCGCGGCGAATCTTGACCGTTTCTCCGCCATCGTAGGCGACGATTTCGGCTTCCAGCGTGCGCCCATGCGAATCCGTAAACGTGCGCGCATCGGACGCGAGCGCGGTGATGGCAAGGAGCAGGGTAGTGGCGAGGGAGCGCATTTAATTGGTGGACGTGAGCACCTCGACCCATGGCTGGATCAGCCCCTGGTAATCGGGGCCCGGGACGATTACTTCGTCACCCGGCGCGGGGTTACCCTGAGCTATCCAGAAGCCGGCGGCGCGGCCATCCTGCTCACCGGCGGGTAGGAGCACGCCCGTGGTTTGGAGTTCGTAGTTGCGCGTGACCATTGGCATATTGGCGCGGATGTAGCGCGTCTGCAGCCAGCAAACGGCGATCTCGCGGTCGGTGTCGACGGAGACCAGTTTGCCAATTGCGATATTCGGCGTGGGGGAAATGCTGGCCTCTTGCTCCCATTCTTCGGGGTTAAACTTTTCGACTACGATCTTGCTGGGCGGCTTCGTGGTGTTCGTGCTGCTGCGCTTGCCACGGCCTTTGCTGGAGTAGAAATTGCGCGAACGGTCGCCGCTTTGCTTTTGCAAATACTGTTGGAACTCGGGATTGTTTTTCAGGGCTTCCATCTCGGCCTGAGTCAGCGGCTTGCTGAGGTCGATGATCATCTCGTCCTCTTCGAGCTCTTCCTCTTGCGGTTCGCTGCTGCCAAATAGGAAATCCAATAAGCCACCACCGGAGTCTGCCTCTTCCGTTTCCTCGGCCGCTTCGGTCTCAGCTTCGGTGGGCTCGGCTTCCTCTTGCGCGGCGAGTAATCCCGAAAAATCAGGCCCCATCGAGGCGGGGTGCTGGTTGCTTGGCGCGGGTTGCACGGGCGCGGCATTTTTCACCTGGATGCGAAACATCGGTGCCGTGGTTTCGCCCTGATTGGTGCTGATTTTTTTGAGGCCCATGGGGATGAGCTCGATTTCGGCGGGTAAATTACTCACTTCTTGCATCGTCTCGGGGTCGACAATGACGCCGTCAACAATCGTCACGACCGCGGGCCAATTTCCCTGTGGGGCCACGGGCTTGGCGGGCTGGGCCTTGGGCGTCATCGGGACTTCGTGTCCATTAACACCCTCCACGCTGTAGGTGCGCCCATCGGTGGTCTCGACGACCTGGCCATTGATCATCGTCTTGTAGCCCTTGGTCAGATAACCGGGACCGATGGGAATGACTTCCTCGGGGCGGGGCTCGTCATTCGCCTGCGCAAAAACAACCGCAGACAGCATGGCGCTGCCAGCGAACCAGGTGGCGCATTTGAGAAATCGGGGAAACATGAATTGCCAAAGTTAAGGGATTGCCGCGCGCCAATCAAGCTATGCCTTGCCGCGTTCTTTCATCGCGCTGTAGACGACGGGCACGACAAATACCGTGATCAGCGCCACCAGCATGCCGCCCACGGTGGGAATCGCCATGGGGATCATGACGTCTGACCCGCGCCCGGAAGAGGTGAGCACCGGCAGCAGCGCCAGGATCGTGGTGGCGCTCGTCATGCAGGCCGGGCCGATGCGCCGGTTGGCGGCTTCGATCACCGCCTCGCGCACGCTGGCTTTGTCGCCGGGTTCGTCTTTAAAACGCTCCTGCAGGTAGGTCCCCATGAGCACGCCGTCGTCGGTCGCGATACCAAATAACGCCAGAAAGCCGACCCACACCGCGACGCTCAGGCTGATTGGATGCACTTGGAAAATATCCCGCAAATGCCAGCCAAGCAGGTTTACATCGAGGAACCACGGCTGGTTATAGAGCCAGATTAAAATGAAGCCACCAGACCATGCCACGAATACTCCGCTGAACACGAGAAAGCTCATCGCAACGCGCTTAAACTGCAGATAGATTAGTAGGAAAATCAGCAGCAAGGCTAAGGGCAGTACCAGCCGCATGCGCTCCATTGCGCGGACCTGGTTTTCATAGGTGCCGGTAAATTTATAATACGCGCCATGGGGAAGCTGAAACGCGCCCTCGTCCTGACGCTGGCGGATGATGGCCTGTGCGTTTTGGGCGACGTCGACCTCGCTGCGGCCGGACTCGCGGTCGAAGATCACGTAGGCAGTGAGGAACGAATCCTCACTCTTGATCGACTGTGGGCCGCGCACGTATTCGATAGTCGCGACCTGGCGCAGGGGGATCTCCGCGCCGTTGGAAGTGGGGATTAAAATGCCCTCCAGGCTCTCGACGTCGCCACGCAATTCGCGCGGGTAACGCACGCGCACAGGGTAGCGTTCGCGGCCTTCAACAGTAGTCGTAATGGTGGAGCCGCCAATGGCCACCTCGATCGTGTCGTTGAGGTCCTTCACACTCAGTCCGTAGCGCGAGAGCTCCTCGCGGTTGGGCGTGATTTCGAGGTAAGGCTTGCCCACGACGCGATCGGCAAAAACCGTTTCGGCGCGAATGCCGGGCACCGTTTTTAACTGCTCCTCCAGCGTGAGCGCAGCGGTTTCCAGGTCATCAAGATTCGCCGCAAACACCTTAACGCCCATTGGCGCGCGCATGCCCGTTTGGAGCATCACGAGCCGCGTTTCAATGGGCTGCAACTTGGGTGCTGAGGTGACGCCCGGCATTTGCGTGACGCTGGCAATTTCGTCCCAAATGTCTTCGGGGCTTTTGATTTCATCGCGCCATTGCCTTACCAGTTCGCCGTCTGCGTTGCGCGTGTATTCGGACTTGTAGTTGATGATGGTCTCGACCATCGAGACCGGTGCCGGGTCGAGCGGGCTGTCCACGCGCCCGATTTTGCCAACCACGCTTTCCACTTCCGGAATGGCGCTGATCGCGCGATTTTGCAGTGAGAGAATTTCCGATGCTTCGCCAATGGACGCATGCGGCATTGTGGTCGGCATGAACAGGAAGGAGCCTTCGTCGAGCGCCGGCATGAATTCCTTTTGCAAGCCGGGGAAGACGCCGCGCAATGCGCCAGGAGCACCGAGCCAGCAAAAGCCGCCCATGACGATGACACCGAAAACACCGACTAGAAACGGCGCTTTAAATCGCAGCAAGAACCGGAGAATCGGTACATAAAAGAAAACCAGTGCGCGGAAGAAAAGCAGCACACCGCCAACGACGATGACGACGAACAATGCATTGCCAATGGCGTGCGTTGGCCCGAGTGGTTTCCACGCTGCGGATAACAAAAGCGCGACCAGCAAGGCAATGGCACCATTGAGGAAAAGGACGGGCCAGGGCAGGGTGCGTGAAAAGAACGAGCGCGCTTTCGGCTGCTCTTGGCGTTGCTTGGTGGCGCGCAGCAGGATGAGCGCGAGCACGGGCACCAGCGTCAGGCTGACGAGCACCGAGGCAATCAGCGCGTAGGTTTTGGTAAAGGCGAGCGGGCGAAATAATTTCCCTTCGGCACCCGTCATAAAGAATACGGGCAGGAAACCAATGACGGTCGTGAGAACCGCAGTCAGCACCGCGCCGCCCACTTCGCCACTGGCCTGCCAGACAACTTGCAGACGCGGCTCATCAGGGGCAGCCTGATCGAGCTTTTCCTGGATGTTGCCGCATAGGACGATGCCCATATCGACCACGGTGCCGATCGCGATGGCAATGCCGGCCAGCGCCACGATGTTTGCATCGATACCCGTTGCCTTCATGGCAATAAACGTGATCAGCACCGCGAGTGGCAACACCGACGAGATAATCATCGCGCTGCGCAAGCGCCAAACGAGCAGGATGATCACAAGCACCGTCACCAAGACCTCCAGGCTGAGCGCGTCCTCCAGCGTCGCGAGCGTTTCCAGGATTAACCCGGTGCGATCATAAAAAGGCACAATGGTTACCTGGCTGACAGTGCCGTCGGCGAGTGTCTTACTTGGAAGGCTGCGCGAAATCCCGTCGACTTTTTCATGCACGGCTTTGATCACAGCCAGCGGGTTTTCGCCATAGCGCGCGGTGACGACGCCACCGACTGCCTCGACGCCATCTTTGTCCAGCACGCCGCGGCGTAGTGCTGGGCCGCGCTCGATTTCCGCCACTTGGTCCAAGGTGATTGGTGCGCCCTGATAGGCTTTGACGACGGTTTTGCGCAAGTCATCGAGCGACTGGATCCAACCCAAGCCGCGAATAACGTACTCGATCTTGTTGACCTCGATGGTACGGGCACCGACTTCGTCATTGGACTCGCGCACGGCGTTGTAAATATCATCCAGCGTGATGCCATAGGCGCGCATGGCGTCGGGATCGACGTCGATCTGGTATTCATTCACGTAGCCGCCGATGGACGCCACCTCGGCCACACCGTTGGCACTTTGCAATGCAAAGCGAACGACCCAGTCCTGGATACTACGTAGCTCTTGCGGATCCCATCCGCCGGTGGGCTTGCCGTTGGCATCGCGCCCTTCCAGCGTGTACCAATAAACTTGGCCAAGACCCGTGGCATCGGGGCCGAGGGTTGGTTGCACGTCGTCGGGCAGGGTGCCGGGCGAGAGGCTGTTGAGCTTTTCCAGGATGCGACTGCGCGCCCAGTAGAAATCCACCTGATCATCGAAGATGATGAAGATTGTTGAAAAACCGAACATGCTCGTGCTGCGGATCGCTTTGACGTCAGGCAGGCCGAGCAGGGCAGTGGTCAGCGGGTAGGTGATCTGGTCTTCGATATCCTGCGGCGAGCGACCCGCCCATTCGGTGAAGACTATTTGCTGGTTTTCGCCAATATCCGGGATGGCGTCGACGCCGACCGGAGCACGGGTAACCCCGGGGATCTGCCAGTCAAACGGAGCCATGAGAATGCCACCGGCCGCGAGCATCAGCGCGATCAAGCCGACGACCAGACGGTTGTGGAGGCACCAGTGGATGAGCGCGTTTATCATCGGGCGGTCAGGCTATTCGTAGTCATCCCAGCGTGAGGCATCCGGGTTCCACTTGGCGAGGATCTCGCCGCATTCCAGCATGTCAGGCCCAAAATAGGGGTTGGTCACCTCGGGTGTGGTTTGAAGCCAACGCGCGCCGTGGTCACCGTGCACCATCGGACAGTGCATGAGATAAAGCGGTTCATCGCCGGGCCATTTAAAGATTTGCACGAGCGCAATGAGGGACTCGGAGGTGGCTTCGAAAGCATTGATGCGATCCTTCTCCGGATCTTGCGCGATCGTCTGCGCACCGCTTAAACCGTCGGCCTGATCCTGCATGAAAATCGGCATCGCCTCATCAGATAGCCCCATCATTGGGATGTCCTTAATGTTGTTGGCCAAGGTGGCGGCTTGTTCTTTCGCGGCGGAGAAATCATTTTTGTCAAAGCTACTTTCCAGTGCAAAGTAACTTTGCAATGCAGAGCTAAGGGCGTCGCTTAATTTTTGATCCACGTCGAACTGCAAGGGAATCGTCTTGTGTAGTGAATAGATATCGATGGGTTCAGCGGCGTCGCTGGCTGGCGCGGCCTGCCTATGTGTGCCATGGTTGTGGCCAGCCATTGGCATAGGATCGCCGGAAGGATTCATCATGCTCGGCTTGGCTTTGATTTGCAGTTCGCTGTCGAGGCGGAACGCGCCGTTGGTCACGACTTCTTCGCCTTCGGTCAGCCCCTCGCGAACGACGAAATAATCGCCGGCGCGCGGGCCGAGCTCGATCTCGCGTCCGATGAAATTCGATGGTCCGTCCTTGATGTAAACCACCGCGCGTTTGCCGGTGCGCAGGACTGCGGAGGCTGGGACAATAAGGGGCGGTTCGCCTTCGTTGTAGGCGGCGTAGCCGAGCTGTTCGGCGGGTTCCAGCGCCATGCCGCAAATGGGGCAGTCGCCGGGTTCGTCAGACACGATTTCTGGGTGCATCGGCCCGATCCATTTACCAGCAAATTGAGGGGCGACGACTTTACCGCCATCACCGAGGTAGGCCTTGACCTGGCCGCGCACGAACATGCCGGGGCGAAGCTTGCCATCCGGGTTGTCCATGTTGACGCGCACTTTGATGGTGCGTGTTTCGGGGTCGAGAATGGGTTGGATGAACGCGATGGTTCCCTGAAAGTGTTCGCCGGGAAAAGCTTTGGCTTGGATATCAACCTGTTGGCCGTAGCGGAGCCAAGGGAGGTCGGTCTCGTAGGCGTTGAAGTGAACCCATAGTTTGGTCAGGTCGGTAACTTCGAAGAGGCGGGCACCGGTGTTGACGTAATCGCCTTCGCGGACGTCGAGCTGGGTGACGATGCCACCGGTGGGGGAGTCGATACGCACGCGGTAAACGGGCTTGCGCGTGCTGTCGATGAGCTCGATCTGATCTTCCGGAATATCCCATAGGCGCAGTCGCTCCTTGATGCCCTCGGCCGATGATGCGTTGGTGTCGTAACGCAGCGCGCCGATGAGTTCGCTCTGGGCCTCGACGAGCTCGTCGCTGTATATTTCGGCAAGATGCTCGCCCGCGCGCACACGAGTGCCGACGAAGTTCACGAACAGGCGCTCAATGCGGCCGGGGAATCGCGCCGTAACGGTGGCGACACGGGTGTCGTCTGCCGCGATGACTCCGAAGAGGTGCACATCGCGGGTGACCGATTCGCGCTTGATGGTTGCGGTTTGGATGTCTGCCAATGCCTGGGCGGCATCCGAAAGCTCGAGCTCGCGAGGATTCGCTGCAGCACCAGATTTTAGAGGAATCAGATCCATGCCGCAGATGGGGCAATCACCAGGATCAGATTGCTGGATCTGCGGATGCATCGAGCAGGTCCAAATGGTATCATTGGCCTGCGCTGAAGTCTCAGCACCTTGTGAGTCAGTCTTGGAGCAACCGACAAAGACGCCTGCCAGGCAGACGCAGGCAATGGACAGGTAGATGGAGATGACGCGTTTCATTTGGAGAATGGACACTCGACATTGAAAACGCTCTCTAGTGCCCGCGCAAACTCTTACACTAGGCGTCGAGCTTTTCCGTCAGGCCATCAAGCGCACTTGAGAAATTCGACAGGTCATCGCAGAGAGCGTCGATGCGGCGCTTCAGTTCTGCATCGGCTATGCTGGGACCTTCGAAGTGGCGGCCCGTGGCATAGACAAAACGGGGGACGATCACCGCGCGGAAATCGAGCATGAGGCTGTTGGCTAGAGCCATGATGGACATGTAGCTGCCGTCACCGCCAGCGGCGCACAGAAAGCCGACTACTTTACCCGTCCAGTGGCGGCCGGTGAGCTCCAGCATGTTTTTAAGGGCGGCGTTTACGTCGTAATTGTAAATTGGCGTAGCGACTAGAATGCCTTTGGCAGCCTTGATCTTCTCCGCAATTGCCGAGACGTTCTCGTGGCCATAGGCGGCACCGCCATCGCAAAGGGGCAGTTCGGTTTCCGCCAAGTCAATCCACTCTGCGCCTTCGAGTTTTGCCTGGGCTGCCTGAGCCATGATACGGCTGCGGCTACCGGGATTGAGACTGCACGAAATAATCAACAACGGAGATTTGCTCTTACTCATAGCGATGAGGGTGTTTCGCTTTCGTCACGCTGTCAATCGCCATGCCCGCAGCAAATGGGCAAATAAAAAACCCCGACCGAAGTCGGGGTTTTTGGAAAGAGTTAGCTGAAGCTATCTGCTCTTAGGAACCTACTGGCTCGCTCTGAGAAGGATCGGTGCCGGCTTCCTCGGTGATGATGGTCGTGTCTGGCTGAGATACGATCGTCGAGTCAGTGGAAACGGTGATGTCCGAGGTAGGAACCTGGGCTTGTGTAGCGATGAACTGCCGAGCTGCCGCAAGGACTTCTGGGGAGAGCGGCTCAGTGCTGCTGGTGCTGTTCACAACAACGTGGGTTTCGCCTTCAGCAACGGTGATGGTTTCACCGGAGGGGAGAATCACGTCAACGGCACCGTTCACATTGGATGCGCTAAATTCGCCAGTGGCAGGATCGTAGTTTACAACCCAGACGGTGCCGCGGATACCAGCGGAAGCAACCGGAGTCTTCACCACGAAGTTGGAGCCTGCGTCGATGTTGAGCTTACGAACTTCACCGATGATCTCACCATAGGCGAGGTTGGTCTGGGTGTTGGACATGCTCGGGTCCTTTTCCAAGCGGAGGAAGGAACCGAGAGCCGGATCGTAAGATTCTTGCTGGAAAGTGTTTACGTCGAAGCTGCTATTGGGCGTGATGTTGATAGATGCGCCGTTGGAGAAGAGGAGCAGGGTGGTGGAGTTGTCACCAGTGACGATGGTGTTGCCTTCGGAGAATTCCTGACCACGCTTGAGGGGCGATACGGCTCCAGTTGCATTGTTGACGATCTTAACGTCACCCTTCACGAGAAAGGCTTTAATGACACCGACTTTTTCTTGTGCGGTGGCGACGTTTGCGAGGCACAGCATCGAAGCTGCAAGAGTGATAAGCTTAAGGATTTTCATGGTCAGTGCGTTAGAAAAATTGGGTAATTATGGATCGAAGGTTAGCAGTGTGCGTGTGGTTATTCAAGGAAAATCAGCGGATGGAATCCCAAGTTACAATACGCAGTTCCTCGATATATGGTTTGCTTTCTTATGCTTAGGATTGTCATTATAAAACCTGTGGTCAACTACTGATTCTAATTTGGCCTGAGTTTTTAGCAAAATGTAACCTAAATGGAAGTATTGGGGATTGATATCGGAGGCTCGGGAATGAAAGCGGCGTTGGTCGACACGACCAGTGGCGAGTGGTTGACCGAGAGATTCCGCATCGATACTCCCCATCCGGCCAAACTGCCGGCCATGCTGGACGCCTTGGCCGAAGTGTCGGAGCACTTCAAATGGCAAGGGCCGGTCGGCTGCGGCTTCCCCGGCGTGATCCGCGAACAGACGATCCTAACTGCGGCGAATTTACATAAGTCCTTAATCGGCATCAAATTAGGCGAAGAAATCAGTAAGCTCTTCGGGCAATCTGCGTGGTTGATTAACGATGCTGATGCGGCCGGTTTGGCGGAGGTCCGTTTTGGTTTGGCCAAGGAACGACCGGGGGTCGCGCTGTTTCTCACCATTGGCACGGGGATCGGCACTGCCTTGTTTACCGATGGCAAGCTGGTGCCCAATTCCGAGTTGGGGCACATGCTAATGAAGATCGGCAAAGACAAATACTGTGAAGCCGAGCACTATGCGGCGGATTCTGCCCGCCAGCGGGATGACCTTAAGTGGTCGCAATGGGCCGAGCGCTTTGATGAATTTCTCCACGACATTTACGCGCTGATGCAGCCGGATGAGATCATCATTGGCGGCGGTGTGGCGAAGAAGGGGCACAAGTTCATGGATGAAATTGATCCGCCGTGCCCGCTCCTGCTTGCGACATTACAAAACCGCGCCGGAATCATCGGCGCGGCTTTGGCTGCGGCTGAGCATCATAGCTAAGCCGTTGTCATAAAAAGACTACTGGACGTCAGCGGGGATGACGAGAACTGCGGCTTCGCCTTCTTTCTTATCGTCTTTATCCTTCTTTTGGCATGCGCACGCGCTGGCGATGCTGGCGCTGAATCCGAGAATTGCGAGAACGGTAATGAGTTTCTTCATAGGACTTTAGATTACTAGGTTATCGGTTATAATCAAGAGCGGTTGTGCGATTTATTTATCACATCTATCTCCCTCTCTTCTACTAAACATCGGGTAGGGCAAAAAGTTCCAAGGAGTCAGTTTAGCCTTCGCTGATTAAATCCAGGCAATCTTCCAAAGGGTAGGACCAGATTTCGCTCAGCGTCGGGTGATACCAGTGGACCTTGAGCAGTTGCTCCAGCGTAGCGCCCAGGCTGACGCCGACTGCCGTTGAGTGGATCAGCTCCGAGGCATCTTTGCTCACGCATTCAGCGGCGAGCAGCTTTCCCGTGGATTTCTCTGCCCAAGTCTTCACGTAGCCGTATTTGGCCTCCATTAGGATGGATTTGCCGTGGTCGTCGAAGGGGTAATCAGCGGTAACAAACTCAATGCCGCGCTTCTCCATCTCGGTCTCGCTCAGGCCGACGTGGCCAATCTGTGGGTCGGTAAAGACCACGCCCAGCAGCGTGTCGTAGTTGACGGGTTCAACGGTCTGGCCAAAGGCGTGCTTGGCGGCGACTTCCCCCTGCATGATCGCGATGTGGACGATTTCGTGGGGGCCGGCGACGTCACCCGCGGCGTAGATGTGCGGGTTGGTCGTCTGCTGGTTTTCATTGGTCACGAGGTGGCCGCTCTTACGGGTTTCCAGACCGGCGGCTTCGATATCGAGGCTGGCGGTGTTGGGCTTGCGGCCGAGGGCGTTGAACAAATACTTGGCTTCGCGGACAACCGTTTCACCCTCGTGCTCAAAGGTCACGCGGACGCCGTCTGCGGTCTTTTCGATCTGTTTGAGTGCGGTGTCGGTAATCAGCTCTATGCCTTCATCGCGGAAGGCTTGCTCGACGACTTTGGCCGCCTCGACAGAGACTTCCTTTAAAATGTGCGGGCTGCGCTGGATCTGGGTGATCTTGCTGCCGGCCCGGTGAAGGAATTGCGCCAGCTCGCAGGCTACAATGCCTCCGCCCAGCACGATGACGGATTCCGGTAGGAAATCCAGATCGAGCACGTCGTCACTGGTCCAGACGGGTACCTCATCAAGCCCGGGCACCGGCGGGAAATTAACCGTAGAGCCCGTTGCAACCAGGATTTTGTCCGCCGTCAGCACCGTGCCGTCATCCAGGGTGACTTCGCGTTCGCCGGTGAACTTCGCCTTGTTACGGTAGAGGGTGAAGCGGTCGCTCGCGAGCTGTTCCTGTCGGTAATCAGCGAATTCGGCAATGGTGCGCAGCTTGCGCTCGTGCAGGGCGGCCATGTCAACCTTGGCACTGGGGATATCGAGCCCGAATTGCTTTCCGTGCTGCGCCAGATGGAGAACTTCCGCGGAGTAGATCAGCGTCTTGGAGGGCATGCAGCCGCGCAGGATGCAAAGGCCGCCGAGCGTTTCCGCGCCATCAACGATGGCAACGCTTTCGGTGTGTTCACGGGCTGTGCGCGCCGCAGCGTAGCCGCCGCTGCCGCCGCCGATCACGAGAAAATCGTAGTGGGTGCTCATGGTGTGTTACGTTCGTAGAGGATCGTATCCAGTTGGGTGATTCCAACTTTAGCCACAGTCGGTGTGCTTTGTAAAACCTGACATGAATTTATATTCATGATCGCCTTATCGCGGCAACTAAGTGGCTCGCATTTGCGTGTCAGCCTGCCTGATTCAGCATTGGCGCAGCGCGCCAATCTCTGGGTGCAACGGCACGTTGCTTCAGCCGGGGGGCCATTGGAGGCTGCGGCCAGCGAGGACGTGGATGTGCAGGTGGGGGACGGCTTCGCCGCCGTCGGGGCCATTGTTGATGACCAGGCGGAAGCCGTTTTCACCGCCGAATTGGTTGCCCATCTTGCGGGCGACGATCATCAGGTGGCCGAGCAGGGCGGCATCGTTGTCGGTGGACTCGCCAATGCGGACAATCAGCTTTTTCGGAATGACGAGCAGGTGCGTCGGTGCCTGGGGGGCGATGTCGCGGAAGCAGAGGCAGTCGTCGTCCTCGTATTCGATGGTGGCCGGGATTTCCCGATCGATGATTTTCTGGAAGATGGTTTTTTCGGGCATGGCAGGCTAATTTAGCGAATGACTAAACAAACACCAGCCGCAACCGCGTTTTGGCGGAGGTGTATTTGGCGGCAAGTTGTTCCAGGTAGTCCTGACTGTGGTTGTAGGTTTGCTGGCGTTTGCTGGTGAAGTAGCGCCCAGGGGGGCAGATGCTGCGGCGCAGCCCAGTGATGAGGATAACCGCCTCGCGGCAGCCGCCGACTTTGCGCAAGGCCTGCATCATGGCAGGGCGCAGGAAAAGCGGGTCGTCATCGGCCCCGGTGAGGTCGCAGTGAGCCACGCCGGTATGGCGACTGCCCTGCAGGTGCAGGCGCAAGAGCTGTTCAACGACTTGATTGAGCTCAGTGTAATCGCGTTCGCCGGTCTGCCGGGCAAAGGTGACGGCGGACTCGATTTGCTCAGCCAGTTGCGGATCGCTGTCCGTCGCCAAATGAATCAGCCGGTTCAGCGCCTGCAGGTTGACTGCAGGCAGGGAGCCTTCTGTGGTGGGTTCAGACATACGTGATTATTTCCCGCTGGGGCGCTGAGGCGCTGAGAGCGCTTCTTCCAGATTATTTACGCAGCGCGTAATGCCGTTTTTCAGCAGGGATTCATTAAAATTGAGCAGATAGCCTAATTTGTATCCAGTTAATTTTAGGTATGTCTGGGTTTGTTTTTTATGTATCGGCGAAACTCTTTCTACAGATTTCAACTCAATTAGCACTTTTTGATTAACGATTATATCTGCACGAAACCCTTCATCAAAGATTACGTTCTTGTAGCGGATTTTTACGGGCACTTGTCGCTCGACCTGAAGCCCACGTTCTTCGAGTTCTCTGGCCAGGAGCAATTCATATACACTTTCCAGCAAGCCGGGACCGAGTTCCCGATGAATTGCAATTGCGACTTCAATGATGATTGTGCCGATTTGGTTCTAGTTCATGGAAATCCTTTGCGGCTCTGCGCCCCTGTGGGAAATTTTTTCGGACTAACGCATCACCTTGAGGTCGCTGATCTCGGCGGCGAGCTCTTCGATGTCGCGGAAGTCTTTATAGACGCTGGCGAAGCGGACGTAGGCGATCTGGTCGATCTCCTTCAGGCGGTTCATGATCAGCTCGCCAATGGCTTTGCTGGGGATTTCGCTGCCGAATTCGCGCTCCAGCTCGTCGATCATTTCGACGATCATCATTTCGATTTGCTCGGCTTCGATGGGGCGTTTTTCGGCGGCGCGGCGGATACCGGCCAGCATCTTCATGCGGTCAAACTCCTCGCGGGCACCGTTGCGTTTGACGACCACCAGGCCCTCGCGGAGAATTTCTTCGATCGTGGTAAAGCGGTAGCCGCAGCCCAGGCATTGGCGGCGGCGGCGAATGGACAGGTTGTTCTTGCCCAATCGGGTGTCCAACACCTTGGTGTCGGCGTGCGTGCATTTGGGACACTGCATGATCTAAACCTTGAGCAATCGGGGAATCGGCGGCCTGCTCAATTGGCCGACAGTTTGAGGAAATTATCCAGCAGCTTCATGCCGTGGGCAGTGGCGTAGGACTCCGGGTGGAATTGCACACCGTAAACCGGCAGCTCCTTGTGGCGCATGCCCATGATCTCGTTGGCGCTCTCGGCATAGTCGGGGTCGTCCACCCAGGCGGTGACTTCGAGGCAGCCGGGCAGGGTGGCTTTGTCGACCAGCAGGGAGTGATAGCGGGTTGCGGGGAAGTCCTGCGGTAGTCCGTTAAAGACGTCGCTGTCGGTGTGCTTCACGGGGGAGGTTTTGCCGTGCATCAGGCGCTTGGCGCGGACGACGTCTCCGCCGAAATATTGGCCGATGCACTGGTGGCCAAGGCACACGCCCAGCAGCGGAACTTTGCCCGCGAAGGCCTCGATCATCGCCATGCTGACCCCAGCTTCGTTGGGTGAACAGGGCCCCGGCGACAGCAATACGCGCTCCGGCTTGAGGGCCAGGGCTTCCTCCGGCGTGATCTCGTTATTGCGGAACACGCGCTGCTCCACCCCGAGCTGTCCGAAGTATTGGACGAGGTTGTAGGTGAAGGAGTCGAAATTATCGATGACCAGAAGCATAATGACAATCCGCCACATTGCGTAATAGCCCACAAATAGTCAATATCTGACTTTCCCCACTAAATGTAGGGTTTTTTGCGGTTATATCCTGAAGGAGCACGACGCTTTTGCGGGTGCTTTCAATCTCGACAGCAGGGCAATCTGCCTTCTGCTTGATCTGCGATGACCAACTCCTTCCAGCTTCTACAAGGCGAGGCCAATGGGCCGCGGCGCGGGCGCGTGTTGACGCGTCATGGTGAGATCGAGACACCCATCTTTATGCCCGTGGGCACGCAGGCGACTGTCAAGGCGCTGACCCCCGCGCAGGTGGAGGAAGTCGGTGCGCAGATCATTCTGGGAAACACGTATCATCTCAATTTACGCCCGGGTTCTGAGCTCGTTGCGCAAATGGGTGGGCTGCATAAGTTTATGGCTTGGAATAAGCCAATTCTTACCGATAGCGGTGGTTTTCAGGTTTTTAGTTTGGCGAAACTGCGCAAGATAACCGACAAGGGGATCGCGTTTCAGAGCCACATTGACGGGCGGAAGTTTTTCCTCGGGCCGCGTGAGTGCTTCGACATTCAGCGCAATCTGGGCACCGACATCGCCATGGTGCTCGACGAATGTCCGCCGTTCCCCTGCGATGAAAAAGACTGTGCCGCCGCGGTGGACCGCACGATCCGTTGGGCGCGCGAATTTAAGGAAATTGCGGCTGGTGAGGGGTGGCTCGACGCCGGGCACCACGCCTTTGGTATCGTGCAGGGCTCGATCTACGACGACCAACGCAAAGCCTGCGCACAGGCCCTGGTGGACATCGGTTTCCCTGGCTATGCGGTTGGTGGCGTGAGCGTCGGCGAGCCGGAGCCCGAGATGTTGCGCCAGGTCGCGGCAAGTATCCCTGAGCTGCCCGTGGACAAGCCCCGCTACGTGATGGGCGTGGGCACGCCGCCGCAGTTGCTCAAAATGATCGGCCTTGGCGCGGACATGTTTGACTGTGTGATGCCGACTCGTCTTGCCCGGCACGCCAATGTGTTTACTCCCCACGGAACGATCAATTTGCGCAATGAGCGTTTTAAACACGACGAATCTCCCATCGTCGAAGGGCTCGATAACTACACCTGCCGGACGTTTTCCCGCGCTTACTTGAGACACCTGATTATGGCCAATGAGTTATTGGCGCACACTTTGCTCTCATTACACAATGTGCATTTCTTTCTCGACTTAATGCGCCAAGCGCGAGAGCACATAGCCATTGGTGACTTCACGCCATGGAGTCAGCAATGGATCGAAAGTTATCATTCTCGAGACTAAAGGAATGAAGGGTTCTACCTGTATTTGCATTTTGCATTAAGGGGTGGACTTTAATTCCTTTTTGTCTCATTGTTTAGACATACGCCAATCTACATCATGACTCCCAAGAAAATACTCATCATTGAAGGTGTGGAGCTGACCCGTATCGGGTTGCGCACATTGATTTTAGAAAAAACCGAACACGAAATTGTAGGCGAAGTCGGCTCAGCCGACGAAGCTAAGGCCCTTTACGACCAGACTTCTCCCGACCTGGTCATCATGGACACGATGCTGCCGGACTGTAGCGGTTTGTCGATTTGCCGATATATTAAAGAGTCTGCCAAGCCGGCTAAGCTTTTCCTGATCAGCTCTTGTCCGGATCGCCAGTGCATGATCGAAGCCTTCTCACTGGGTATCGAGGGCTACGTGCTGAAGGATATTTCTTCTTCTGAGTTAATTGATTCGTTGATTCAAGTGCTTGCTGGTAAGCCGGTTTTGGCACCGGAGATCGCCGAATGCGTCGTGGAGCACATGCGCAGCGGCAAAGGCAGTGGTCAGCATGCACACGAGATTGACTCCCTCAGTGTTCAGGAGCGCCGGGTTTTGGAACTGGTCGCCAAGGGGATGTCCAATCGCCAAGTAGCCGACCAGCTCGGATTGAGCGAAAAGACGGTGAAAAACTATTTCAGCAGCGTGCTCAGTAAGCTCAATGCAAACCGTCGCACGGAAGCCGCCGCAATGTTCTGGGACTACCAGCAAAAGAGCTTTGGCAGCGCGAGCCCGTTTGCCACGGTCGGCAGCGGTTGCGGCTAAACCGCACGAACAACATCTTTGCAGCCGGGGCCTTCTGAGTTTTCAGGGCCCCGTTTTGCGTTTTTGAGTAATCGAGCTACTGGATGTTCATTTCCTCGTAAAGCGGGCGCAGCACGCTTTCGAGCTTTTCCAGGGCACGCTTCTCGCGCTGGGAAACTTGCTGATGGCTGATGCCAACCTCCTGGGCGATCTCCGAGAGAGTCCACTGGCGATTCCCTTCGTTGAGGCCGAAGCGCAGGGCGAGGACTTCGCGTTGCTTGTCGGTCAGCTCACTCATCAAGCCGCGTAACGCGGCATGAAGGTCTTTGCGGGAAAGGCGCTCGTGCGGGTCTTGGGCCAGATCGTCTGCGAGTTGGCGCGGGGCCTCGTCGTCATTGGTGGGGGCGTCCAGGGGCACACCGGGGCTCAGCAACTCGTGGAAGGGGCTAAGCTCTTCAGCACTGCGTGGAGAGGGGTCCCCCGGGCGTTTGGCCTTGTCGCTCTCTTCGCGGCTTTTGGCTTCGTTCCCTTCGCGCAGGAGGCGGGAGGCGAGATTGATGGGCACATGCACGGGGAAGCGTTCGCCCATCAGGTAGTTACGGATTTGCCGGGTGATCCACGTGCGGGCATAGCTGCCAAATGAAGCACCGGAGTCCTCCACTTTATCGATCGCGTGGATGAGGCCGAGTGAGGCCTCCTGATAGGCGTCCGGGCGTTGGCCAGGATCGAAAACCTGCCGGTTTACCAGCTTGTGCAACAGGGACTGGTAACGACGAAAGAGAATCGTCTGGGACTTCTTGTAGCGGTTGTGCTCGATCTTCATTCGGTGGAGCAGACGCTCCTTGAGCTCAAGCCACTCGCTGAAATTAAGGGTTTCGCCCATGGGCTCGGCGAGGCCGTCGAGTGACCATATGCGGATGATTCGCTTGGCTTGGTTGGCGGGGAATCGGCCACGGTATTGGCTGATGACCCACTGGGCCAGTTGCTGCTTGTATTCGACCAGAAGGCTATCAAGCAGGGACCGCAAGTTGATGCCGCGGCGGGGCAGGGGCAGGGACAATGCTTCCAAGCCTGGCTGATAAAGCTCCTCCCATTGTGGAATGCGAAGAAGGTAGTCTATCTGCACGCGGTGGCGTGAAATGGTCTTACGGCAGAGCCGTTCGCTGACCTGATCGTCCTTGCTCTGAACACGTCCGAGACCCGTCATTAGATGCGGGCGAACAGACCTGTCTTCGGCGCTCATTGTTTCTAGGGTGTGAGAGGATTAGAGGGTGGTGCCAGCAGCGGCACCGGGGTGAATACAAACGTGTCTAAAAGTCCTAAGTAAAAGAAGGCGTTGCCTTTCTGGAATTAATATGCATCGAGAAGTGACCTTTTTGCCACACTGAAATTCAGTTTCAAGTAAATTAGTAAGCTTACTGAATATATCACCTTAGCTTTCTAATGTTGGAATAATTTTCCCAATTATAACATTTTCCAATGCACGACGTTCATAAAACGAGCCTAAGCGATGCGCTTTCCCGCTTCAAGGACATGAAGGAAAAACGGGATTATACCTTGCAGGAGATTATGCAAGCGATTGATGATAAGGGTTTTGGCCTTGTCCTTATCCTCCTCAGTCTCCCGAGCGCCCTACCGGTTCCCGCCGCTGGGTACAGTACGCCGTTTGGCTTGTTGATGCTCACCATCGGCGTTCAAATGCTCAAAGGGCGGCACACGCCCTGGCTACCCGATAAAGCCAAAAAAATGTCTCTGTCGTATGGGTTTTTCCAGAAAATGATTACAGCTGCGACCAAGTTTCTCGGTTTTTTGGAGCGTTTTATCCGTCCACGCCTGCGCTTTGCCACTCAGCCAATGGGGCGGCGATTCCTGGCAATACTCGTCATTGTCATGTCACTGCTGATGACGCTGCCCATCCCCGGCACGAACACGTTTCCTGCATTCGTGATCTTCCTGATCGGTGTCTGCATCAGTGAGGAGGATGGCCTGCTCGCGCTTGCCGCGATGGCGGCGGGGCTGTTTGCGCTGCTAATCTATCTGGCGGCGATCTACTTCCTGGCGCACTATTTTTCGGAATATGGCTGGGATGGCATTCACGAATTTCTCAGCATGGTTAAGGGCTACGTAAAAAGCCTACTTGGGATGGAGCCCGAGGCCGAGTAGCTACGACTTGAGCTTTAGCGCCTTGAGGCGCAACGCGTTGCCAATGACGGATACCGAGCTGAGGCTCATCGCGGCGGCGGCGATCATCGGGTTGAGCAAGACGCCGATCAACGGGTAAAGAATGCCCGCGGCCACCGGCACACCGACGCCGTTGTAAATGAACGCGAAGAACAGGTTCTGCCGGATGTTTTTCATGACGCCCTGGCTCAGCGCGCGCGCTTTGACAATGCCTAGCAGGTCGCCGCGAACCAGCGTGACGCCCGCGCTCTCCATGGCGACATCGGTGCCCGCGCCCATGGCGATGCCAACATCGGCCGCTGCGAGGGCAGGGGCGTCGTTAAGCCCGTCACCCGCCATGGCGACTTTTTGGCCGGCCTTTTTTAAGCGCTGCACTTCGTCGTGCTTGTCGGCGGGTTTCACGCCGGCGTGGAACTCATCAATGCCAACAGCCTGCGCAACGGCTTGTGCCGTTTGCTCGTTGTCACCCGTCATCATGACGATTTTCAGGCCCTGCGCATGTAGCTGGGCGATGGCGTCTTTGGTGGTTGGTTTGATTGGGTCGGCAATGGCGATTAGCCCGGCAAGCTTGGCATCACGCGAGACGTAGATGACGGTCTTGGCCTCACGGGCGAGCGCTTCGCCGCGAGCAGCCAAACTGCTGTCGGGCTCGTTACTTTGCATGACAAAGTTAATGCGGCCTACACGGACGGTTGCCCCGTCGATGGTGCCCAGCACGCCATCGCCGGTCTCGGAGTCAAAGTCGCTCACGCTCGCCAGTTCCACGCCGTCCTTTTCAGCACCCCGGATCACGGCCAGGGCCAGCGGGTGTTCGCTCTGCTTCTCGATACTGGCGGCCAGGCGCAGGAGCTCTTTGTCTGAAAAACCTTCGGCGGCAACGACGTTGGTGACGTTGGGTTGGCCTTCCGTTAAGGTGCCGGTTTTGTCGATGATAAGCGTGTCGATTTTCTCCAGAGTTTCGATTGCCTCGGCGTTCTTGATTAAAATGCCTTCCCGCGCTGCCCGGCCCACGCCAACCATGATCGAGATGGGCGTCGCCAACCCGAGCGCACAGGGGCAGGCGATGATCAGCACAGCCACCGCATTGATCAACGCATAGGACAGCCTCGGCGACGGGCCAAACGTGGCCCAGCATATAAATGAAAGCACCGCGATTGCGATGACCGCTGGCACGAAAATACCTGCCACTTTGTCTGCTGTGGCCTGGATTGGCGCACGGCTGCGCTGGGCGGAGGCAACCATGCTGATGATGCCGCTGAGCAAAGTGTCGCTGCCGACTTTTTCCGCAACCATCGTGAACGACCCGCGTTGGTTGAGTGTGCCGGCGGTGACGGTTTCGTCCGGTTGTTTTTTGACCGGATCGGGCTCGCCGGTGATCATCGACTCATCGACGGCACCGGAGCCGTCGAGCACCTTGCCGTCCACCGGGACCTTGGCACCGGGCTTGACCCGCAGAGTTTGGCCAGCCTTCACCTCTTCCAGTGGCGTTTCCTTTTCCTCGCCTCGCTCATCAACAACGATGGCGGTGTCTGGCGTCTGGTTCATCAGGAGCTGTAGCGCCTCGCCGGTTTTTCCCCGCGCGCGCGCTTCTAACATTTGCCCGAGGAGCACGAGAGAGATGATCACGGCCGCCGATTCAAAATAAATGTGTGCCTGCCCGTGTTCTTTGAAGGCGTCGGGCAAGATTCCCGGGGCAATCACCGCCAGCGCACTAAACGCGACGGCCGCACCGACGCCAATCGCGATCAGCGAAAACATGTTGAGATTCCACGAGACGATCGATTTAAAGCCGCGCACGAAAACAAAGCCGCCTGCCCACGTTAGCACGGGGATGGTTAGTGCAAGTTGTAGCCAGCCGTTGATCGCCCCTTTGAAAAACGCGACGTCGCTCAGCGCGGGTAGCATGGGTAGCATTGCCAGGAGGAAGACTGGTATGGAGAATATCAGCGACCCATAGAAGCGCTTGCGCATGTCGCGATACTCGGAGTCATCCACGACGCCGGTTGGCTCCTTGGGCTCCAGCGCCATGCCGCAAATGGGGCACTCGCCGGGGCCTTTTTGCTCGATCTCCGGGTGCATCGGGCAGGTGTAAATTGCGTTGGGGTCGGCTGGCCCGCTGGGAGCTTTACTCTGATGCCCGTGGCAACAGCTGCCATGCTCTTGGTGCTCGTGATTGTGGGCCTCGTGATCATGATCGGCGTGGTGGCTGTGATCGTGATCGCATTCTTTGTGCGGATCGTCGCGATGCGCAGGTTTGTCGTGACCACCGCCGCAACAGCTGTGTTCCTTTTTAGTCTCAGCCGCTTGATGATGGCAGTCGTCATGGCTGTGGTCGTGATGTTTTCCAGGTTGGGAGCCCATAGATGCTGGAAGAATATTCCAGTATCCGGGTAATCCGCAAGATCAGAGCAATATCGAAAATCGCCTTGCGCTTTTCGGACGGACATGGGAAAAAGCGCACTTTACGGAACACGGATGGGTGGCAGAGTGGCCGAATGCGGTGGTCTTGAAAACCATTGACGCGCAAGTGTCCGGGGGTTCGAATCCCTCCCCATCCGCCATTCTATCAGGGCTTTAGCGGTTGACTGTCAGTGGAATTCAGTAAGAATTTGTCCGCAAATGCTGGCAAAACCGAAACGTCCGTCTCTCCCCAAACCTTCTGTTTTCAAGAACGCCACCACCGGCCAATGGGTGTGCGAATTCTACGAATTTGACGATAAGGGAAAGCTCAAGGCCAAGCGCAAATCCTTCGTCCGCGACCTAAAGCGCGAGGGTAAGGAAGCCACCTTGACCGAGCAACGCTCAGCCGCACTTGCGATGCAAGAAGCAGTCTTGAAGGAACAGAAGGAGCGTGAGCGTTTAATTCGGCGTGAACGAGAGCAGACCTATTTGACTGCACGTCAACTTAGAGAAGCGAAGGCCGCTTTTGCTATCTTTGACCAGATCCCCGATCGCAACAAAAGTCTCGTAGATGCGGTGATTCTCTACCGTGAGCATCTGAAATTGGCGCAAGATAGCCCATATCTAGATGACTGCGTTAACATCTTCCTAGCCAGAAAGCAGGAGGCCGTTGAGAACGACCATTTAAGCAACGAGACCTACAAGACCCTTAAGAAGCATCTAAACCCAATTGTGGGGCATCTTAACGGTTCTGATGCGCGGGTTAAAATTGGAGACGTGACCGCCAAGATGTTGATTCGCTTCTTTGATAGCCTGGATGTCGGTGTCAGGACACGACGGAATTACATCACGAGCGCCAACACTTTTTTCAACGATGCCTCCAACCCGAAGGACGAGCACCGTTTCATCGACAAAAATCCGATGGATGGCGTGTATGTCCACTATCAGAAATCCAACGGCGCAAAATCCCTGAAGACAACGAGCAGCCAGCGAAAGACGCCAAAGATTCTGCAATTGGAAGAATCCAAGCGAGCCTTGC
This sequence comes from Cerasicoccus sp. TK19100, assembly GCF_027257155.1. NCBI lineage: Bacteria > Pseudomonadati > Verrucomicrobiota > Opitutia > Puniceicoccales > Cerasicoccaceae > Cerasicoccus > Cerasicoccus fimbriatus. The sequence goes on from NZ_JAPWDU010000001.1 coordinate 121,305, forward strand.
AGGTTGCCTATGAGCAACGTGAGTATGGGATTTTGGGCTTTGCCGTCTGCGGCCTATTTCTCGGAATGCGCCCAAGCGAGGTCTTTGACCTTGTGAAGCAGCAAGATTACTGGGAGCGTTTTGTTAAGCTGGATGAGGGGATTGTTCGTGTTGATGGTTTTGGCAAGATGCGCGACCAGCGCATCATCCAAATTCCTGAGAATGCCAAAGAGTGGTTGCGCCTAATTCGGGACAATGATTGGCCTCTTTGTTTCAAATACGATCCCGACGGCGATAACACCCGATATGCAAATTTTCGAGCGCTTGCTTATCTGCCGGAAGGTGATGGCCAGCATTACATTGATTTGCGCCGTGCTCGCAAGCGTGGCGTTAAGAAGACCAAAGCTGAAAAGGAGTTTTCCGAGTCCTGCCGGAAGAAGTTACTGGAATATCAGGATGTGCTCCGCCATACCTGCGGCACGAACCTCTACTATAATAGTGGCTTCGATAAAAACCACACAATTGAGCAGCTAGGCCACAGTGCTGATGTATTTGTAGAGCATTATCGGGGCTTGCTGGATCATCCTGACGACCACACGGCGTATTTTGCCCAGACGCCTGGCTTTTGTTTACCAAAATGAAAGCTTCGCCCACAATCTTTGAATAAGGGCGAAGCTGTATTTAATTACCTTAATTTAAGCTATATCTATCCAACGTCTCCGTTTCGGTATAAACACACTACGAATTATTGCCAGTGGGCACGCCTTTGTAAACAAGGTCATCGAAGCCTGAGGGCCTCCAGGTATCGCCATGCTTACCACCTACATAAAAATTAAATACCACAACAGATTTAGTTTCTAGGCTAGTAGGAGCAGACATATGTTTCACTTTTCGCCCTTGCATTAGCAACAGCATACCCTTTTCTGCGTATATCTCCTTTGTTTCGATTGTTGACGGCTTGTTGGGATGGTCGCGCTCAATTTCGACTATGAGTGGGCCCTCCGTATTTGTAGTTGTGTATAGTAATACAGTTATCCCATTAGTATCCTTGTGCCAACCGATCGTCCCCCCGCCAGGAGGATAGGACTTTATGTTGATATCTGAATCTGGATACGGGGACAAAACGACCGGCTGCAAGGTCACCAGTGAAACCAAAGGAAGAATAGCATAGTATATGCCTTCAAGGATCGGAAAATGCGCCCTTATGTCATTCCCTTTGAATATGTGATGCTTATATGCCCCCCCGTAATCAAGTTCGCTAACAGTTCCCTGTTCTGTATGGTCGACCAAATCAACCTTTCGTAAGTTGATAAGATCGGACATTCCAGTATTTATTTTATCGCATGATTTTGCTAACAGAAAATTTGGTATTGTTGTAACGAAATCATAGGCGTATTCGTGTCTTTTTTGGTCTATGTTAATCATCCTCTTTTGTCATTTGAGTTTATAATTGGTGTTTTTGTTAATTCTAATTATTGTTTTCATCAAGTGTTCCAACATTGCGCCACCAGCGAATTCTGGTCCGGCATATATCCCGTTGGCTATTGCAACATGCTCATCGGTCGCCTCATGCATTTCGCTCTGTGTTGGACTGGAGTAGAATCCGGTCAATTTAATACGATTTCCAATTTGCTCTATTATAGACTTCACAAAATTTAGTTTAGCTATATCTACTACTCTATGATGGAATTTTATATCATTCATTAGGAATAGTTGAAGGTTGTCTTGGTTTGCAAAATGTCTCATCTCATCAGTTATAGATGTAAGTTCTTCTCTGATTTTATTGTTCCCTTTTGCTATTTTGCTACATTCGTTTGTCGCGTGCACTTCAAGCATTTGGCGCACTTCAAACAACTCTTGCAGGTCTGATTCTGTGAATTCTCTGACACGGATTCCAACTTGGGGAATTTGCTCAACCAGTCCCTCGAAAACGAGAGCGTTGATTGCGTCCCGAACGGGAGTTCTCGAGATTCCAAGCTTTTTTGCGATTTCATTTTCTGAGAAAAGTTGACCGGGTTTTAGCTCGCCACTTGTGATTTCGTGGCGAAGTTCCTCCAAGGCGCGGGATTTTCTAGTTACCACTTAAAATAACTTATTGCTATGTTGTTTGTAGATTTGAACTTTCCTATCCGGGAAAATCTGCATCTTAGATCGAATTTCATTAATTCGCAATTTATCTACTTCCGCTATAGCGATTGTCTCATCGATCGTGGAGCAGGTAGCTGATAAGACTCCGTATGGATCAACAATTCTGCTGTTCCCGCAGAACAAAAATCCCTCATCGGCCCCGACCCGATTGGATGCGATCAGGAATAGTTGATTTTCTATTGCTCTTGCACGAGTAAGTATATCCCAATGATCTTGTCGGAGAAGCGGAAATGCAGCCGGAACTATGATTGCATCAACTTGATCCAATGCATAAATTCTGGATATTTCTGGAAAGCGGATGTCATAGCAGGTCATCAGTCCGAAGCGCACACCTTCCAACTCACAAGTCTCAAGCGACTTGCCGAATCCAATATAATTTTGCTCACAAATTGGGTCTGCTGTTATAAGGTGTGTCTTTCGGTATTTATTTACAAGATTTCCAGATCTGCCTACCACGGCAATTGTGTTATAAATTGTCTTATCCGTTTTTTCAGATAAACCAATAGCTACGTTAATATTGAACTTTGAGGCTGCTGCTGCAATTTCTTGAAATGGCCCATCCTCCCAAGTGGATGCGGTCTTAACGATAGTTGGCATATGGTAGCCCGTATCGCTCATTTCTGGAAATACCGCCAAGTCCGCAGACTGCCTTGAGCATTTCTCGATGTTGCAAATAATATTTTCAATATTTTGCTCTACATTACCGGACTGGCAATCACTTTGAACTATTGCTATTTTCATGGGATTCCGTGCTTTCTGTTTGTTGTTTATCTAGTTGATCGTAGGCATTTACTAGATTGCTGTATATTTGATCTTGAAGAATATTAATATCGAAATTCTTTCTTATTTCTGACTCGTTAATTTTATATGTAAATATAATTGGAAATAGTGCAAATGCGTGAAACAGTGAAGAGGGGTAATTTTCTGCTAAACTTGATGAATATGACTGATTAAGGGTCATCGCGACTGCATATCCAGCTACACATATATTAATTATTCGATATGCTATTGTTACGGCATGACTACTTAAGTCCTCGGGGGCCTTCTTTATCATTTGCCTCCAACAGCTAAAAAAGCCTCTTGTTTTTGTTTTCTCTTCCAAGATCGACAGATAAAGACACCGCACATATACATTTCGGTTAGCTGACGCCGCGACTTTTATTGCTCCATACACGATAATTAGCATCAATACGCATTTTAGGGTCTCCAAAAGGTCAGAGTGCCCACTTTTGCCTGCAACGACCCCTAGTATTGCGAGAGTGCCAACTAGTATGCCTAAGCGCATTTTCACATAGCACTCAACCAGAGCGGCATTTGCCTCAAAATCAAGTCGCTGGCTTTCGTTCATGCTGGTATACTAGTATACTAGCTGCATTTTGCAAGAGCTTTCTTCATTTTTTTGATGGCGGACAAATAGGCACATATACGCTCAGTTAAGACCTTGCGCATTCAGTGCGAGAAAGGGCATTTCAGGTGCTTTTTTAGAAAGTCAGAGCCTTGGTTGAGCATGGTCGCTCAAGTCCTCCTCCAACTGCTTCCAACTGAAGAGGTAGACGTGCCCCCTGCCATTGGGGATTTTATAGCAACTGATGACGCGATCTTTGACCCATCGGCTGATGGTGTCCGGCGACTTCCCGAAGCTCTTGGCAACCTCCTGAATTCCTAAAAGTGGCGCTTGAATGGAGGTTACATCTTCAAGCGTGGATTTGAGCGCCTTTATCTCATTCCGCAGTGCAGTGAGTTCCTGAACAACGTCCCGCTTTTGAGGAGTGCCCAAAGAATCAACTGTGTCTACGCCTTTCACGCATAAGAATACGTAAACCCAGCGCTCCCATCCGGTCTCAGGTAAACTTTCTAGGGGCCTGTATCTTCTTTAGGCAACTGTATGCCGATGGTTTCCACGACCATATCAGCTTGTTGAGGATTGTCTAAGGGTGACTCCCAGACGGTGGTGAGGCGTTGGAGATCAAACAGCCGGGCAAGTTCGCCGAGGTTCCATCCCTGAATTGAGATGGTATCAACGGTGGAACAGGTGCAGTGAATGGTAATCAGGCTTGGGTGTTTCATCTGCAATAACCCGATGTAGGCATAGGGATACGAGAATTGCGCACCTTGGCGGGAAATCAATGTCAATCGGCTGGCGACCAAGCCATCGCCTTGAATTTCAGCGTAGGGGCGTCCATCAGCGGGGCGCTCAGGTGGAGGCCCCTCTGGCTGCGACGGGATAACGGGTTTTCTATAGGCTTTCTGACGATCAAATAAATGGCGTTTACCGCTCACGGCCTCTCCTTTGAATAAGTTGATGCTGACGGGTTGGTATAAAAGGTGGCGGCCACGGCGGTGGCTTGGCCCGAGGTAGAATACGTTTTTGAGCCGTTTTTATCCGGTCACGGGTGTGTTGCTGGATGATGGAGCGGCCCACTCGCTGGATATGTTTCTCTTGGACCTGATCCACCAAGTCTGTTGCGGTGCGGCGATCCTGATCCCGTTGGACTGCTTTCAGGAGTCGGCTTTTATCATCGGTGTAAATGTAGGCTTCGTGTTTGGCGCGACTCAAACCCACGTAGGCCCGGCGCATGTCCGTGGCCCCGTAGGATTCTTTGCTCATGGCGAGCATGACCGTATGCACTGTTTTGGCCTGGGAAGCGTCCGCTGTGATACAGACTCCGTGGGACAGGTGGCCGTAGTTTTTGGAAATTTCCTGACCGTTTTTGAGTTTGATGTCCCCATCCGCTGTAAAGCCTGCCACGTCCTTGAAATCTCCATTGTTGAGGCGGTATTTATCCCCTTTAGCATTCTTGCCGTAACCATTTCCAGTGACGCGAATCCTGTCTCCTTTGGCGATTTGAATAGTTGTTTTCCGGTAGACGCCAAAATGCTTTGCCCGATGCAGAGGGAGTTCAAGGGGCGGCAGTCCGGGATAGTCAGAGAGCATTACCTTTTTGTGCTCCAGATCAACATGACTCACCTTGTAGGATTTGCCCCGTTTGATGTCTTTGAGGTTCTGGCGGAACTTCACCGTCATGCCCGGCTCATAGTAAGCGGCTACGGTCTTTTCTTCCTCAGTCCATCCGGTATCAATGAGGCGCTTAAATTCCCGTTCCTCGCCCCGGATTTTGCCCCGTGCTTTGAGTTCGGTGCGGATGGCGTTGGTGACTTTCTCGCCCTCAGAGTGCGTCGGTGAAATCACCAACACATCTTTCCCGTGGCGTCCGATCTTTTCCGCTGACTTATCCGCGTAATCGTGGGCGAGTTGTTGATAGCGGTCGTCATCGTCCAGTTCCTTAATGGCGTCCAACGTATCCAGCTTTTGAAACCCAGTTTTCATGTCGCCGTCGGAGATGGATTGGACGGCGGCTTTGAGACCCTTACATTTCTGGCGCTGGATGGTTTCCAGTCGAGCGACGGAAAGTCCGGCGCGTGCCTCCAGAAGCTTGAAGGCGTCACCCCGTGGCACCGACCGGATTTGCGTGGGATCACCGGATAGCACCACCTTGGCGGCCCCTTTCTCGTTGGCAAGTTTAAGCAGTTGCAAGGTCGCCTGATTGCCCAGCATCCCGGCCTCATCAATCCAAAGGACATTGCCCTTGAGGTCTCGCTGAATCACGTCATCCATCAGGGTTTTGGCGATAGTGTCAGCATTCTTAAATCCTTCCCGGCGCAAGACGCCGCGAGAGGCTTCTGCCGTGGGCGCACACACCACCATCTTGCGACCATTCTTTTCGAGACCCGCCTTTACTTCCTGCATGAGCGTGGTCTTGCCCGTGCCCGCACGGCCCACCAATCCCGTGACCCAATCCGTTGATCGTAAGACGTGCAGAACGGCGGCTTTTTGTTCGGCGGTATCGGCATCAGGATCGCGAAACAAAGGTTCCTGGAATTGATACTCTTTAGGCACCAACGGGGGTCGTGTGCCGCGTCCATCGCGGATGAGGCAACACAGCTCCGTTTCCTCCCGCAATATTTCTTTGGTGGTCACGCGCCGCTCGCCTTCAATGGTGCCGATCAACAGGCGGTCATCCTCCCGCACTTGATACGTTGCCGCCTCCACCGACGTGCGCCCCACACTGCGCTGCAAGGTGGTGGCGAGCAGACGTTTCTCCGAACATTCAGAAGTCCGTTCAAAGTTGTGACCAATGGCGTGATTCAGTGCCTCACCAACACTTTGACGATCTATGATGGGCGAGGGATTGTCCCGCGTCCTTGCCGCCCGAATTATTTTAACCAGTGCCCGTCGTTCAGATCGGTGCAAGGCGCGATCCCAATGCGCCCGAATCTCCGGCATATTGAGATCATGATTCTTGAGGCGGCGAATCAGCGTGTTCAGTTTGTCTTTCTCTTTGGCAGAGGTAATTCCGCGCCGGATTGCTTCGGCGTCAATCTCCTGTTTGCGCCGGGAAAATCGGTTTTTTATGTCCAGAGGAATGCCCGTGATCTCAAAGGCGTCTTTGGTGGGCGTAATGTCGTAACCGAGCTTTTGAAGCTCCTGAGCGAGGCGCACATGGTAGGCGGCCTGATAGTAGGGAGCCTCGCGCATGACGGGTTCAAACTGGCCCGCTTTCCAACAGTTTTCCTTGGCATCAAAGGTGGCGTTCATCGCAAAGACATGCATGTGTAGATGCGGGTCGGGCATTCCTTCTTCCAGGTGCTTTGAACCTTCCGCCGGACGGGTGGTAAAATGCGTGAAATCCGCCCAGACCATATTGCCTGTGGGACGATCATAATTGGCCCCGTCTTTGCGCACCCGCGCGTGCATATCCTGCTCGATTTCCTGCATGGTATCAAAGACCGCGCGGCGCATGGCTTTGACGATTCTGTTGTCCTGCGTAATGGCGTGAAGAACCGAAATGGTCTTGCTCACGTCGAAAGTAAAATCGTAGCCCGGACGGCGATCTTCTTTATTGCTGAGAGTGAGTTTGCTGCCGTCTGGTTTCTGGTTCTCCAGCAGCTTAAAGAAGTCTTCTTTTTTTACCTCACCGGAGAGTCCCAACCATTCAGCGGCGCGACCGCCCCAGCACCCGGCGATTTCCTGACCTTCAAAGTAATAATCGCCTTTGGTAAGACTTTCATTGAAATACTTCTTGGCCGCTTCAACAGACGTGCTTTGGGTTATTCTCAACATGGATGCGGGTCTCCGGTCAAGGCTCTAGAATACGTTCAAAAGTGTATCCAGGGTGAGGCCTTGTCTCCCGTTCGTGGTTACAAAAGTTAGTCTCAGACATCTCCCCTCAGCAGTGCTGACGGTTGTCATGTGAAAGATACGTAACCAGCGTTGACAGTATCCGGTTTATGTTAAATTCTATGGGAAAATCATAAAATGAGACGCCATGCTCAAATACCTGAACTATGCCCGGGATCTGTTCAGCACTCCCACAAGGAACACCACGCAGTTCCTTCAAGCAGCGCCTGATCCACTGGATGAACCGCTGCTTTATTTCACGGAAATTGATCCGTTTACGATTCGAGACGCCTGCGAAGGTATTCAAATATTTGGTGGCATTGGGTCCGGCAAAACGTCCGGTTCCGGCCAAAATATTGCTTACCGATTTCTAAGATCTGGCTTTGGCGGCATTGTCTTAACTGCCAAGCCCGACGAGACGGAGCAATGGGTCAGATATGCTGCAAAAACCGGACGCTCGGATGATCTTATTGTAGTGAATCCAGAGAACGGATTTCACTTCAACTTCATGGAATATGAAGGCGACCGTGAGGGGCGTGGTGGTGGTCTCACTGAGAATCTGGTGGAGCTGTTTTCTACGCTGACGGAGGTGGGTCAACGCTCCAGTAGTGGTAAGGGTGAGGAAGCCTTTTGGCGCAATGAACAACGCAAGTTATTACGCAACGCGATTGATCTGATTTCCGTTCTTGGAGGGCTGGTGAATCTGCCCACTATTTACCAATTAGTCGTCAGCGCCCCTAAGTCTAGAGAGGAGGCCGCCAGCGAGGAATGGCAGAAAAATTCATTCTGCTACGACTGCCTATTGCAGGGAATAGCGCTCTCGGAGAAAGGGGAGTTTTCACCGCTTCAGGAAAACGATTTCCGGCTCAGTTTGAACTACTGGATCAATGAGTATCCGGGAATGGCGGAAAACACAAGATCCAGCGTGGTGAGTATCTTTACAGGGATGGCGGATAGCTTTTTGCGCGGCGTCTTGTATCAACTCTTTTGCACCGACACGACGTTCAAGCCCGAAGACACCCTGGAGGGTAAAATTATCATTCTGGATTTACCCCAGAAGAACTTCAACGAGCTGGGCGTCTATGCTCAAATCATGTTCAAATACTGCTGGCAACGGGCCATCGAAAGACGGTCCATTGAGTCCAATTCCCGCCCCGTTTTTCAATGGATTGACGAGGCGCAGTTTTTCGTGACCGAACACGATGTGAGCTTTCAGACCACGGCGCGTAGTGCGAGATCGTGCAACGTGTATCTCACGCAGAATTTGCCCAACTACTACTACGTTTTGGGCGGGGATGAGCGGGTGAAGCATCTGGTAGATTCCTTGCTCGGCAACCTCGCCACCAAGATTTTTCACAACAATACCTGTGCCACCACCAACGCCTGGGCAGCTGAATTATTTGCCAAAGAATGGCTCACTCTGACCAGCAGCAATATGAGCTACGGCCAAGGAAATTTTTCGGGTGGATCAAGCACCTCACAAGTCATGGAGTATTCGGTGCCGCCCCGGACATTCTCCGGTCTCCTAACGGGCGGGCCACTCCAAAATTTTCAGGTGGAAGCTATCATTCACCAACGTGGCAAGCTATTCCAGTCAACGGGCAGTAATGCGCTTCGCACCTGCTTCCCTCAAAAGGTTGAACCCTAATCTTAAAATCATTTTATGAATCAGTCACTTTACGGAATCGCCTCTCAAACCAATACAGCCAAGAAGCAGAAAGAAGTATCGTTTTACGTTATGGTGGCCGTTCTACGCGCCCTCATTGCTCCAGCAGAGGTTTTGCTTCGCCGGAAGGTGGGTGAACGCTACTTTAATAGCAACGTTTTGGCGTTCAATGTGCTTGCGGTATTTTTGTTGGGGTTTGTGACGCCACCTGCCTTGAAAGGCTACATTTGGGCCATTCCCATCTTTTTATTTTTAGGTATGAGCTGGCATACCAGTGTCTGTTTTCGCCGGGATCGACGGGGTGAATACTGGCACAGTTATTCCGATGGAGAATCGCGGCTTAGGCTTGCTGCTTTAGAGCATTGGCTGGCGCAGCGCCATTTTCAGTTTGATAGCGCCAAAATGCTTTTGGAACCCCTGTTTCTGGTCGTGGTGACAAGCATCTTAGGCATGCTTTTAGGAGGTAATTGGAGCGAGCCAAGCTCTATGCTAAAGGCTCCGTTTCTCGTTAAACTCATTCTGGCATTTGTGTTTTATTTTGGCTTGGTCTGGATAGCTATGATTCTCTATCAAAGTTTGGCCGCACAGATACAAAAGGAGATTACTCTGGATGGCAAAGATGCGGCGATTACGGCGGAGCAAAGCCTGCAAAACGGATCGCTGCAACAGGGCGCGCATGGAGATCGGGGGCAGGTAATCGCACCCCCAGCCGGAAAAGCGATGGCACAGTGGAAACCCTGAAGCGTTGCCGGGTCTTTCTGTATCCAGATGGTTGCCGTATAGAGGTTGGAAATATGAACCAACCTCACAGGAGACTCTATGCCCCAAAAATCAAGAAAACCTGCACCAGAATCCGCTGCGCCCAGTGATAATCAATCTAGCAGCAAGCAACCAGATTTCTTTGTATATCAGAGTGAAAGCATGGGAGGGGATAAAACCCGACTCATTCAGTTGGGAGCTGCTTGGAAGCATCAGAATGGCACCGGATTCAGTATCAAGCTCGATGCGCTGCCCGTCCGTCAGTTCGACGGCCAGTTAGTAGCCTTTGCGCCTAAGCAGCGAGGTTAGAACCAATCATACCTACCTCATTATCCAACCTTGGCGGAGTCAGAACAGACTCCGCTTTTTTTATCGAAAGGAGGTCATATGACCGCGAAGTTTCCGCTGGGCCAAACGGTAATCACCATCGCTGCCCACCAAGCGTTGAATCTGATTGATGTTTACGCGAGCATCACCCGCCACCAACACGGCGATTGGGGCGAGGTGTGTAGTCATGATCGTAACGTTAATCAACAAGCCCTGAAGCATGGCTTTAGGCTCATGTCTGTATACCGCGATCGGGGCGGCACGAATTTCTGGATTATCACCGAAGCTGATCGTTCCGTCACCACGGTTTTATTGCCGGAGGATTATTAGACATGGGCAGGCAGGCGGCAGGCACCGCGCCACGGGCGGCACGGATGAGCCAGGCGGAGAATGCAGGAGCGAGGGCCTTATCCCCGGCCCTCGCGCTCCCGGTAAAGGCCACAGGCTCGGCCAGCGTCAAGGGGCCGCCTACGGCGTCGCTGTGCGTTCGCTGCGCTCACCCCTGTGACTCTGGCCTTACAGCCCGTGGCAGAGGGGCCAACAAGTTGGCATGTCACGCCCATGCTGGGCGGACACGCCAACCTTAGAGAAGGAGACATTTTCAATGAAATACGAAACAACAACTGAAAAAGGATATGATGGATGGACCGCCAGAAGTGAGGCAGTCCTTGGCGAAACGCCAAAAGGGACGCGCATTCTGAAACTCACGACGTCCAAGGCCCGAGGCGGCGTGGATGCTACTGCCAGCGTATGCATACGCTCTAAATGCTCCACGGGTTTCACATCTGAAACGTTCGTTATTTTTGGAGACTTCTATAAACGTGGGATTGCGCCAATGTCATGTAGCCGCGTCACAGAAAAGGCAGTTCGGGAAGCCCATCAGATAGCCTTAGAGCACATGGACCAACTGGTTGAGGAGGCAAAAGCCTTCTACTCAAACCGTGAAGCTCAATCAGAATCCAAGAGGGCTATGTGACAGATAAGAACAGTCATTCAATTTCTACCGAAGCCGCCCAGACACAACACCGTCGGGCGGTTTTTCGTCAGCATCTACAACAAGCCATCACACAGGCAAAAGATTGGCCGAGAAAACCCAAGGCCAGCTTGAAAATACCTCCCAAACCCCACGGTTGGTTGCTCCCCATCCTCATTGATTGCGAGAGTCGATGCTGGGGCCGCTGGGACCACTGGACAAAAGTCAAATTGGCTGGTGATCTTATTGACGAAACTATCCCGCAGATTGTGTTTGAGCAGGGCAATACTTCCCTTGCCCGCAAGATGCACGAGAACGCCTTGAATAGTATCACGGGAGCGGGTGACTGGCGGGGGTGGTCTGGCTGGGAGAATTTCAACTACTACCTTGATTGGCTCCTCTACGCCTTTGGCCATCAGGGACAAGCCGAACCACCCAAGGAACCTGTGGCAGGTGCCTTCTCCCGCTTGTATCAAACCTTCTGTTTGGAAGCCATGCTCGCATGGCCGCAGGATATTTTCGGGGACTTACTGGCTGATAACGCTCACGGCAGACGCTCGGGATTCTATCCCACCCCTCATCATGTTGTCGAGATGATGACCAGACTCACCTTTGGGGTCGATGAGGATTCCCGATTGAAATCTTTCTGCGACCCATGTTTGGGAACGGGCCGGATGCCCCTTCATGCCAGCAACTACACGTATCGCCTCTACGGCCAAGATATAGACCCCACCGTGATTAAGGCGGCATTGGTGAACGGGTATTGTTTCGCCCCTTGGCTCGTAAGACCGCTCTTTGACGATGACTCCACCAATAGCGCCGCTCTTTCGGATGCCATGACCGAGCAAGCAGAAGGTAATCCCGCAGTTGGAGCCTACCTGAATGACACCGTGCACGATGACGCCCAGCAATACGCCTTTGAACCGATCAAGAAGCGACGAAAGAAGGGCGAGCCTGAAGTCATGCAGGGTTTGTTGTTCAAGCACCTCGACGATCAGAGCCGATAAGATAACTTTTTCCAAGGTGAAATCGTTACTGGAAACTCAATTCTCTGCACAGCCTCATCAAGCACCTTCAATGCGTGCCCATTACCATATTTTCCTCCGGTAGTTTTACGGGAGTGTCCAGTCAGAGCATCATTTATATCATCAGGAATCATCGTATTCCGGCAGAGGTCTTTAAAAGTATGGCGGAAACTGTGGAATACCTTTCGAGTGTCTTCAACGCCGCAGTGTGTTCTCAGATAGGTATTCACCCACCTAGAGAAATAGTGAGTCCGCCGCCCTTGATAAGGTTTTAAATCAGGGAATAGCCATTGCTCACCAGCTAATTTCATTTTGGCAACATAATCAATGAACCCTAGCTGTATGACATCGCGGTGCAAGGGAACCTTTCGGATGCTGTATCTATTTTTAACCCGCTTATTTTTATCAGCGTAAATACTTATGTAGGTAACATTGCCTTCTTGTATTACATCCTTTGGATACAAGTTTCCCAGCTCATCCATCCTTGCGCCTGTGTATAGGGCTAATAAGGGAATCCAATAACATGCTTCTTTACCTCCAAGGTCATAGCGCTTGTTCAGCAAATACACAGGTGAATACTCAAATATGTGCTTAAGGTCAGTATGATCGAAAGGTTGGCGTTCATCGGGGTCAATTTCAGGCAATTCTTCCTTAATGCCTAAAGCAGGATTTTTGGCGATAATTTCCTCTTCGACACACCAGCTTAATAAAGAGCTTATTGCAGTCAGGGCGTTGTTGATACTCTTTGGTTTTAAACGTGGAACCTCCTGATCGTCGTAATGTTGAATGATTTCAGTAAAAGTTAATTCCGGGTGCTTGTTACCCAACTTGCTCGGCATCTTTCTGAGAGTATCCCTGAATCCTCGAATCTGTTTTGTCGTGATCTCATGGATCATGGGATCACCATTCAGATACTCTGAGAATCTTTTGACCTCATTACGCCACTGTTTTCGGGTGCGTTCTGGTCTTGGTTTTTCACGCTCCCATTCTTCAAGAACTGCTGAAAGGCGCTTGCCTGGCTCAGGCTTGGATGACTGTATTCCCTTTTCCGGCAAATAGACCATTTGGTGAGCTTGAATATCTGTATTGCGATTTAGCATTTCCTCCAGCCGCTGAATGTCTGCCTGCCAGAGGTAGTAAGCCATGAGCCTCCAGTCCCGAGTATCCGTTGGTATATCAAGACCAAACTCATTCATCTGACGATTTGCCCATTGGGCGTCATCTTTATAGGAGACACTTTGAATTTGATTGGAGCGCTTTTGAATTTGGAGTTCCAAGTCTTTTGAGGGTGGTTTTATTCCGTTAATGACTCTGCGTTCAAAATCTCTATTTAAGGCGCGCCGTCGCCAATTTTCCGCTATTGCTTGGGCATGTTTATGGCCGAATGTGTCCATAGCCTCCTTAAGCTGATTAAATAGCTCATGGACATCCGCCATCAGTGGAAGTGCCCGACGCTTAGCCACGGTAGCTTTTCGAGTTTTTAGCGAAATACTAAATTCTTGCTGTCCACGGAAAGCAGGTTTTAGCGCCAAAGGAATGCGTTGTCTATAGTAGTATCCAGATGGGCGTTTTTGAAGGTGGGGCATCGACCGCACGCGTATTCTCCTTGTGTAGCAAAATTAACCTTTGTGTGTAGCAAGGAGACGTGACCCTCTGTTTGGGAGCGACAAGGGATTGATTCTATTGGTGTTTTTCCGAGAATTGGTTGCGGGGGCTGGTTGCAACCACAGATTGTACATACCATAGAAATCAATCACTTAGCGGCTAAATCGCGCTCTTGATACGGCTCCAGTGTAGCAAGGCTGTGTAGCAGAAAAAGGGCTAATTACTGCCCCTGTGGGTAACTTATTGGCTCTTTATCGATGCATCTGGATACAGATCATTGATTGTATGATGCTATACTTTTACAACCTCCGCATGAAACTTGCAGAGTATCTGATAAAAACACGAATGAGACCCAGCGAGTTTGCAAAATTGATCGGAGTCACCCGCATGAGTATCCACCGCTACATCACAGAAGACAGGGTGCCCGAGCCACATATTATCAGTCGTATTGCCCGTGTGACTCGGGGTAACGTCACTGCCGGAGATTTTCCTCCTCCGAAAAAATCTGTGACCTCTTTGCCCGTCAAAGCCAGCCCAGAGCAGGACAATCGTAAGCCTTATCCTTGGGAGCGCCGAAACTCTTACTGTTTTGATGAAGCAGATCGCAGATTGCGACGGATGATGCAACAACCACGCGAAGGAGACGGTTTAAGCCCACCTCTCAAACATGCCATTCTGGTGTTGGGAGAACGGGTGGAGACCGATTTGAACAAGCGCCATTTCCGGCTGGACCATCGTATTGTGGATGCCCGGGAAATCGTCCGCCAAGCCAATAGAGTCTTAGTCAAGAAAGGCCAGTCACCGATTTCCTATCCGGGCGTTAATCCCATCGACAACTGATCTCAGCGCCCCATTGTCTTCCCGTGGTCAGGGGAGTCTTCTTGCTCCAACTCAAATTGCTTGGCTAGTTGACGTTTCAAGGTGGCAACAGGGTGTTTGATTGATTGCTCCAATTCCTGAATGGCCGCCGGAGGTTCCGGCATTAGCTGCCTCATGGCATCCAGCTTCTGCTGAAAACTTTGTAATAGGTTTTTCTTCACTTTATCTCATGGGTTCCCGTCCGCGCTTAGGCGTGGGGGTGGTGGAGCGCAGTTGGCGTCCAGTCAGCAAGTTTCGCTTGCCGTTGGCGGGGAGTGGCCGACTCATCACCTCGCAGGCTTTGGCTATTGCTTCATCGGTGAAGCAAGGCCCACGCGAATAGAAATACGCCAATCGGTTAATATCGCGCTGATAGGCGCTGTCCGTATCCTTTGACATGATAACTTTACTAGCGACTGCGCCCGCGTTCCTTTTGACGCGTAGGTGTTTTGTGCTGGGTGGGGGTGGGCAGCTTGGACTGGTTTTCACGCCCCTCCAGTAAATTACGCTTTGGGGTGCTCGGTTTATCCGTTTGCTTAGTGGAGCTACCTGCCTGTTTGGCAGGTGTTGCCGGACGCACAAAGGTTCTATCGCCTAATTTTATGACTTGGGGCAGTTCGGGTTTTGTTGGCTTTGGCGCATCCATCTTACTCGCATGTTTGGCCTGAGCTTCTTTAACCTTGGCCTCTTTTGCAGCCTGAACCTGTTTTACCGCTTCGGGGGTGCGAACGAAAGTCTTGCCACTGGGCAATTTAATCACATCCGGCATGGCGGGGCCTGTTGGCTGATAGGCAGATTTATGTTTATCTTCTGCCGCTTTGCCCGGAGCCTCCTTTTTTAAGCTCTGCTCTTTCAATAAATCTTTTTTGGGAGCGTTGTTTTGTTTGCCAAGTATAGTGTGTATTTCCGCCTTTTTATCGGCAATGCCTTCCCGAGATGCTGTTTTGCCACCGGCCATGCCCCGGGCCAGCGTATCCATCTGTTTGCGGGTCAATGGTTCTTTTTGCGGTGAGTTGGTAACCGCTCGTAGCTTATACAGGTTTTCTTGATACTTGGCAGGATCACGATCCGCCATCAGAAAAGCGAGGTCTCGCTCGGTATGCTCGGAGAGCAGGTTGCGTTTGGGAATGTAGTCCATTGTATGAAGTGGGTTCAGATAAGTATACGTAGCCGACCATCTCCATATCCGGGCCTAGCGATTTTTTTCGCGTCCTTTTGAAATGGTTTTTGTGTTTTGGGGACTACGACGAGGTAATTCCGGCTTTCTGACGCGTTTTACCGGGGTTTCCTTGGCGATGCCTGACATGACTTTATCAATCAAATGAGCAGGCGGTGGCTTCCCCTGTAAACGAGCCAAGGCCGCTGCGTCCCTCTTGGTGAACGTCTTTCTGTCATTCGGCTCACTCATGATTATCCTCCATTGCTAAATACTCGCCGCAGTGTTCACGAACCTGCTTGATCCAGTCATGAACGGTTGAAGGGGCGGAGGCGAGCTTTTCCGCCACCTCCGCCACCGTGTAGCCGTAGCGGTGAAACAACCAAAAGGCTTGCTTGTGGCGTTCCTCCAATTCCAGTCCGGGGAATAACTCCCAAAATCGCTGCTTTAAGGCATCTTCTTCCCGCTGATTGGCGGGTTCTGGAAAGAACGACACTGGGTCTGGTTCCGGCAACTCATCCGTATAACCCACGAACGATCGGGTGTTACGGGCGCGGACATGATCCACGTATAGTTGGTAGGCTCGGTGACGCACCATCGGCAGGTGATCGTATTTTTCCGGGGGAAAGGTTTTATAAACGCTGACCCATAGCTGCTGAAAAAGGTTTTCCGCTTCTTGGTAATCCCCGCAGCAATCCTCCAGATACCACAGAATATACCCGCCCAGCTTCTCCATCGCCGCACGCAGTAATGCTTCCTGATCGGTGGTAATGGCTGCCGATCTTTCCGCCAGCAGGTTGCGTTTCATGGCGAGCATCATGGGCATGGGTGCCACAATAGCAATGAATAATCCGTGAGTCTGATGAATTTCAACAAAATGACATAGGTGCCGGATAGACGCAGCATGTCTTCCGTATCCTCCTACGAACCTTCAATCATAATCATTAAACAAAGTTAAATATGTCAGACGAAAAACGTAATCTTCTTGAAGAAAACAAAGGAAGTAAAGGCCTGCGCCTGGATCGAATTGCATCGGGTCCGGTTTCCGCCCGGGTTTTCCTAAACTCCACTGAAAAAGGGCAGATGCTTTCCGCCACAGTTTCTCGCAGCTATCGGGGGCAGGACGGGGAGTGGAAAAACACCAATACCTACGGTTCCCGCGATTTGCTGCATCTATCCTCGGTGGCTCAACGCACTCACGAATACATGGAAAATAATCGGGAGATGGAATCATATAACGATTCCGAGAAAGGCAAGTCACCCGAGGAGCCAGTCAAGGACGCTCCAGATGTGTTAGCCCGGCAGAAGGACAAAGGACGAAGCCGCTAATTCGTATACATGAGGTATACCCATGACCATTGTTGAACTGAACGCCAAAGGTGCGATCATATTGCCGGAAACGCTGGAATGCCGCCGGAATCAGGTGCGATATTTCCAACTCGCCGAGACTAAGAAAGGGCTGGTTCTAACGCCCGTGACGATCAAACCCGCACGGACTACAGGTTAGCCAGTAAGTTCCGATTCCACAAAGCCCGGATTCATGCAGAGTCCGGGCTATGTGTTGAATGTGGTAGAATACCGCAGTTATTATCTCCGAATATTTTCAGGCAAACCCCTCTAATAAGAGGGGTTTTTCTATTAATAGATATTCGTAGGGAACAGATTTTAACAGAACTGTTCTCGCTTTGGTGATAGATCAACTTGAAGCCTTTAGCCTATGAAATCCTGTATGCTTGCCACGCTACTCTTGCCTGCCTTGTTGCAGGCACAGCCCACCGCGCCAAATGCCGAACCTCTGACCAATCAGCAGGCCGACGCCATCGTCGCTACCGATATGGCCGCCCGCAAGGCAAAGCAGGAGGCGAACGCACCTGTGTTTCGGGTATTGGAGCGCCGCTCTATTGTGCTGCCGGATCGCACCGTGACGATGAACCGTGTAGCCCCGCCCAATGCGTCCAGTTTCACAGAGCGTCCGCAATCACCGGAAATGAGCCCCGCCGAGCGTCAAGCTTTACAGGAAGAAATGGCGACCATCAAAACCGTTTCCTTGAGTGTTTGGGTGTATGACCGCAGCGTATCGCGGCTCGTCTGGCATCATGAAGGTCAACCCTATGTGGCTTGGGTGCCCGCCGACCTGAACCCATGCCGCACCATTCGGGATTTTACCGTGGGCGATCAGCACTATCAGTTGTCTATGTTCCTGCAAAATGAAGACATCGAGGCGTTAAAGGAGCGCCAAGAGGCGGCCCGACAGGAGGGCGTAGATTATCCCATGCCGCAAATCCCCGCCTTGCCCGAGTCGCAAGAAGGAGTGACGGAATATTTCGTGGAAAGCGAGAGCCCGAATACTCCACTGAACGCCGCTGCCTTTGACGGCATTGAGGCGCTGTTGGCCTACATGGATGCCAGCCACGAGAGTCTGGTGAATGCCCTGCAACGACAGGAGGCGATCTCCGAGGCTCGTAAGCGCTATCAGGCCGCCAATCCCCCCTCCCAAAACGTGCAAATCAACTACTGGAACGAAGAATGAAACGGTTTCTGACGATTCTAGCTCTTACAATAGCTGCCACTGGCGTATCCATTGCCCAGACAGCTAACGACGAGGACTACGGCATACGCACCACAAATGTCTTGGGGGCGCATACCCTCTCATGGTGGGGCAAGAGCGGGTATATATTCTTTCTTCAAGGAAGTTCTACGCTCGATGACTGGTTTTATGACCAAACGATCTACACAGGTGAAGGGGCTGTCATTGATGAATTTAACTTTACCCTTGAGGCTGATCCAAATCCTGGACCCGGCATAACCAATGGCAGGATATTTTGGCGACTCCGGCCTGTGCAGTTTGTTGGAAACGCTTATGCTTACGATTTCGATGGTGACTATGTAGACTCATATGAGGAGTTGATCGGCGGAACTGATCCCCTGAGTATGAGCAAAAATGACGATTCCGACGTATTTCCTGACGATTGGGAAATCATACGTTATGGAACATTGGATAGCTTGCCACCCGATGCGGACTTCGATGGAGATACCATACTTGATATTGATGAATTCACTAATTCTACCGATCCCACAGTAAAAGCAAAACTGCTTGCGCCGACATTCCCCATTACAGGAGAGGATCAAGTGGACCCGTTTGAACTTGAGATTACGAACCCCAATAGTATTGGTGTGATTCGCTACACGCTGGATGGTTCTGAGCCAACTCAAACATCTACTGCTTACAACCCGGAAGAGAAACCAGTTCTGCCTACCGGTATAAACCGTGTTGTTGCCAAGGTCTTTGACTCCCGTCAGGAATCCAGTGACCCCACTAACATCAATATATACAGAGTGCGTGAACAGGGAACGCCGCCTCAGACTGTTTACTATGGAATCAAGACCATAACGCTCGGAGGACTCACCATTACTGGCCCATTTTATTCCCACTCAAACAGCGGATTTCATTCCGGGACAGTCATGAACCTTGGAATGGGATGGGTCGTTCAGCACGGAAACTATGGCAGCTTGGATGTAGGAGATGATTTTCTAGCTGATACAGCTAGCGCTTCGAGCGCATGCTATTATGTTCGCAAAAGTTCGGGCATGCCCCCCCAGCTCCAAGGATTCGTTCTCCACGGATACACGACTGACCTTACTAACTTTTCACCGGATGAATATATTTCTGTCGGATATGGCTGGATTAAAGCGGTAGTTCCTGCAAGCCCTCCAGGTTCTTTAGCGGTTCCGATTGAATATGAAATCGACACCAGTGCAGCTTCCACGACTATTTACTTTGGAACCAAGAATTTTGCAGGAGGATCAGACCAGTTTTATTCAACAAATCCGAATGATTTTGCGAGCAACACCCGTCTCAGGCTAGGGAAAGGGTGGACGGATGGATTTAATGAATTTACCCGTGATCTGGAATCGCCTTCAGAGCCAGTCTACTACGGTTTTCTCAGTGCTGGAGTTAGCACTCAAATACCCTATTATTCACATGACTCCAGCAGCTTTATAGCCTCCAGACGAGTTTATGCTGGAGATGGATGGATCACTAATCCTGAAGATATGGAATCCACAAAACCGGGCCATTACACTAACAACCTTGTTTTTGGCAGGAAAAATTCATTTACGCTTAGCTACTATGTTGTGGCAGATGGCAATATTGATACGCTGGATGGGCCAACGGTATCACTTGGGGCGGGATATCTGACATCTTCAATCAGCTTCAATCCCGATGCGACTGAACCAGCCGCTGATGTATGGTTTGGCGCTAAATATTTTTGGGGTAGTATTGGATACGCGAATATTTACACCTATAATCAACCTGATATTGATTCATCGCCCCCTCAGTATCAAGGAGAAGGGTGGGTGTTTGCAAACGGGGCTAATTTTGGCGCTCAAAGCCTGAATTTCCTGTCAGAGGCTGTCGGGAATTCTGACGATGATGAAGATGGGTTGAATTACGCGACCGAAAGATTTGTAACCAATACCGACCCCAATAGTTGGGACAGTGATGGCGATCTCATTAGTGACTCAGTAGAGCTTGAGTTGGAGGGGTTCGATCCCAATATCTATGACGATCCTTATGCTGACATCGACGGGGACGGATTGGACAACTACACAGAATTTCTTATCGGTGCACGGCCAGATTTGGAAGACTCCGACGGGGACGGATTCACAGACGCTCAGGAATATCGTTTTGGAACAAGTGCTTCAGACAGCAATGACAACCCCAATTCAGAAGATTACAATCCGAATGAGGTCGTTGAACTGCGGTTAACTATCGGCGATCATAGCGGTAGCCATTCAGAGAGATGGTCACTGAAAATCGTTAGGGACTCTGATGGAAAGACCATTCTCAACTATCAGGCCCCCACCTTTGGTGAAGTTGCCGCCAATAAAGCGTTCTGGATGTTCAGGACTGGAGAGATTTATACAGTGACGGTTGAACACGTCGAATCAAACATTTCTCCGGAAGACTTTGACTACACAGCGGACATTCAAATACCCAGCACCGAAAAGAATGCGGTGCTGCTCATTGCTGACAATCAGACAGAACAAGGGATTGGAGCAGGCCAGCAGCCAACATTCAAGCTGCTTGGGGAACATAATGAGAGTGAAACAAACTACGCGGTAGGCAAGAGCGTGAAGGCGTATTTGCCGGTTGTTGAGATTGTTAAATCCGAGTCTGGCGCAGTTGGAATAGGAGATTTGGTCGTCACCGATAAGCTTAAGGTCGCCAAGCTTGAGGATTCTTTAAACCAACAGGGGGTTCTTAATCCCAATCTCGACCCTGATAGATTTTATGTCCGCGTTCCCGGACTAAAAACTGCCACTTCCGTATCAGTGTTTGTTGAAACAGAAAATCAACAAGGATTTGAAGCATACAATGATGACCCCACTGAAATTGAATTAGTTCAGAGCCCAGATCAGGAATTTTGGCTCAGCCCATCAATGGTGCTTGTTTCTGACATTATAGATGATGGGTATTACGCCACTGGTATGCCCACGGACGAGACAAAGGGAGACCGGACTCATCTCATTGCGCTGGGAGGTGACGTCATTATCAGCAAAGTTATTGTAGATGACCTTGAGGCTGAGACAGAAGTAAAGGCGGATGTAGATGCCAAGCATAGCATAACTGTGAATGTCGTTGGCCTTACGAGCCAACTGAACATGACCAACCTGCTTGAGGACTTACAGGTTGCCAAGGAACGATATGCCCAAGTTGGAATCAGTGTAAATTTCAACGTTACAACTGCCGATATAACAACCGCTCCTGGAGTCGATGCATCCAATGGAATCGACATTCTTGAGGGCATTGCTATCGTCGGTGCCAATCTGGACAAAAAGAACATACTCAGTAATGAGTTTCTTGCCTTGGTAGATGCCTTTGGAACGCCTGAGGACAACACTGATATCCATGTGTTCGTTGTCGATCAGTTGAATGACCTATTTGAGGGAACAAATCCCAAAGGATTCGCTAGTGTCCTACGTTTTGCCGCAGACATACCAGCGGATGAATACGGTGGCACAGAGGTGCGTCAATTGGGGTATGCAGGCAATGTCATTGTATCTAATGGGTCTAAAACCTTTTTCACGATCGCTCATGAAATTGGGCATATCCTTACAAATCACACGCATTATGGAAATGATTACGCGCAAGGTGAGTTCGCGGACCATAATCTAATGAAGAATGGAACCGCGATAGCGAACCAGTTTACTGCAACGAAGCGACTATATGAATTGCAGCAAACAATGATTGATGAATTTCTCGGCAATCAATAACCGATAGCTATTTCACTCCGCATGAAAGCTTTTTTCAGATATATCGTATTTATTTGTCTGCTGACTTCCATCGCCTTTGGACAGCAGAATGACCCTGTTGAGATCATCAATGAGCTGGTCGAAATGTCCAATCAAGGAGGATCGCCTTCTCTTTACTCTCAAGAATACGCTGTAAGATATACACAATTGATGAAAATTCAGGGGGATTTAAGCGATGACTTGGCACCCCTAATCAGTCCAGATTCACCACCACGGGTAGCTTTACTTGGCATGCGGGTTTTGGATCAGCGAAATCAAATGGACGATAAAGCATTGAAGAATGTCATGGCTCTCACGACCCACAACTATTCAATTCTTGAGCAAGAGGGAGTGAGCAATGAAAACAGTCAAATGGCTGAGAATATGTTCTTCATGTCTGTGAAGGTGCTCAGTGAGCGTATGAATCCCGCGATAGAAGACTACTTGTTGCAATACACAAGCTCTCCAATTGAAAAGGTCAGAATTTCAACGATGCGCTCACTCGCTGATAATGGCTCTAGTCGGGTGATTCCAAAAATAGAGGAGGCCTTGAAGAATTCTTCTGGTGAAGCGCGCAAACACATGGCCTACAGTTTACAAATTGCGCGCGATAATAATGTATCTCCTTCGGGTAATGCTGTTGATTCTGCTACCGATCGCGTAGAGCCCGCCTTTGAGTCCTCCAGAACGGGCGAAGCAGCCATCTCTGACCATGAAATTTCCCATGAATCCAGTTCCCCAATTGAGGAAACGCCAGACGATGGCACCACCGCTCAGAATGCAAATGAAGATAGCCCTTCAAATTTGCTGTTTTGGTTGCTGGCCGTTATCGCTATTAGCGTTGTAGTCGTAATACTTGTGAGAAAATCGAAGAGCAGGAGCAGTAATGCGTGAATTTCCACCAAGATATCCGATGACGAAGAGTCTCACGATTTTACTTCTTGCGCTGGCATCTGTGCCAACGATTCAGGCATCGTTGAATGTTGAATACAGCTATACTTATGGCTTTGACTTCATGATTCCAGAAGGGGCTGAAAGTGACCTCAACCATACGAGCACGGAGTCGCCGCCAGGTGGCAATCCTGTCGAAATCACTGAAGAACTTTATGGCTGGTCTCAAACCGGAGCGGACTTCAATTCTTTGATGGTGAATCAGGCAGTCAGCCATAATCTGAATGACCAGTCTCCATCGAGTTTTTCAAGCAACCTTGACCTTTATCGCCATGTAACTGTTTCAGGGGATACGAGTGTTGTATCAACTTATGCAGAGAGGTATGACATAACCAGCAGTGGCGACTTCTCTCTCAATTATTTCAATGGATGGGACACCCCCGATAATTCATTTATTGGGTTTGAAATCTGGGATGTGACCCATGATGCGCTGCTTTTTGAGCAATTTGGTTCTGGTTTCATCACTCAACAGTTCGAGGGCTTTCAAGTTACATCAAATCAGGCTTACTTTGAAGGGCACTCATTCCTTGGAGGCTATTTTTTTGAGTTACTTGACATAGATGAGCTAGAGATCGCGCTCATCGTTGAATATGACCTGAGCTACTTAGATGAGGGTAGTGGGAATGTAATCGACCTTGATTCTACAGTAGGGGTGACTGCGGTTCCAGAGCCTTCCAGCTTTGCTCTGCTGGCTGGGTTGACCTGCCTTATAGGTTTATGGTTGAAGCGGAATCTTAAGTAATTTATCTCAGTGGTTTCGCCGGTTTATCAGCCTGTTAGGCTAAATGTTGAGATTATCGCAAAGTGGCATGATGAACAGGATCTCCGAGTAGAGGCGCTTTGGCAGGAGAGGGTAGTGGGGTCAGTGGATTGTGGGCTTTGCCCGGAGGGTTTGAGAATTAGCGACTTGAAGGTAACGGATGCGCTTCCAATCCCGCGATTAAGAGGATGGATCAAGCCTTCTTACCGAAGTTTCCGTCAAAGAGGCATTGGTTCCTCTCTCCTGGATAGGGTTGTCATGGAAGCCAGAAATGCAGGGGTATCCTGCATCTATGGATTCATCGTGAATGGTGATCTTACAGCCAATCCCAGGCTGCCTGAGTGGTATCAAAAGCGCGGATTTGAAGTTATCCCTCCCAATCCCGATAACCCCCATGATGATCGCTGGTTCCCGCTCGATATTAAGATTGTCCGTTATTTGACACCCAGTGATGGGTAGAGGGTGAATTATGCGGTATTGAGGTTCTATCAAACTATATGCTCGCTCGCTCTAAAGGAGGTTTGCTCTTGGCAGCATTAGGCGCGCTGTATCTGGCGTCCTATTTTCTCTTTTCCACGTCAAATAGCTGGCAGATGGACCCGGCCAAGCGTGATGAAATATTGTCAGAATATTTCCGGAATCTGGAGCAGGGGGCTGTGGTTCGACCAGTATTCAAAGTGGAGCGGATGGGCAGTTTCGACGAAACCCGTTTTCAGCCGGCAATTGAATTCAAGTCTTCCTACGATCTGAAGGTCTGGACAGGGAAAGACAGTTATGTTCGCTACCGGGTGGTCCGACGTGATAATGGGGCAGGAAGTATTGAAGGTTTCCAGGAGACAAGTCGCTATCCCGAGAAAGCCGTTGAAACCATTTCCGTAGACATTCCACTCACTTCCACCGATCAGCAGGAGCTGCTGTTGATGCTCCAGGCATTACCCGAGCTGCCGCGTGTTCCGTTCTACAAAGCCAACGGGGCGATTAAGACCATTGTCACTGACCTGGATAACTGGCTGATTGCCTACGATGGTCGCCCGGTGCTTCAGCACAAATTGGATCTGTCGGACAGATTTAGCAATGGGATTGCGGTGGAATTCCTTGGACAGATGGAAGATGAGTTAATTCAGCTCAAGCAGCAGCTGGCGCAAATGGCCTATCCGGAATCTTTTGACCCCAATAATCCCTTGCTCGTTGGTTATGACGACATCGAACTGAGCGAAGCTGAGAAAGGGTGGATTATGGGAAATGACGATGCGGCCGAAACTTTTCAGAAATACCAGCAGTTGCTAACTGCTAGAGCCGCCCTCATTCAGAGAATGAAAAAGACATCTAGCGGTCGTTTTGCCCTTGAAATTAGAGAATCACAAAAGGGGATCAAATACTAAAGTTAAGCATAGTCTTTCTTGTGTATAGCCCACAAGATATTGAAATACAATGGCTTGCGTATGCTGTGGCGACCTCCATCCAAGTTAATCGCGCGATGATTCTAGTTATAAGTTTCATTCTCCGCTAAACCCCATCAGTTACTGCCGGGTGTTCTGAACTAGGAGAACTCATTTCTTTAATAAACTGCTCAATGGTGAACTTGGTCCTGAGAAAGCAAAAAAATCCGTGGAAGTCTTCTCCATCTGCCATTGTGACTGACTGGATGGTCATATTCTGCTGTTCCATCTTCTGATAGACAGTGCGCAGCTTCATCTTTGGCGATGGATTAACCTTCTTAGGATTCCCACGCTTATCTCCGAGATCAGGATTCTCGGTCATCTCACGATCTTTAAACCGCTCCAGGGCCTCGAATATGTGCATGATAAAATTGGGGTCGGCCATAATTACGAGACGGTAGCCCATCTCTTCCTGCTCTGGCGGTTCAGATCTTTTAAGCAAGCCCGGCTCTAGGACCTGACACATTATCATCGGAGCGTCCTTCGACACGCGAAAGGGGCTATCTGGCGCTTCCATGAGCATCATCAAATAACCGCCAAGTTCTTCTATCCGCAGATCGTCCGGAGCCGGGAGTGCTTTGAATGTCATTTCCATGCCCAGATTAGGCATGAACTAGCATAAATACTCAATTATCTAATTGAATCGTCAGTATTTTTATCCGTCGATTGTTGGGCTTCAAATCTTGTTGCTGCACAATGAATTTTGCTGAATAGTCCCATCCATGGGCTCAGTGAATACGAACTTGGCGGCATTGATTTCTGGTGTGAACATTAATGATTATGTAATGCCGATTGAGGTCACTGGGAATTGGGTTTCTTATCGATACACCGGCTCGCCGCTTACGGCTTCTAAGAAGGAAGGCCGTTACAATGAGGATGGTGTAAACGCGTTCTATCTTGCTGATTCGCAGGAAACAGCGGCACACGAAGTCCGGCATAACTTCAATGAAAAGGATTTATATCGGGTTAAGCCTGGAACTATTTATGTGTTTGATGCCTATAAGTTCGCGACCGACAATTGCCTAAATCATCCCCTTACTGGATCGCCGGAAGATGGGAGCTATAAGTTCTGTCAAGACATTGCGTATTGCTTAACAATGGATCACGGATTGTCTGGTGTCCGGTATCCTAGTCGTCAGATGGCACTCAAAAGTAAATCAGGGCAGTGTATTGTTTTACTACCACAGGAGCACCAACTCGTGAATGGCGAGCTTCGAATATTCCAGTAGTCTCACTAGATTACTCTCCGCTTGCGCTTTGATGCAGACTTTTTCTTGTTTTCTGGAGGTTCTGGAAAGGATACGCCAATTTCATTCATACGACCCAAGAATGCCCCTTTCCAAGCATCGGATACAGCTTTCTCATCAATCAGCTTTTTGATTACCAAATACGGGTTCACCAGCATCACATAACCATATGTTTCTCCGCCCCGCGGCCGCGTCTCAATAAAGCCGAGTTTCTCCAGCTCACTCATTCTCTCCCTCCAGCTCCGGACGCGTCGGCTAGAACTGTAACCACTTGCATAGGCTCGATCCTTTTCATTTCTGATCTCAACCAAGCCACCATCCCAGGATAGACACCACAGATCGACGTAGGTCTGGGAAGGATTTGATTTTTTGCCGCATAACTCCGGAAACAAAGACATTATCAACGACATCGTTCTCGGGATCGAACCAAATCCTTTTTCATCAAGTGTCCAAATACGGTCGTCTGAATCCTCCCCGAACATTTCACGACGGAGCTTGGTCTGTTTTTCCTGAATGACCTGAGATCGTTTATTCATGATATATGCGGTTTAAAATAAAAAAAGGGAGTCAGCTACAACATCGGTCTCATTGGTTATGAGCTATGTTCACCTTCCCCCTGGTCACTCCCTACTGGATGTAAGGCTTAACTTTCTAAATGAGAACATATAAGAAGTTGTCTAGCAATAACTTAAGGTATGCGTAGAATCGGAGGGGCAGGGTTCATAGCCACTGTTTAGATGATTCCTTGAAAGTCCAGTAAGTGCAGAAAATCGCCGTTTTGACAACGATAGATGCAGAAATGCGCGATGTTTTGGATAATATTCCCCTCTATTGCAGGGCTCACGACTGCGAGCGTAGTTATCTTACCTTATCCTGTTTCTCTCTCTTTATCTTAGTTATCCCATTATCTCATTATCCGGCCGCCGGTTGCCCGAGATTTTGTAAATTCTGTGGGGAAAAGCCTTTCCCCTGGCTCAAGTCTTGAGTCTTGAGCGCACCCCATTCCAGCGGGGGCAGTCCCCCGCAACGCCCCCAAGGGCAGATGGAATAAAAGCTAAGGGGCGCCGCCCCTGGCGCGGTGCAACGTCCACCAAACCGGCCCCGCCTTTGGCGGCCTAACGTTGCACCTTGCCTCCCCGTTCTCGCCGAAGGGCAGGTTTTGCGAGCGAGCGAGCAGAGCTTCGCTCATCGAAAACCAAACCCAAATAAGGAGAACACATACCATGAGTAAGACAACGACAACGCAGTCCACCAAGGCTACAGACGGCATTATCGAGGTGCCATTCAACAAGCTTATCCAAGACTCCGACAATGCACGTAAGACCCGTTCTAACGAAGGAATTGATGCGCTGGCCGACAACATTCTGGCTGAAGGCCTGTTGCAAAATCTGGTTGTGCGGAAGGCCAAAGGCGGCAAGTTCGCCGTCACTGGCGGGGAACGCCGGAGAATGGCGCTCGCCATTTTGGTGAAGCGCAAGAAGATCAAGTCTACCCACTCCGTGACGTGTAAATTGATTACCGACCAGCACACCAGCGCCAGCCTGTCAGAAAACATTCACCGTCTGGCCATGCACCCCGCAGACCAGTTTGAGGCATGGACCAAAATGCACGATGACGGTTTAAGTGTGTCGGAGATTGCGACCCGCCACGGAGCCACCCCGAAACTGGTAGAGCAGCGGTTGAAGCTCGGACGGCTTTCCCCCGTCCTGCTCGATGCGTTCAGGGAGGGCAAGTTTGACCTTCAAGCAGCGTGTGCCTTCACCATCACCGACGACCACCAAAGGCAAGAGGCCGTGTTTGAGTCTCTGAAAGGCCATTGGCATGGTCTGCACAGTGACCATATCCGCTCCGCGATCACCGAGGATGAAATTCCCAGTTCCAGCAAGCTCACAAAGATTGTGGGCCGTGAGGCCTACGAGGCAGCGGGAGGGGAGATTCGCACCGATCTCTTTGAGGATGTCCTTTACTACAAAGACGCCGACCTGTTGACCACCCTTGCCAGCAGCAAAATGGAGGCCGAGGCCAACCGTCTGAAAGAGGACGGCTGGAAGTGGATAGAATACGCCTTTGATGCTGACTACACCGCAGGACAACGGATGCGCCAGTTGCACCCTGTTAAGGTGGGTTTGTCTGACGAAGATCAGGTCAAGCTCGACCAGCTCAACGCACGCTATGAGGAAATCGTAGATGCAGCCAATGGCGGGGATGATGATCTCTATCAGGAGTGTGAGGACATCGACGAGCAGCGGGACGAGCTGGAAGCCAAGGCCCACGCCTTCACCGACGAGCAGAAAGGAGGTGCAGGTGGATTTCTAAGCCTCGATCCTATGGGGAAATTCACTGTGAGGCTCGGCTACGTCCGGCCAGAAGATGACCCCATGCTTACGGAGGTCAAGAAGAAGGCCAAAGAGGAAAAGGCCGACCAGCCCGCCGAGCTAAGCCGCGCCTTGTGCGAGGATTTATCCGCTATTAGGCTGGAAGTGTTGAAGCTCGAATTGCTCAAGAATCCCACCATCGCCAGAGATTTACTGGCCTATCACACGCTGAATACCATTCTGCGCATCTACGCTCCTACTCCCTTTAACCTGAAGGCCAATCGGGCAGAAGGAATAGGTTGCACCTCCAAGAAGGGAGACATGGGCCTATTGGATGCGCGGGAATTGCTGGAATCAAGGGTGGCCAAGCTACCGCTGGCTTGTTTCGAGATGGAAGATGAAGTCGAGGCCTTCGAGGCCTACCGCGCATTAACCGAGGACGAGAAAATCACCCTCCAAGCCTATGCCGCAACGATCATGCTCCAGCCTCAATTGAACAATTCGCCATGTTATGACCGCACGCTAGAGCATGTGGCAGGAGTAATTTCCGCAGACGTGGCTAATTACTGGACGCCGAACGCGGATTTCTTTGTCCGAACCTCCAAAGCTTACATGGAAGAAGTGGCGGGTAAGGTGATTGACAAGGATTTCGTTCAGCGCCACACCAAGGACAAGAAGGCGGACATGGCCAGCGCCTTGGGGGATGCCTTCGACCCCAACAGCCAGACTCCCTACATCAATGCCGATGCACAAAAGCGGATGGCGGAATGGAGTCCTGATTGCATGACCGTCGTGTAAAGAGGACGGCTCGCACCTATAGGCTAGTGGCCAGATCGGCCACTAGCCTATTTTTTATCCTCAACCACGCTTGTATTCAGCTCACAGGTGCCGAGGATGCGGGTATCGCCAACTCGAATATCGAAGACCTGACGGCCATGTCGCTCTACGCCCTCTAACGCAAGGGCCAGAAATGGACTTTCGGTCCAGCATTCTATTTCGAGATTGTGCAGTTGGAGCAGCTTGAGTTTATATGAGTCTTTACGTCTGGCCATGCTCGCCTTCCTCAGATTCCTTTGGAGTTAAAGCCTTCACCATATCCATTAACAGCCCGAGGACAGCAGCTTGAACATGCTCTGGGCTTGCTCGGAATAAGCGTAATACCTGCATCTCTTCTTTCGATTTTGCATCTGGCGTATCTTTCTCCTGATAGATTTTTTTGCTGCTGGTCGGAAGAGATATGTCAATGCCTCCAATTCCCTCAAAAAAATACATCGGGTGAACATCCAAGGCTTGGGCAAACAAGACTAATCGGCTCGCACTCAGGCGATTGCGTCCGTTCTCGTATTTCTGAACTTGTTGGAAGGTGATGTCGGCACTGTTGGCAAGTTGCTCCTGTGTCAGCCCCTTGTAGTTGCGTAACTGACGTAAACGTCCCCCTACATGAACATCAATGGGGTTTGGCCCTTGTTTTACTTTTGACATCATTACTTTCCTTGTCGCTGTCATTTTTTAGTGGATATATGTTCTTTCATCGTCTGACGGCAGCTATGCCCACGTGATTTATGCAGCCAATCCATAGGCGGCTATGCTGGCTTTATGAGAGGGATGGCCCCATAATTTAGCATACTCCTGATAGTCTTCCGGCGCAGTGCCGTCTGGATTGATGAAATTGGCGTAAATGACCTTTGCTCCAATCTCCCCATGCTTCGCCTCCAAAGCTCTTATATTCTCAAAATCCGTCATGTTCCTGTCTCCTTTTCCTTGTTCCGGAGACTTTTTGTCCCCGTTCTGTGTTCGTTATAGTTGCTTTTGTGCACCACGTCAATAGCAAAATCACATAATATCATATTAAAGTGATTATATTGTAAACTTATTAACCAAGTCGTGCTACTTTGGGACGATAAAATAACCACTCTGAATTGATAGGTGAGATGTGTCATTGACCCCAAAGCAATTGAAAGCAGCCCGCGCCTGGATGGGATGGTCGCTCGATGACCTGGTTTCCCGCTCTGGCGTCAATAAGAACTCGATCTACAGGTATGAAAACAGTCGCTCTGATTTGAGCCATGACAACAAGGCGAAGATCCTCGGCACCTTTGAGGCTCACCGCATCAAATTCACTGATAACGGCCTTCAGGAAGTCACGCACACGGTGCAGTCGTTGGAAGGAGACGACGCTTATGCCCGTTTGCTTGATGAAATCTACTCCCAGACGGCCAAAGGGAACGAAGTGCTGTTTTTCTATGGAAAGGATTCCGTCACACCGCCTGAATGCATTGAACGGGAAAAGCGGCTCAGGGACAAAGGCGTTAAATTCCGCTTTCTGGTCGAAGAGGGTGATACCTATCTTAGATACCCCCTTGAGGAGTATCGCTACATTGCAAAAGAGCATTACTCCCATGCTCCGTTTCTTGTCTTTGGTGAATTTACAGCCTTTTCCAATAAAGAGGGAAATGAAATTCAAATTGCTTGGTTGCCCCACCTGACGGCGGCTTTGACGGGACTATTTAACGCCTCATGGGAGCATGGTTCCATGCCCACCCAATCGACCGCGGAGTCGCGGTATGCTTAGGCATTATAGCGTTAAACTGAATTCGGGCTGGCAGAACTGCGCCGAGGCGGCATTCCAGATCAGCTTGAAAGAGAACATTGCCGACATGATTAGCGGCCCGAAATTGCGGGATTCGCTGGACAAACTCAAGGAGCGTGTTGGCCCGACAACCCTTATTTTGGTGGATACACTACATCGCTATGATTTTGCGGAACGGCAATCAGATGACGCCGAGGCCTTCGCCCGTTCGCTCGGAGACAAATGGCTGGCCGAGAATGCCGATTATATTGGAAATACGCCCGTTTGTCGCTGGGATGATATTTTGGGAATGCCCGCTTTTCCGGCCTATCTTCAATTGGTGAACGAGATGGACAGTCAGGACGAAAGGTTCCACGCCTGTTTGGATAGCGATATTGCCCGGTATTTTACCAATCGGGCGGCATCAGAGGATGTAGTAAACGCCAGCCGTCGCTTTATTAAGGAAGAGATCGCAGGCTTTCTGGCCTTTGCGGAAGGACAGAGCCTCGCGTATTTTTATCACGGCTCATTCATGCAGTCAGTGCTATATGCAGACTCCAAACTAAGCATGAACACCGCAGAATGCCCGATACGCTGCAAACGGCTCAAAGAGCCTTATCCTATTCCTGATCGGCAAATGCAACGGCTGCCAATCCCACGCCGTCAAAATGAACGCTAACACTCACTTGCCTTAATTGGATTGGGCGCAACTGAGACGGTTGAAGGTTTTTCGGGCCATGTATTCGGCCAGTTGGGAGATTTCTAAAGCCGCATCGGGATGGGTTTCCCATAGGTCGTCTCCAGTGTCCAGCGCTTCCAAGGCCCGCAATCGGGAGTGGATATCATCTTGGATTTTCATTGCCGCCTCCTATTGTAAGATCATAATCACAATATGCCCCAAAATTACCAATTCTGGGGCATTGTCACAAGTGAAAATTGCGCCTCTTGTCGATTTTTAATTTCATCCACATTGCCTCCATATACTTCAATTCCTCCTGCCCATGAAGCTGCTGATAGATTTCTGTTGTTTTGGAATCCGCATGGCCCATGAGGCGCTGTAGTAGGGATTGCGGCGTCTTGAATTCATCGGAATGAATCATCGCAAAGGTATGGCGTATTGCGTGGGGATGGGCGTGCGGACCGGATATGTCTGCCTCGGTCATAATCTCTTTGATCCAGCGATACGCAGTTTTACGATCAACTGCCCAGAGCCTTTCATGGGTGGCGTTGGCATTGCCCAGGTCAAAGAACTTTTGCAAGGATTGTAAGTATGAGGTATGGAGACACACCCAACGGTAGCGATAGACCGGTGGTTTTGGGGGTGATTTTTTCTTCTTAGTCCACGGCCAGACCCATTGAAAGAATTGCACGAGTTGAAAGAGCCAGGAACGCTTTTTGCGTCGCCTCTGCTTCAAGGTGCGAATGATGACGAAACCCGCCTCCAGGTCAAAACTGTGGGTTGTCAGGGCTAATGCTTCTGAAATGCGGCAACCCGTTAGAACGAGCATCAGAGCGAACAAGCGTCGCTCTGGCGGCTGCCGCAATGCGGCGTCGATAAAACGCAAGAGCTCGCTGTGTGTGAGATACTTGCGCCATCCGTGGCGATCCACCACGGACATCGCATTGGGGGCATAGTTCATGGGCTTCGTATGCCCCAGAATTGGTAATTTTGGGGCATTCCTTCAAAAACATCCTACCAAACACATACATACTTATGCAATTCTCGCGCATTCGCTGGGTTGGTCATTTATCGGCCATTGCCCTAACTGCCACACTGGCTCCAACGGCCTCCGGCGCGTTGTTTTCCTTTGTTTACGATCTCCAGCCTACCGACGGGATTACAGCGCCAAACACCAATGGCTTTAACCCGGAAACTGGCGAGCTCTTCAACCTGATTGATTTCAATACGGGCTTACCGGTTGAAGGTGTCACCGGAGCGTTGCTGGGACCAATCGCAAGCGCCCATGCGCCAGAAATCATCGACCCGCTGAACGACGACGTTGCCGGTGTGCTGATTCCAGCAGCGTTTCCAAGCCCCTTCAATGCCGCGCTCCTTGTCTTTGATGGAGGACCGCTAAGTCCTACAAATGGCGGGAATGGCACGCTAACGGAAATCTCAATTACCTTTAAAGATGCAGGTGAGCCTATCACCTTTCAGGAGATCGACATTTTTGTGTATGGACCAGGCAATACCTTGCTCGCGTCGATGGAGAATATTGAGCTGGCCGACGAGGATATAGTGCCGCGAACCATCATTTTTGATGATCTGGAGATTGATCCCGGCTTTGTGCAGACGGTTATCAATTTCTCAGATACGATGCCATCCCCCGCGTTTGCAGGCTTTTTTATGCCGAGCGCCACGTTCACCATCTCAACGGTGCCCGAGCCCTCTACATATGCGCTGATACTGGGCGGGGCTGTCTTCCTTTTCCTCATTCAACGTAAACACAACTCAAAGCACTCATGAAACTCACCAAAATCATCGGCGAACAAGGTCCGCAGCACGGCCTTTGTATGAACGGCGGCTGCCCGGCCTTTCTCTTTACTGAGGATAACCGTGTGCTTATACAGGGAAGCCGACTCACCGATTCAGAGAAGGCGACTCTCGCAACTCCGGCTCATGAGGACTTTGTGGCGATCCCTCGTGAAGTCTTCGATAAGCTGACTGGCCACCTTTAGCACACAACGGTGTGCACCGTTTACATGTCCTCCCGATGGCGTTATAACCGCTGCGGGAGGACATTTTTATGACGTTGGATTGGTTAGCTTCAAATCTTGAAGGCGTTGCGGCGACACTAGGATTCCCGCTCATTCTGTGGCAACTATGGCGGAATCACCGTCAGCGTCAGTTTGAGGCTGGTATGAACATCTATGCTGTCAACCGTGAGCTGGTCCAAATGGCCATGCATGACCCAGAGCTGATGAAGGTGCTCACCGGTGAGTCCTCTGCTGATATGCCTAAGGAACGTCACTATGCTCAACTATGGCTAAACCATATGGAAATTATCCATCACGGTGGACGAAAGGGCTTTCTTTCGCGATCAAGCTGGCAATCCCTTCAGCAAGATATCCGGGAATCCCTGAATCGTCCCAATATTCGGCGTCATTGGGACGAGAAGGCAGATTACTATCCGGCGGAATTTCGGAATTTTATCAACACTGACAAGCCCTAGCTTTCTGTCGTCAGCTTTTCCAGAGCAGTCGCAATAAAAATCGAGTGATTGCGGTTTTGGGATGCTGACAATTTGTCCACCTTGTCGATCAGGTCTATGGCCAAGCTGATGGACATCTATGTTTTGCCGAGGGCTCGGTTGGTCTTGGAGGGTGAGGCCTTTTTGGTCTATTTAACATGCTTCTAATTGGCCATAATGATAGAATAATATTGATGCTAGCTGAAGCTTGATTGGTATTCACAAAGAGAATTATGCGCACTGAAACTTCACCTACGCCTTGTAGATATTGATCGCTTCACGTCCAGACCCTTTATCTTTGAGTTGAAATCTGACACGTTTTCTATTTAACGATGCAATGGTATAGTCATGCTTTATACTTCTGGATTGAAAGTATATTCGAGATTCTGTTTCTTCTTGCTCTATAAAGCCAAATGACCCTCGCTCAAATTCAATTATGCCAAAGTGTTCTGCATCGCTTCTTTCTTTCTTCTTAGCGTGACTTTTATCGCGATCATTAATGGGGTTACTGCCTTTTTTGGTTGTCGGTTGGCGCTCCAAATAATCTTTAACCACAAGGGCCTGGTGAAAACCATTTTGAGGAGACCGAGGAAGGTCTGTTGTTAACGTTTTAACAAATCTCTTTCTTGGTATTAAATCAAATGAGTATGCAATGCTCATGTCCAACGATAAAATAGGTTGAATCGTGTTTTTTGCTTTCGTTCTCATGCGGCTTTTGTCATGAAAAACACCTTGCATGATTAACCGATCAAATGCCTTTACTCGTTCTCTCGCTATGCTTAGGTAAATTGTGTGTGGCAAAGAATTATTTTTTCTTTCTTTTTTGTTATTCTTGTGACGAATGTCGTTGTTCCTGTCAATAAGGCGATCTATTAGATAATTGGTATATTCAACGTCTTTTTCGCTTAACGGACCGGTTGATAGTAACTGATTGTTAGTAAACTCGTTGACCGCAAACTCCACATGGGATTTTAGCACGCAATTTCGAGAAGGATCATATCCTCTTTTTACGAAATCCCAGAAGCGTCTAGGAATTCCATTCGCACAATAAGCGGCAAGTCTGAAAGTTTCCTCTGATTCAAAGAGCTCTTTTTGAACGCTATTGAAGTCCCCCTTCATATCGAGGAAATGCTTTGCCCGCCGCAGGGTCATATCCTCGAAAAATTTTATGTACGTCTCAAGGTCGGTTTCATCCCACTGAATAAATTCCATTGCGCAATCTTGGCCAGGTTCAAAGCTGAATTCATCACGCTCGCGCGTTGGGTAGTATGTCTGCCCTCTTGGGTAAACAGTGCCAATAAAAAATACACACCATTGACGATCTGGAAGAAGTGTTGATGCGCCACGGATTGTTTTAAAAAGCCTAAAGACTTCAACTTGAGCTCTCACGCTTGCTTCAGAGCATTCATCAATTAGTAGAAGTGAGTGATTTAAATCCAGGATAATTTGGATTTGCTTCAGAAATTCTACTAGGAATTTTTCTGAATTTTGGTGAGCGAGTTTTGATCCAACATAATTTTTGGAGTTTTTAAAGTCTTCTCCAGAAAATTCTTCTGACTCTAAGTTCAAAGAGACATTTCCGTCAAATGTTGGCGACTTGGCCTTTACGCTGGATTTAAATGAAGCACCGGACTTTCTGTTTCTAAATTGGCTTGAAGCTGAGTCAAATGAAGACAAGTCGAATTCAAGGCTCTGGCGTAAGCCTTCCGCAAGTTCATGGATTTCATCTAAAGTCTGATCAACTTGGGAAGATGCCGGGATATTAAATAGAGATTTCAATTTGGTCAGTGCTTTGATCAGCAATGAATCTTCTTCGCGTATTTGTTTTTTATGCTTTTTAACTGTCTCGATGCATCGCTCTACGATATGCGTATATAGATGCATTCGAAATTGAGTTGAATCCTTTTTGGCGTGTTCACTTATCTGAGCCAAAGATACATAGACCGGTAAAATTTTATGCTCATTGAAATTGAGCATATAATAATTATCGATCATCTTTAGGATGTGTGTTTTCCCGGTTCCACGCTTTCCCTCAATAAGTATATTCTGACTTTGATGAAAATGATCGATGTCCATTCCAACGTGTGTATGTGGATCAAAGCCCCCGGCTTGGGCATCATGATTGAAGAATTGCGGATTAAGAGCCATATTTCATGTCTATTTAAAACTAACAGTGAGTAAATGATTTTTTGCGGACGGCTGTAGGAAGCTGAAAGCACCGTGAATGCCCAAATTTTCTAGGCCTTTACATGTCGATCAAAATGGGCAGCAGGAAGTGCGACCAACGGAGCATGGTGCGCACGAGTAATCGCAACATCGGTATCGGCAATATGCGCTTTGGCTTGTTCCTAGGCTCCCGTCCTGACGACGGCTCCATCATCGAGGAAGAGATTATTCAGGTCCTCAATTCTGTAAACGCTCCCTCCATCGCGTGGAGTTTCACAGACTTTAGCACCGGCATGTTGCAGGATGCCGCCCTGATGCAATTGACCCTCTGCAGCGGCAACGGAGGTGACGGCTTGACCAGCGTAAGCTCGTGGCGGATCCCTTTATCATTGTGCCGTAGCCGTCCACCTACGTGCTCTTAAATGGAATCGGCTGTCTTGTGTATTTGGGGATTCTGAAACGCCAAAATCGTAGCTGCCCCACTTGTCCAGCTATGGCTACACCTGAGGCTGATTGGTAAGGCTATTCGTTGGTCAGGTTTTCCAGGGCCGTCGCAATGAAATTGGAGCGATTGCGGTTTTGTGCTGCAGCGAGCTTGTCCACCTTCTCAATCAGGTCTATGGGCAAGCTGATGGAAATTTGTGTTTTACCGGGGGCGCGTTTGGTCTTGGAGGGTGTGGCTCTTTTGGCCTTTTTCGCGGTTTTCTTTTTAGCCATAATGAGAAATCAATATCGCCATCAGGTCGGAGAGCAAGCGGTTTCAGCAAGGCAAATTATACGCCTACCACTGCTGCGCTTAAGATCGGCAATGCTGGCCAGCTTTTTCAATTTACAGGATTAGAGCTATGCCGTATTATCGATTAAATAGAAAGTGATTTTTATGAATTGGTTATATGAACACAAAGAATGGGTTTTCTCAGGAATTGGCGGAAGTCTGATTTTCTTTATCCTAGGTCTGATTTTCTACAAGCAGCATACTTCATCGTTATCCCAAAAAATAAAGTCCGGCAAAAATTCTACCAACATACAGATTGGTGGAGATGCGACAATTTCCCGTCCCGACAAGCATGAACGGAAAAAGTAGAATCATCCAAAAAGCTAAGGCAGGGGATAATGCCACAACTGTCCAGGTGGCAGGTGATTACAATGTTGGCACCGAGTTTATTGATAGCCACATACGATCCGAGCTTAAATCGATTATTAATGCCCGATTTTTTTCGGAATACGATGGGACTGCGAAGGTAAGGACTCTTGGAAAGAGAATTTGCAACGGTGATTTAGCGCACGGTAGTGGTTCGGTCCGATGTTTGGCTTTGGCGTGGTGCTCAAGAATTCTCTACATCTCGGATGTTGAGCTAGCTAAAGAATTTTTAGATTCTGCTAAGGAAGCTGGTTCGTGCCTTGAACTGCAAATGGCAGAGGCTTTCCTGTTGGTCCAGGACGATCAAAAGCCACAAGCTCTTAAATTACTAAGTAAGTTGGATACGCCCGCAGCGCGGACAGCTGCGCTTATGATCGTTGCACAAAAAGATAGCGCTCGGAATGCAATCAATTGGGCAAGTGAAGCAGGAATTGGATCAGGAGAATTAGATAGCGAAGGTAGGTTTTTTCTTCTTCAACTACTATTGCGCGAGCAGGAATGGGATAGCGCTTTTAGTCATTTGGATAACCTGGTGCAGCAAGATTATGTAGAAGCCCCAATTCTGCATCATATGACTGCGATCACGCGTCTATTGGGCACGGTTCCGGTGGAATTAAGATATATTGTTTTAGATCAAATTCCACTGAATTCCTCTCAAGTTCCTCTTGCCGATAATGATGATGCAATCCAAGCTCGCAGAGAAGCCCGTAAGGAATTCATTAAGGCAAAGGAGGTAGCGCTAGCATACGATTGTTCTGAGACTGCTCGCAGGGAGGAGCAGTATGCGTTATGGCTCGAATTGCTAGATCGCGAAACAAAGCTGGAAGGCTTAAAGCGGCTAGATAGGGGAATACGAAGTTCAGCATATACGCTTCACCTTGTGCCTCTCGCATTGGATTATGGCATAGACTTGAATTTAGATGATATAGACCGCAAGATTTCGCAGCAAGTTGCCTTACGAGGTGGACCGTCAATGGAAACCAGTATGGCTCGCATTTACGTTGGATTGAGACAAACGACTCCAAAGAAAGCACATGAGTTTTTAGATGAGCATTTCAACGAGTTGAAAGAATACTTAAATCCTCTTTGGCTTCAGTCTCTCCAAGTCGAAATGCTGGCAAGGTCAGGAATGCCCAAGGAGGCAGAAACGAAGTTAAGAAGTTTAGCCTCGGATGGAATTCAAGAAACTGAGGTGCAACGACTCAGAAAAATCATTTCTGAATCAGGAGATGCCGATCCAATTGACTCTATTAGAGAGAAATACAATCAAACTGGATCATTGCCTGCTTTGCAGGAACTGGTAGAGGAATTGTGCAATAGGGGAGATTGGGGTGAGCTACCAAAATTTGCAGAAACACTGTATGTAAAAACTCGCAATTTGTATCATGCAGAAATTTTTGTGAAATCCCTGAGCCAGAACCAAACGTATAAAGGTATCATTGATTTTCTGAGCGACAAAGAAGACTTCGTTGGACAGTCTCAGGCTTTACAGATCAACCGCGCATGGGCGCTATTTTATGAAGGTGAGTTCGTTTTGGCGAAGGAAGCACTCAGCAGCATGGAATGTGGGTTAGGTGACCCCAATTATCGAGGACTTTCAATTAATTTGAGCATTTTCACTGGTGAATGGGAATCCTTGCTATCCATAGTGGACCATGAAAGGAATAATTCTGGGGATCGAAGCGCTCGAGAATTGCTACAGATTGCTCAACTTGCTGTTCATGTTAATGCTCCTGAATCACATGTCCGAGATTTAGTTCATTCAGCTGTTCAAAAGGCTGATGGAGATCCTTCGATATATGCAAGTGCGTATTTTCTAACAAGTCGGGCAGGTTGGGATGAAAATAATGAGACTTCAGATTGGATGAGACGGGCTGTAGAGCTTTCTGATGAGAATGGCCCGATTAAGCAAGCAACTTTGAAAGATGTTTTGGATATGCGCCCTGGCTGGGAAACGAGAGTGTCAGCGGTATCAGATCACCTCAAGAGCGGCGAAATGCCCATGTTTCTGGCTGGTGACATGCTTAATCGCAGCCTATTAGGTATGATGTTATTGCCCGCTCTGCTGAATATGGACCAGGTGGACCCAAGGCGTAGGGTTTTAATACCAGCATTTAGCGGAAATAGAAACTTACCCCCATTGAGCTTAGGAGGGAAACTAATCTGCCTGGATGCAACCGCTATAATAACATTGGGTTATCTTGATTTTCTGGGCCAATTTCTAGATTCAGTGGATCAAATCCTTATTCCTCATGCAACTCTCTCTTGGTTATTCGAAGAGAAGCAGAAGGTGGAGTTTCATCAGCCTGCACGTGTTCGGGATGCCCATAAATTACGCGACTTAGTTTCTAGAGGTAAATTAGAAAAATTTAATCCCAGCACTAAGCCAGAAAGCGACTTAGCCGATCAGGTCGGCGACGAATTGGCTTCATTTATCGCAGAAGCCCAATCTGGGCATGAGTCTGATGACAGGCAGCATCTTGTTGTAAAGCCGGGGCCAGTCCATCAAATTGGTTCTTTGCGTGAGGAAGAAGTCGACTTGAGCGATTATTCTCAAGTTCTATGTAGTTGTTTAAGTTTGGTTGAGAAGCTCAATGACAAAGCGCAGTTAACCAAAACGGAATTTGAGAAAGCAAAAACATATTTGAGTATGCAGGAAATGCCTTGGCCTAACCAGCCAGCAATAAATGATGGCGCAGTAATCTATTTAGATGATTTAGCTATCAATTACCTTATGCATCTTGGTTTTTTGGATAAGTTACATAAGGCCGGTCTCCAAGCAATAGTTTCACCGGACGAGTATAATGAATCAAATGCGTTAATAGGGCATGAGGGGGTATCGAATCAAATAATTTCTATAATTGAGAAGCTAAGATCGCTTTTATCCTCAGGTATTCGAAGCGGAAAAATTATAACCGGTAAATCTCGATCACCGAATAGTGAGTTGTTAAATTCTGTCCCTGACCACCCATCGGTAGATGTTATCGCTCTTGCTCAGAAATGCGACATCGTGATTTCTGATGATAGGTTTTATAATAAGCATCAGAGCATGAGAGACGGCCAGAAACCAATCTGCACAACTTTGGATGTTTTAAGCGCTTTAACGTTGGCAGATCGTCTTGATCCCAATGTCGCTTTGGATAGTAAGATAAAATTGTTGAGGTCGGGCTACGCCTTTATCGCTCTTTCTGAAGACGAATTAGCGCAGCAATTGGAGTCTTGCTCGATCAGGGAAGGAAGGGTTGTTGAATCGATTGAGCTCAAAGCGATTAGGGAGAGCCTTTTGTGTTTGAGAATGGGTGGCTATCTCAAGGTTCCCGAAGAGTCACATTGGCTAATAAATAATTTCTGTGTATTTGTTAATGTCTTAAAGCGGCAGTGGCTTGGAAATCCTGACGAGAGCATATCGATTGCCCGATCCGATTGGTTGTTCGCACAGTTGGATGCGAGGGGATGGGCTGGTCACTTTAAGGATCATAATGGTCCGTATTATTTGAGAGAAGGAGGCCTGGGCTACATCTTAATGCTGATGCATGCTCCACATGATGCTTCCCCGGAAGCAAAGCTGGCCTATCAGAACTGGATTACTGATAGAATATTGGTCCCATATAAGGAGCAATTTCCAGATTCATACGATTGGATTGTTAAACATGAAAAAGAGCTCTTTATTAATTTGCCCATGGACGATAATTTAGAGGGGATGTCGGTTGAAAGCGAATCATAAAAAAATCCTTCTCGCCCAGTGTTTGGCAAATTTGCCAGAGATGCTGAGAGACAGTCTGTTAAGTGACGTTGATATTGTAAGCAAGTATGATTTAGATACTAAATTTCAAGTCACATTAGGAGGATCAGACACTTCATTTGAGAGTGAAGTTTTTTATAAGGCAATACGTGAAACGGCTAACGGTTCAGGAAATGCACAAATTGAGGATTCGAATGGCAGGTTTTGGAACGTGCAAGTTGAGCACCTAGAGGGTGGGAAACACATCTTTTCACTCTCTAATGCTCAAAATCGACTTAGACTCCCAGATTTCTCATTTTTCTCCGAAAGCAAAGCAATGCGAGTGGAAGCCTTGGACTCCATATCCAAAGACCTGTATCTACCTGCCAACTCGGTTGAGTATTGGAAGGAACTCGCAGTTGAAAGATCACTAGAAGTCAAAGAGATTGATGGATTTCATAAAGAAATTGCTGATTCGGTAATTCGCGTTGCACAAAACATTAAACGAATACTTGGCTCAGAGGAAATAGCATCATCCTCCTTGGTCCCTTTGTCTCGCAGATACTATCAGAGGTTGGTAGGGGAATACGACGGGAGCAGCACAATTGAGGAATACGCCCGCTGTAGGGGAATTGAAGTTTTCAGAGAGTATCTCAAGTGGTCTAGAGAGAAAGGATTCGGATATTGTCTTCACATGCTAGTGCATCCCGCCTTTGTAAAGCATATTGAATTCGACGACCTCGAAACATTAGACTTCGAAGCCACTTACATCTATCTAGAAGAACACGGTAGCCCATTTGAAAAAATTGTAGGCATTGAACTCGGAATGAGAATTATTCAGCAGAGGCCAGACTTGGAGCCTAAGTTGTTAAAGCTTATAGATGCTATATGCGATCAAAGCTCGCTGAATACATTTTTCATGTTTTCTTCAATATTTGTGCTGGTGGATGCCGAAATATCTAAAAACAAAATATTTGAAAAGGAGCCTCCGTTTTATAGACGCTTAGCATCACTCGCTCACACGGGAGTAATTTTCCGTGAATTAATGAAAATAGACCTAGGAGATGGCTTTGCTGTCTGGGCTAGGAAAACAGGAGCTGGGCAGTATTTAATGCAAACATTTGCAGACATGCGCTCTGAGCCACGTTGGCATCCAGATTTCATATCAACAACGAACCTCAGATCCTATTTACTGGTAAGAATACTTAATTCTCTGCCAGAGGAAATTTTAGAATCAAAGACGGGAGCAATATACGAAAAAACTTTGGGTCATGGAGCAGGAAGCGTTATGAACACTCTAGACTTGGGATTATTCTTGCATTTAGGTCCGCTAGATGGAGCAGATTCAAGCGCTATTGAGCTACCGAAGGAGTTTTCTGATGCAATAGAAAATCAATTGAAGGAGGAGTCTCGTGATGGACCTAAGCCCATCACATTCACTGCATTAGTAAATTCAGCAAGAATTTACGGTCTCAAGCCAGAACATGCGGAAATGGCAGCGAAAATTCTCAGGGAAGGAAAATATCGCCTGTCAAAAATTGAAGACCGTTCTCATTTAATTACTGTTTTAAATGGATTAGCTAGTGTTGCAGCGGTCACCAGATGCAAGGAATTAGCAGACGAGCTACGTATTTTAGATAGAAAATATAGACGCGACCAACAGTTCCAACTGAGCGTTAATGAATCTATGCTGCTCTGCCTGGCATCATCTTCAAGTAGATCTGAGTTAATTGATTGGTGCGACTTTGTTGGCCAATGGATAACCGAACTGTCTTTTTTTGAGCTTTCAGGTGATGATGCTAAATTACTGTATGTGAACTTAAGACTATTGCTACATTCAGTTCCGGAGCTCTGGCTACACTGCTCAGAAGCTGAAGCAGCTATACGAGCATGTATGGAGGAGCCGATGAACATACCATTGAATTCCGTATGAGCATTTGAGATTTGAGATGCTCCGCTTCAATACTCACAATGTTCTCCCATCAATATCCTCACCCATTTTGAAAAATCAGTCAGATTCAGTAATTAATTGCGTTCAAATTCGCTGAAAATTGAAGTCTTCCATCTTGTGGGGCGGTTGTAAGTTGTTGATAGTAAGAATTTTATATTTAATTGTCGGCGGGTTCGAATCCCTCCCCATCCGCCACCGTTGCGTGGCTCTGAACCTTTGATCTAGCCGTATCGCGAGGCATGTAATGGCAGAGCATCGATTCAATTTTTCCGGGCAATACGATTTTCGACAGTCGCATGAGATGACCAAGTGTCTCAACGACAAAACTTTGCCTAAATGGTCGGGCTGAGAGGATAGATTTCTTAACTCTCTCGTAAAAACTTTGTCCCAGCAGGTTCGCCTGATGTGATCAGTTTTATGAAATCAATTTTCAGTCGTTTTTGGGCAATTGCTGCTCATCTCCATCAATCAGTGACATTTGGTTCGGATCATAAGCGTACGCGATTGGTTGAATGGAGGCTGGCTTTCTGTTCGATCGGGCTGTTCATGGTTCATTATACTTTGACCTGGCAGGTAGTTGGCATGTCCTTGGCTATTGTATGCCTGTAGGTTCATTTTTAGCTACCAACGGCAACTTAGCTACTAACTTATTTTTAGAATCGGGTAGCTTGTGATTAATGAAATCGGTCTTTACTTGGATTACGTTTCCAAAATCTACTATATACACGTCCAAAATAGAGGGGGGCTTTATAACCAGTACGATTCGCAACTTCCTTTACACTTATTGACCCTTGGTTCAGGGAAAACGAGCCGCGTGCATTCGCAGGGTAGTTAGATATTGGTTGGGGCTCTGATGAAGCTGTCGTTTAAATAATTCACTGAAGTATGTTTGGTTCAGCGAGATTTGTTCATATAGCTCAGTAAGGGCAGAGTGTATCTCATAGTGCGCATGTAGCCAGCGCTTAGCGTAATCCACTTCAGGGTGATGTTCAGGATGTAAACTACAGCAAGTTGCGACTGGCTTTGCTGAGTGGAGGGTTAGTCCTGCAGTCGCCTTTTGAAGAGTGTTCAGATGCTGATAATATCATTATCGGCAATCCTGATACGGATTCAGCAGCGAAATCGTGTGGCATAGAAGTGCCAATTTTGACGGTTTTTTGGCTTAGATTTTTTGTTAGATAACAATGTTAAAAAGGGCAATTGGGTGGACTTGCGGGCCGCTAGGGAAGTCAGCGAGCAGTAATCCCGATACCGCCTTCCGATATTAAACCTGTATTGCTAGTTTGGCCGTTAGCCAGCAGGCGGGTGGTAAGATGTGAAATGA
This sequence comes from Cerasicoccus sp. TK19100, assembly GCF_027257155.1. Taxonomy (NCBI): domain Bacteria; kingdom Pseudomonadati; phylum Verrucomicrobiota; class Opitutia; order Puniceicoccales; family Cerasicoccaceae; genus Cerasicoccus; species Cerasicoccus fimbriatus. The sequence goes on from NZ_JAPWDU010000001.1 coordinate 166,049, forward strand.
GCTGAGCAACTTTGCGTTTTAGCCAGATAAAGGCAACGGCGGACTCCATTCACATACTAAATACCGGGACTGGTGGCTATGCTATGCTATGCTATGCTATGCTATGCTATGCTATGCTATGCTATGCAGCGCAGCCATTGGCTGCCGATTTCCTCAATCTCAGTTTTACTCTTGGTTAGTGCAACTAAAGAGGGGAGCATTGAGCCAGCGAAATTCTGTTTGATTACTAGAAGTATGATGGCCTCCAGCCTTTCAAATCAATTACTCCTTTCGTGTTCAATTTATTGAGAATAAAGCATCTGTAGATTTAGCTTTATTTAGTTGGAGGGGTGAACTTCCTGTGCTGAATAAATTAAATAATAAAACTTTACAGAGGTTTATTCCTGGGTCACAATTCTATTCCCTACTTCGAGCGTGCGTGCTAGCGCTTGCCTACTCAACCCCTAAGATGCTTACCGATGTTCACTACCCCATGGGCGTGTTTGCGCGCCACTTCGTTGTCTTTGCTATCTATCATTGCTCTCAGCCTTTCGTTGATTAATCAACGAAGCGAAGGAGCTACGAACTCAGAAAATGTGCCGTTCTCTGATTTTCCATCTCGTTTGCAGGACAATGCGTCTTTGCATCCATGGGAGAAGGGATTTCTTGATGTAACAAAGGCTCCCTACGGCGCGGCGGGTGATGGAATTACGGATGATACTGTGGCAATTCAAAGTGCGATTGACGATGCCTACTCCAGTAACTTGGCTGTCCATTTCCCTGCTGGCACATATTTGGTTAGTGACCAACTGCAATGTAAGCAAATTCCGCCTCAAGGATTAAATGGGAACTTAAAATTTTGCCACATATTGATAGGCGAAAAAGGTGCAATGCCCACCATCAAGCTGGCAGACGATTCCAATGTGCAGGATAATCTTTTATTTCATTTTCAGTATTACGACAAATATACTCAGTCACCAGATGCCTCGCGTCAGTACGGCTCCACGCTTCGCGGATTCAATATTGATATGGGGGAGAACCCAACCGTTGACGCCATCAGCATGGACGGCGCTCAGGCCTGCGTCATCGAAGATGTCGTTATCTCCGGGAATTTTAAAGTAGGTGTCCACGGAATACCCGGGTCGGGCGGCAGTATCAACGGCCTTAAAGTCATTGGCGGTGAGATAGGAATACTATGCGATGAATACCGGCCGAATCCAGTGCTAGTCGGTATCGAGCTGGAGGGGCAGAATTCATGTGGCGTTAAAATTACCAACTCACGCGGTCCTGTGTGCCTGGTCGGATTCAACATTACAAGCCAAGTAAACCCCAGTCCGTCCTACCGTGCTGTTTATGCAAAAACCTACGACAACGACTCTGCCAATCCACGTGGTGACTTGGTGCTCATCGATGGTCAAATTACCGTGAACGGTGCTGCAGGTTTAGCGGTTTATAACTACCGGCAGAATGTCACTATGCGTAACGTCTATATTAAGGCGGAAAGGATGGTCGTGGACTACCTTGGAACGCTAGCGGGCGATGCATCCAAATTCTTTCACATACCAAGTTTTGTTTATGCGACTGCCGTGACTGAAGCAACCGTGGTCCGCGATTCAGTCGATTGGCATGCAGCGGAACCGCAAGACGATTACAGCGAACATGAACCTATTGTGGAAAAGGAACCTCCAGCAGACCTGATTGAGCGTCACCTGCCAGGCACCTTCCCATCATGGGAGGACAATAATCTGTATGATGTGGTTGACCGATGGTGGATCCACGTTACGCCGGATGACCCGAGCGATGATGACGCTGTCGGCATCCAGGAGGCCATTGATTTTGTCGCTGGTAGTAACTGGTTGAAAACGGTTTTTCTGCCACGGGGGCATTACCACCTGAAGAGCGGCATTACGTTGAAGGCTGGTGTCAATTTAATCGGGGCTGCTAAGAACCTTTCGGTATTACATGTGGACGAATCATTGCCTCAATCGACACCCATAACGGTTGTCGAAACCGAAGATACAGAGGGGACCATTCGTATCGGGGACTTAGCCATTCATTCCGCAATGGGGGATGAGGCATCGAACTTTAAGAATGTCACGCTGTTGAAAGTTCAGACCAGCAATACGATTCTCAAAGACTTCATCATCACGAAGTATAACACAGAACCGACTAATCAGGTAGTCGTAGGCGAACCACAAGTTCGGTTTGCGGGGCATGCGGGTGGTCGCGTGTATAATCTCTGTCAGTATCGTTTTGTCGTCACGAGCTCACAGGCGGGTTACGAGGATTTCCGTTTACTCGATATTGAGGGGACGTATTTTCCGCTCTATTTCTATTCTCCAAGTATCGAGCATTGTCGGCATGGCCCGCCAGCAATTGAGATCAACGGTTCGGAAAATATACACATTGTCGGGATGAAAACCGAGGGTAACAAGCTCTTGAGCCTCAACAATACGATGAATTTTTCGATGTTTGGTTTATCCGGAAATATAGTTCCGCATTCTGAAGAGGGTTCAGATATTATTGATATTTCCGGGAACTCAGACCGCATTTGGCTCTCTACGCTGGATCGGAAACATAGTATTGCGGAAAACGATAATTACTGGATCACGAGCCCTACTGAAGCAGTCACGGATACTTTGCCCGTTGCGCTTTATCAAAAAGGGGATGTTTCAAGAATGGCTCCGGGCATGACCGAGAATTTTGATGATGCCCAGTCGTTGTTCAGCAATGTTAATGGCGTTAACTTCTTCTACAATCTGGGAGAGTTGTGCTATGCGGGGACTGCTGGGTGGACGGTGACGTGTCCCTCCGATCGTCTACAGGGAGTTAATTACGAAGTCGGCGTCGATCTGTGCATGGATCAGATTCCTGGAGCTTCTTGGGCGACGCCAACACTGATCTTTAAGTCCGTGGACAATGATTCTGACTATACTGCGCGGATTAAAAGTAACGGTAACTTGCTCATTGAAGGGCCGGGCGGCTTAAAGATTGAAGGCAATGTCTCTTCTCTCCTCAGCGACCCGCTTAATCCGGTAACTGCCTGGAATAATTTGGCTGTGCAGGTTCACAGTGGCAACGCCGAGTTCCTCATTAATGGCGTCAAAGCATCGAGCGTGAATGGAAGCTTAATGATCGCCAATGATCCGGGCTTGGAGATTGCCGGCGATTTTGGTTTGATCGGTCGGAATGGCATGGCCAGCCGCTTTGATAACTTTTTTTACTACGGGCTTGAATAGTAATGAGCGCTGCGGCCCTGCCGCAGAAAGCTTCGCCAGGGAAGAGCGCTTCTGTTTCGAGCCAAGCTTGGATCTTACTCCGTCTTGGGAGCGGGCAGCCAGGATACGGGCTTGCCGTCGGCGAGGACATTGAGCTCCTGTGGGTAGTCACACCAGAAGGGAATCTGTTTTCCGGTATTGAAAGCGAGCAATAGGCGATGAGGCCCGGCTGAGAGTTCGGCGGTGGCGTTGTCCTCAAGCGTAACCTCCTGGCCATCGATCGCGACCAAGGCGATTTTCAAGGCGCTCGTGATGGTGACTGTAGATGGCTTGGGTAGCGTAAAGTCGGCCACGACAGGGATGATGCTTGGCTTGCGGCTGAAGGGCTTCGCGTATTCGCGCCAGGCGGTCTCGGTGCCGGAGATGGTCACCAGGTCGCGGGAAAAGCGCGTGCGCTGCTCGCTGTCACTGATGTGCCAGTCGGCTCCGGGCGTGTCGCCGATGGCGGTGAGGGCTGCGTCCGTGGCACTGAAAGGCACCACCTGTTGCAGGTCGATGCTGTCGGGGGCAAAGGGGCCAGCCGAGGCGAATGCATCTCGCACGCAGTTTTGGGCCGTGGTGTCGGCCACGCCGCGGTAGACGGCGTATAGGCGGCAGGCTTCGCTGCCCTGGATGAAGTCCAGCTGCGCTACGGCAAACTCGGCACCGTCGGTCATGATCGGGTCGTGGCTGGCTAGTTCGCCGGAAAAGGTTTTGGAGATGCTTCCCTTGGGCTTAAGGTCAAGGTTGCCGGCGTACTGGACACCCTGCGCATAGGCTGGGTGAAGGCGCAGGATGATGCTGCCGTTGCGGAGTTCCGTGTTGCTGTCGTTGGTTACCTCAAGGCTCCACCCGCCCTCGTTGGTGGGCTTCAGCTCCACTTCGATGCCGGGGAACTCGCTCGCGGTGTGCGGGGCGTCGGCAAAGCCCAGGCCGCAAGACAGCCAGTCAATCTTGCTGGTGGTCGGTTCGTATGGCGGGTAGGGCAGGTTGAGCAGCCAGGTGTTGGGCTGCTGCCCAGGGGTGACGCTCAGAGTCTGGATCGATAGCGCCTGGCTTCCGGGCACCTGACTGTTGAGGGTGATCTTGCCTGGCTTCGGGCCGGTTAACACCAGGGTGAGCGGCACGGCTGCCCCGGCGATCGATGCGCGCGGGCGGGTCACGGTGTAGGCATCCGTCTGCCCGGCTACAGGTTCGATGCTGGTGTGCAGGGCCTGAAAGCGGTAGGCGCTGATGTTGGTCTGAGTTTCATACCAGAAGTCGTCCCGGCCCATGTACTCGGCCAGCAGTGGCTTGAACTTCTCCAGCTCGGCGGCGGACTGCCAGGGGTGCACGCCAACGCTGATAACCGGTGTGTGCGTTTGGGCGGCTGATGGATTGGAAAGCACCTTGTCCATCTGCTTCCGGAAAGAGCCGGCATTGACCTTACGGTCGCCGGGCTTGACCTCAATCACCGTCGAGGCATAGCCCTCGGGCATATGCGGGTTCTTCAGGATGAACCGGTCGTAGACGCTGCTGTGGAAGCCGCTGTTTAGCCAGGCCCGGGTGATCCGCTTCAGCGCGGCGGGTCCGACCGCTCCTGAAAGCGGCCAAAGGGGAAGGCGAAAGAGTTGAGCGTGGTGTCGGTTTCGCTTTCGCGTTCGATGCGGTTAAAGAGAATTTCGTCAAAGACCGTGTTGGCGTTGGCCGTGGTCAGGTAGAGGTGGTTGGTGGTGTGCCCGCCGACGCTTGTGCCCTTGGTGCTGAGCTGCTGGGCAAAGGGTGCCGCAGTGTCCTCGCGCGACCCGTTGAGGTAAAAGGACCCCTTCAAGCCGATTTCGGCCATGGCGGCCTGCATGTTGAGCGCATTGAGGTTGTTGTCGTCCCAGCGGGTGGTGAAGGCCCAGGTCTTGTTGTCGTAGACTGGGGCGATCTCGATTTTGACGGGAGCGCCCGAGATGATGAGATTCTCCGCTATGGTCGGGTAGGGCAATGCGGGCTTCTGTTTGCTGTCGGCCGCGGTGGCTCCGGTCGCGCCGAGGGCGCCGAGTGTCAGCATGGCAAGTGTGGTCGGGATACTGGGCATGGCGTGGGGCGTCTCGTAAATTGGGTTAGGTCGGAAAAGGCTGGGCTTCAGCGCTGGCAGTGTGTTGACAAGCGTCCGGCACAATGGTTTGCGCCAATGAAATCTATAGAGACTGGGCCATGGTGCTAGGTCAATGGCTCAATGGAGGCTAGCAGGTCATCGAGCTTGCCTTCTGCTAACGCGACTACGGTGTCGGCTGCTCCGTAATACATTTTTACGGTATTGTCGTCTTCGAGAATGAAGCCGCCCGGGAATATCACTGAGCCCCGGAAGCCATCTAGCTCGTAGGGGGCTTCAGATTTGAGCAGCGGCCGTCTAGTCATGCCAATGACCTCGGAAGGATTATCCAAGTCGAGGAGCATGAGCCCGGCTACATACTCTTTATACCATTCGCCGTGGTGAGCCCAGGTTCCGAGGTTGCGATCCGGATTATTGGTGACCGCGTGGAAAGTGGTGAGCCATCCTTTCTCGGTTTTGATTGGAGGAGCGCCGGGACCGATCTTCGCGTTTCCGCATTCGACTTCCTCAGCCCCAAGTAAGAGCTTGTGGTTGCCCCAGAATCTGCCATCGGAAGACTCGCTTATCCAAATATCAAAGGATTCCTTTGTTCTGAAGTAGAGCGGAAAAGGACGGTCCAGACGCAAAATATTCCCGTTAACTCGTTCGGGGAAAAGCACCATGTTCCGGTTTTCCGGCAGAGAGATGTGTAGCAGAGTCCAGTTGCGGAAGTCTTTGCTGCGGGCTAGACCGCCGCGGATGCCATGGGCGGTATCGAGTGCAAAGCAGAGGTAAATCTCACCATCGATGACGGTGATGCGCGGGTCATAAATACGGACGAGCTCTTCGTCGCCGAAGCGCGCGGCATACTCGCCTTTCAGCCATGATCGCATTTTGTCCTGATCAAAAACTGGCTCCTTGTCTACCGTCCAAGCGTAGCCATCTTGGCTGCTCGCCAGTCCAATGCGGGTCATGCGGGCATTTGGCTTTTCTTTACTGCCGCTATCGGTGCGAAAGAGCATCTTGTATTCTCCGTCCCATTTGCAAACGCCAGCATTGAAGACGGACATGCAGTCCCAGGGGATGTTGTCTTCGCAGAGAATCGGGTTGTTGGTGATGCGCTTCAGGAGTGCGGTGTCGACTGTTGTCATGGTAATGCTACAGGGGTGATGTATTTTTAGCCATTAGAAATGTGGCGTGCATTCGGGGAAAATGAGTCACTTGACGCTCAGTGGCAGGCGGTCAGTTGGCGGGATATTGCATTGCCCAATGGAAAGTGCGATTGGGGAATGTCGCGGGCCTGTGTCGTTTGGGGAACGATGTCCGCAGTCTCGAAAAGGTGACGCAGGATGCGTTGATATAGATCCTTTCGCTCGGAATCATAATCCGGGTCATTGATTCGATTGATGCACTCGTTGGGGTCCTTTTCTAAGTCATAAAACTCGTCGCTTTCGTAGAGTCGCATGATTAGTTTGAATCTATGTGTGCGGCACATTACGGCCTTACCGTGTGCGGTGAAATCTTCTGTTTGGATTCGTGCGCGCGGTGCATACAAATTAGTCGGATCATCTAAATCATCGGACTCGGCACAGTGGGATTCTTTGTCGCAGCGGCCTCCTTCTGTGAAGACTGCGTCTCTGTGCTCGCCCGACGGGTCTTTCAGTAATGGAAGAAGTGTACGGCCAAAATGTGTGTACTTAGGTTTAATGCCTACCATGTCGTAGACCGTCGCCGGGAAATCGACTAACTCGACAAGTGCATTGCATATGCCGGATTGACTCTTTGCTTTTGCCGGTGGCTTAATAATTAAAGGCACTCGAACAAGACAATCCTCCATTAAGTTTTGTGCTTTTTCGACAAGACCGTAGTCACCGGTAAAGTCTCCATGGTCAGAGAAGAGGAAGAACGCGGTCTCGTCGTAATGTCCCGATTGCTGTAATGCTGTTAGCAGTATGCCCGCCTGATCATCCACGCGCGCACACATTTCGTAGTAGGTTGCTCTTAATTCAGACCACCATTTTTCGGGTTTATCTGTAAGTCCTAAGCCATCGAGTAGCTGCTGGTGCATGCGAGGTTTTCCATGGGTCGATTCTGCGGTAATCCTGCTAGGGATTTGATTCCGCTGGACCGAACCGTAGTAGGGTTGCTCGACACCGTATGGTGGATGAGGATACTGAATTGAAAGGAAAACGCAGAAGGGTCTGCTATCGTTGTAACTTTCAATAAAGTTTTGGGCCGCTAATACATGGGACCAGTCGCTATCTAAATATACATCTTCACCTTCGTTTTTCTTCAGTTCGCCCGCATAAAATGAAAAGTCAGGTTTTTGTGGCGTTCCTTTTCTCCATGACTGGTCAATGTGAAGATTTTTGTGGGTTTCTTCTGGCAGATGCCGTTCGTCGCATAGCTCTGAAAAGGCATCTTCATCTGACATTAGATCGTTCTTTCCTCCCCACCAAATATAGTAGCCTGCGTTCTTCAGTTCGCGCAAAAGGCAGGGTTCATCGCGTGTCAGAGGATGATTCATGCTACGATGTCCTCGGGTGTGGGGGTACCATCCAGTCATGAATGAGCATCTGCTTGGGGTGCATACTGGATTCTGGCAGTAGGCTTGGGAGAAAGAAACTGCATCCTCGGATACCAAGCGGTCGATGTTTGGTGTGACGGCTGCCGGGTTTCCCAAATGTCCCATGACATCACCTCTCCATTGGTCGGGGATGAAAATTACTAAATTGGGGCTATTACTCATGCGGCATGAACTGTTTATGAAAACACTGTGCTGCATAAATAAATAAAATAATCAATACAGGGCAAGGCTATTATGCCGTCAAATCTCACTCGATGCAAAATTTTGGGCCTACCTCCTAATCGCTTAGGTTATTCACTTAACTCGTCCAGGAACTGTGGTTCCAGCCGGTACCTGGTTCCTGGGGATGCTTTTTCCTCGCCCTCTAGTAGCTCCAAGGCGCGAGTAAGTGTGTTTTCCACTCGGTAGCCTAGCCAGTGCACATCTGGGTCTAGCTTTTTTGCTGGGGCTGGCCAGTTCATGTGAGCCACAACGCAAATATCTTTCCCCGGTCGCAGGCCGCGATCGCGAATCGCCTTTAGCACTCCTGGGGCAAGGTTTTCATCGGCTACCATGAGCGCATTGGGGCGCTTTGATCGCGGTGCCTCGAGTAGTAGGCGAGTTATTTTTTCTGAGAGGTTGAGCGGGGCTCGGGGTAACTGGTAAAGCCAATAGTCGTGTATTTCAAAGCCCTTAGTGCGAAAATAATCGATGTCATACCGGACTGGCGGGATCGTTAGCCAAGCGAGGCGTGTTGCCTTGTTTGCCTTAAAGCGGTCTAAAGCCTTCTCCACGAATAGATCGTAAGAAGAATTAATCATGGTGACGCTCGGGTTTATGTCAAAAAGAGCGTCGGGCACAAAGATTGATGTTAGTGGTATGCTGGTTTCTTGAAATTGGGTATCAGCATAAATTTCTACGGCTTCCAGTGATGCAATGACTCCTGCTAGACGACAATGACGGATGTCCTCTTTCAATTGCTGCCATGTGTCGCTTCTCTTTTGTCGATTTACATTATAGTACCGCTTAAAGCTATAGCTTTCAAAATTATTAAACACGGAAGGAACTGATCTGTCTAGTAGGCGATTGAAGCGAGGCCAGTCTTCATCCTTTGGGGATTGCTGGTAGACGAGTCCAATGCGATGCAGGTGCGGTGGCTTTCCCCCCACGAAAAGTCCCCCGCGCTCCACGCTGCGCAAAAAGCCTTCTTCCTTAAGCTGGTTGATCGCATTCTGGATTGTGAATCGGCTGACTTGAAAGCGCTCCGATAATTCATTGTAGGTCGGGAGTTTTTCATCTTTTCGCAGCAAGCCGGACGTTATTTCATTCCGCAGCGTGTCGGTAACTCGTCCGGTGCGGGTTTCTTGCCATTTCCACTTGGGTGTGTGGTTGGTGTCTTTTTTGGCCATTGGTAGAATCCTCGTATGCCCTGAATGATAATCAATACTGAAATGTGTCGAACGCGCGAAGTGCGCGGTCCAGGGAGTGTTTGTTGCTTAGGGGGATTGACCTGTTGTGGGTTGCTTCCAGTTGGTTTGGCCGCTGGATTGGGATTGGGAGGGGCAGGTTTCGTGCAGAAAGAATGGGCAACGATTTCTAGTGCAGAAAATAAAAGAATAATAATCTTTACAGATGGCGGGTCGTGGACTAAAAATCTATCCATCAATAACCCCAGATAGCATATGTTTACCCCGAAAAATGATTATCCCTTAAGGCTTAGGAGGGCATTTACTCTGACAGAGATGCTTGTAGCCATGGCGATTGTGGCGATTCTTGCCACAATTCTTATTCCCGCAATTTCAAGTGCTTTGCAGAGGTCACGGAGTGTAACATCAATTTCGAATATGAAGCAAATCGGTGTTGCTGCTACGTTGTTTAGCCAGGATCGGAACGGTTCTATTCCATCAGCCTGGGATGCGGCGAACTCGAGGTCTTGGATGCAGCAATTGCAAGCATATGAGCTAGCGTATAAAGAGTCTCAAGATTACATGTTTTGCCCGCTTATGGTTAGTAAGAACGCTTCTGATAATACCACTAAGGTTACGTCTTACGCCATGAATAATCAGATTGGAGATCGCACTGGTAAGAAGGCATGGGAGGGAATTAATACAATTTTCCAGTGCGTTAACCCCAGCGATACGGCCTTGCTCTTCAATTCGTTTTATCATTCCGGCGGGACTAGTTGGAAATTTTCAGCCACTTCAAATCAAAGCTCAAATCTTGTGATCCCTGCCGACGGGGAAAGCGTTTACGTGCTGTTCTTGGATGGATCTGTTCAAGCAATACCTGCCACTGATGGACGCTTGCCTGGGGGTACGGACGAAGTCGATGCGGATAAGCGCAAGCTTTTCTGGAATGGTCGCTAACCCGGGCTTTTCCTCCCTACGCAATTATATTTTCCACATGAAGAATCCTATTACCAGTTTGTACAAAGCTTCATTTATATCGATATGCCTAATAGCTTGTTCGGTGCATGCTTCCTCCATGCTGCTGGAAGACAGCTTTAATGAGCCCAAAAAGCTGAATGAAGAGCTTTGGGCTGCGGATCGCACCAGCGGAGCCTATTCGCCAGTTTCTATATGGAAGCATAAGTTAAGGCTGTTTGTTACTGGTGACCGATCGAACCAGAGAGTCGGAGTCACATCTCGACAAGCTGACATCGATCCATCACAGACTCTGATCAAAGTTCATTTGCAGGGCTTAGATGTTGGCGGTGAAGCTTCGGCAGGTCCAGGCTCTTCAACATTCTACGCAATGGTGGGGGCAACTGAGGGACTCGACTCTTTATACCCTGCGGAAGATGCGCAATCCGGTCGCTTTAACCGGGATCATGGAGCTCTGGCACTACTCATACATCGTAAGCAATCAGAGACTACTCTCGAAGTCGTTGACTATGGTGACGGCATTGAACGGGTTACATTCGAGCTGCCGGGAGTGCCAACCGATATTAGCTGGACCATTGATGGAACTGGAATAAGCAAGCTCTGGTCTGTCGATGCTTTAGGGCTCACCGGAGATGGAAAGAATCGTTTCCGAATTCGTGAGGATGGTTTGTTCAACCAATATGGCGGGAATGCGGATTCTCGCATCTCATTGGGTAGTATGAACTTTGGCGGAGACTGCCCTCCGCAGGGAAGTCGTTATACTTTGGAATCGATTACCGTAGAAGCTATTGACAAGAAATCTACTGCCGAGGTTGAGGCAACAACTCAAGACCTGAGAGAGGCAATTGACTATATGAAAAACATGAAGTGGTCGCAGACGCGCCAACCAACACTGGCTTCATTGGTTGATGTGCCTGCTGGCAAGCATGGCTTTGTGCAGGTCAACCCAGAAACCAAGCGACTCATGTTTGAGGACGGTACGCCAGCTAGCTTTTACGGCATTGCCCACCGCCGATTCGCCAATAGCAGAGATGCAACGCCAGAGGAAATGGTGACCATGCTCGACGACGTGCAAGCGCTTGGGGTCAATCAAATCCGATTACAATTATTCCCGAATGTCATTCAGCGAGATGGGGCAGGTACGTTGGATGAAGCTGTGCTCGATAACATGGATCGCTTTATTGCACTGGCCAAAGAAAGAGGCATATACATTCACTTGAACCTGACTATGTCGGCAGTGAAGCGAGGTATTTATCCCAAGGAGATCAGCCTCGAGGATGAAATGCTTAACGAAGGCGTGTTGGACTTGCGCAAGCAATACATGTCAAAGCTCCTGACTCATGTGAATCCATACACTGGCATCGCCTACAAAGACGAACCGGCAATCATGGCTCTGCAACTTGGTAATGAAATGCCGGTATACAGCCGCGCATGGGCCGGTAAGCGAATGGAGGGGCAGCGCGGCTGGGCGAAAATGAGCGCGGAGACTCGTGAACAGATTGAACCAATCTGGAATCAATATTTGCGCGATCAATATTCGAGTCGTGAGGAATTGAAGGACGCCTGGGGTGAGGAGTTGCTTTCGGACGAGGATCCCTACAAGGGAACCGTTGCACTGACGAACCCGTTCTATCCTGTGCCTCAGCATAAAAATGAGAAAGCGACCATTCGGGAGGTCGATGCAACTGCTTTTGCCGATTACCTGCTAGCCCGGCATTATCGCCAGATGAAAGAGTTCATCCGTAATGAAGTCGGTGATCGTAAGCACCTGATATCAGACAACGCATGGATTCGCGGCTCTGTAGGAATGCGTGAGGCAGCCCATAGTGAACTCGAATTGATGGACCTGCAGCACTACTGGCCTCATTTATCCTATCATCGGGTGCCTGCCGAGAATCATAACCTGTCACCACTCAAAGATTTTGGGCAACTCATGATCAAGAGCCTGCTCACGGGGCGGGTTTCACCGGATGGGACAGTGAATGCCTTTGATATCACTGAATTCAGTGCCCACCTCGATTCGGGTAATCCTGGTGAAATTTTTCCTGTGCATAGCGTATTCGCTCGTGTGCTGGGAGCCGATGGGCAAATGGCTTGGATCTATTATGATGATGAAAGCTATTGGGAGCACTGGTTTGGGTTTAATAAGAAATATTCATCTTTACCTGACAGATTGATCCCGTTTGCTGCGAGCGCCTTGATCTGGCGACAAAACATCCCTGAGGCGGATGTCCGTACTCTCGCGAAACTCTACAGCACAGTTCAAGGTGACGGCATGCCTGCCCCGGTGATGGCTAACATTGACCGTGATGGCTCGCTTTTCGAAGGGGTTCGTATGAAGGACCCGAATTTCTCGCCCGATCCTGATCTTATTCAATTGGACTGGGAACAAGGCTCAATGATTGTCGATGAGCCGGCTTGGTGCCTCTATGTTGGGAAAGGAGATTTTGAATGTGCAAATCTGAAATTTACTCCTGATGATCCGAACCAGCGCTACGTCATCGCTGCTTTCGCCCTAGATCAGTCAGACTTCGAATCGACTCCCCGTGTGCGTCTCTTTGTGAATACTCCAGGCCGGCTCAAGCTCGGCGATTGGGTTGAAAATCGAAGGATTTTGGCCTGCGGCAGGGAGTGGCAAGCTTTCCGAGAATTTAACCCTGTGAACGGCGAAATCTTAGTCGATGAAGTGGAGGATATATTTTTCTACGACTTCATCGATCCGCGTTTGGAATCCGTATTTGCAGAAATCAAGTAATGCACTGATTTAAAATTTTAAATCCCTCAATAACCCGTAGCAATAAATATCATGAAGACAAAGACACTCGTATTCATAGCCGGCACCCTAGTCGCGGCTGCTTCAACTCAACTCAATGCTCAAACCACTTTAATTGATGACAGTTTCACGTCATTTAACACTACCACGTGGACAGGAACTAGCAGCGGTGGAGCTTCTAACCCAGCTAGAGTTTGGAATGGTTCGCGTTTCGTCGTTCGCACCCAGGTGACCAGCCCCAATCCATCGCAGTACAGTTACATGACTTCGAATCAAACGGACATTAACCCATTTGATTCTGCATTAGAGCTCAGTGTGTCCTTCGATATGATTAGTAATCCGCCACTAAATGGTGCGGAGAGTCAGTTTTTTGCGATTGTCGGTGAAGCGGATACAGACAGCTTTGGTAATTATTATCCAAGCACATCGAATTTCAATAATGGATCGGGGGCTCTTGTTTTGAGCATTTCTCAGCGTACAAGTGACTTTTTATTGGAACTTGTTGATTATGGAGGTGGCAACGGTTCAACCGTCGGTCAATACGAAATCAGTGCGATGCCTACCAACTTGATTTGGGGCCTGGATGCTACGGGCGGAAGCAAGAATTGGACAATTTCTCTCTCAGGAGCGACATTCTCGGATACTGGATTGAGTGATAAAGGTGGGGCGTTTAATAACTATTCGGAAGGTAGTGTGTCCCGTCTTAGCTTGGGGGCGATGAATGGTGCTGGTAGTCCCGGAGAGTGGACCAGTGGTACAAATATCTACTTCGAAGACCTAAATGTGACTGCCATTCCTGAGCCAAATGCAGCTTTGGGTTTAGGGCTGTTCGTAGTTCTCTGCGCTGTTATGCGCCGCCGCTATAAACAATAAGCTATGAGCTAACTGACGTAGCTTAACTGGTTTCTGCCCCCTGCCATCGTCTAACTATTTAGTTGGTGGTGGGGTGCTTTGTTTATGGCAAAATACATAAGCATTTCAGTCAGGATGGTTAGTTTAATTACCTTTTAATGCACAGGTTGAAGTCTTCTCTCAAAGCTTTCTTCGGCTATTGGAGTGAGTTTGTAATCTATGGAACTAGCAATCATGCTAATAGGCTCGCTGTAATGATTGTAATACCGATGAGGTCGCGCATCTCATCAGCCTGAGAGCGTTCCGCTCGTAAGCGATGCTATCTTGTCATTTTGAGAAGTTGGAGCCAGTCGGTTTTATCGGACTGATTTGATTTGGGTAGCTAGAATTGAATTATTATTTATGCATTGGATTGATTGGGTCATCACGGTAGTTCCTGTTGCTATCATATTGTATCTGGCCGTGTATAGCCGAAAGTTTGTCCGTGGTGTTGTGGACTTTTTGGCGGCTGGGCGCGTGGCTGGACGCTATGTTTTATCAGCGGGGGATCTTACTTCAGGGCTTAGCGTGATCACCTTGGTCGCTCTTGTGGAGTCGAAGTATCAGGTCGGATATGCATTAACCTTTTGGGAGTATTTAACCGTTCCGGTTGGCATTATCATGGGACTGACAGGATATTGCCTGTATCGCTTCCGAGAGACGCGCTCACTATCGATAGGGCAGTTCCTGGAGATGCGTTATAGTAAGTCTTTACGGATTACTGCCGCATCAATCCGCACCATTGCGGAGATGGTGACAAATGCCATTGGCCCGGCGGTCGCAGCGAACTTTTTTATCTATTTCTTGGGACTGCCGCACAAGGTTATGGTTTTTGGGACGAATCTACCGACCTTTGGCATTGTCGTCGCCTTATCTCTATGCCTGTGCATGGTGGTGATATGGCCCGGTGGCCGGATATCGCTGCTGATTTCGGATGCCTTTCAAGGACTGATGTGCTATCCCATTTTTGTCATCCTTGCTGGTTATATTTTTCTTAAGTTCGGATGGCATGATACCATCGGCCCTGTGATGATAGATCGCGTTGAAGGCGAGAGTTTCATCAACCCCTTCGACATCGAAAAACTGCGGGATTTCAATATCTTTGCTTTGTTCGTCACGATCATGGGCAGTGTTTTGAATCGAGCCAGTTGGATTGGTAATGACACAAGCAGTAGCGGTCGCACGCCACATGAGCAAAAGATGGCCGGGATCCTCGGGACTTGGCGTAACCTCTATGCTGCTCTGATGATGCTGATGGTGGCAGTCATGATTATTGCCCTGATGACTCATAAAAAGTTTGCTGCTGAGTCGACCGACATTCGCTATGAGCTAATGGATATGGTGGCTTTGGAGGCAGTGCCGGATCCGGAACTGCGTGAGAAACTTAATGCTAATCTCGCTGCAGTGCCTGTGCCGCACCATGAGATAGGTACAGACACGCCGCTCTCGCAGGATCGCAACATTGATACACCTTATATCGAGACTGCGCTGGAAACACTAGGGGGCACGCCGGAAGGAAACCTGCAGTATCAAAAATTCAAAACACTCTACCACCAGATGATGCTGCCTGTTGCATTAAAGAATACTTTGCCAGTTGGCTTAATGGGGTTGTTCTGCCTGCTGATGATCATGCTGTTGATCTCGACGGATGATTCGCGTGTCTTCAACGCATCTTCCACAATTGTGCAGGACATTATTTTACCATTTTTCAAGAAGCCGCTTTCTTCTACGCGACATCTACTACTGCTACGATTGACCTCCGCTGTGGTATGTCTGTTTTTCTTTTTCGTTTCGATCTTCTTTGTTCAGATCGACTACATAATTATGTTCACAACGATCATGACGGCGCTGTGGTTGGGAGGGGCTGGCCCAATAATGATTTTTGGTCTCTATAGTCGATTTGGAAATACGGTTGGTGCCTTCGGTGCCTTGATTTTCGGTTCGGGTTTTGCTGCGGTTGGACTTTTTATGCAACGAAATTGGGCGGAGACGGTATATCCTTGGTTGGAATCGAATGGTTGGGCGCTTTCCATCGGCACATTACTAGAGACACTTTCCCGTCCCTTGAATCCCTATATCATTTGGGAAATGAATGAGGTGAAATTTCCGATCAATTCTTACGAACTATATTTTATGGCGATGCTTAGTGGCATAGCTGCTTACGTGATCGGTTCGGCTTTGACTCAGCGTAAACCCTATAATTTGGACCGGTTACTACACCGTGGAGAGTATGATCTGGCACACGAATATAAGGAACCCTTCAAGTGGAGCCTGCATAGTTTTTATAAGAAGCTGATTGGTATTACTCCGGAATATACGCTCGGTGACCGAATTATCGCTTGGTCGGTCTTCGGGTATGCGATCGTCTATAAGTTTGGTTTTTGCTTCCTCGGGGTGCTCATCTGGAATGCGTTCGACCCCTGGCCGGTTGAGTGGTGGAGTAATTATTTCTTTATCACAAGCCTTTGTGTTACTGCAGTTCTGGGTATTATCTCCACCTTCTGGTTTCTGATTGGAGGTATCATTGACATTCGAAAGCTTTTCCGTGATCTGGCTGGCCGTGTCGACGATCCACTCGACAATGGCATGGTCGATGGGCATGTTTCACTGGTCGATAAAGAAGCTTTTGATGCTGTTCGAAGAAGTCGCGAAAAGTAATTGCGTTGCTACGCTCGAAGGGGACTTAGCCAGTGAAGCGGGCTGGATGCAACACCGGCCGCCCTTAGCAGCTCTTGGCTTCGTAAAGGCTTGGGCACCTAGCCTCCGCCCCGGCAATCGGTGTCAGATCACATTCCTAGTTGCCTGGCGGGATGAGAGGATTAAATGTAATTAATAGATTTATCGGGATTTATGATCTCTCGTTGGCGAGCGTTGGGTGATATGGAATTCCTTGTTTTCGCATCATAATGAGAAACTGCTCGCTCAATGGCACATTACGTTGATTATTCCGTGATGGAGCGAATCTCAGTCTTTTGCATTCCTGGCCCTTGGAGTAGTCGTTCAGAGCTCCTGGCGCAAGTAATACGTGACTCGAATGGCGAGTATATGTTTGCTGGGCGTTTATTAGTGAACACCCGACTTCAGGAGCATGTAGAACTCGAATATTGTGACCATGATCCGAGGATGCTTGAGGCATTTTCTGCGGCTGGCCAAGGAAAGCTTTCTGAGGATGTTCTTAAGAGAATTGAGGAACACAAAAGTGTCGTCTATTTGATTACTGATTTGAAGATTCCTGCGCAACGAGAGAAACTTTTGCGCGCTACAAGTGCACTTGAGAATGTTGGTGGCATTGCTATCAAAGTTGAAGCGGCGGGCGTTGCCCACGAATGGCATCGTTGGAATGAATACCTGGGAATAGAGTCAGGATTTGGCCTCTACAACGCATTGATCTGTTTGATCAGTGATACGGATGTCTTCTATTCCTGTGGTATGCATCACTTCGGCTTGCCGGAAGTATCAGTTCCTGCTTCAATTGGACTGGAAAAGGGGGCGCAGGTGATCAATGCGTTCAATCGATATCAAATTCATGAGAAGCCTAATTTGCAGGAAGGGCACACTTTCAGTCTTTCGGAAGATGGATATCGGTTCAAACTTTCCTATGATGTGGATACCCGCCACGATACTGAGGACCTCTTTAACAATCCAAACGGAGTTTGGCAGTTGGATCTGCTCTAGGTCATTGGATTTCGCGATTCGACTGTTTTTTGTAAATGGTGTAATATTGCGCTTAATCTATCTGGAGTACTATCTTGCCGATCACGCTACGGGCTTGAAGTTTTTCCAATGCCTTGGGCGTGTCTGACCAGCTCATGATATCGCTTATTACTGGCCTCAGTCTTCCTTCGGCAATCAATCCTGAAAGCAGTTCCAGGGTGCGCGTGCCAGAGTAGTCGCTGAGCAGATCAGGATATAATAGAAACGGCTCATAACGAACTGCGGGCATAGTGGCATAAAGACCGGCAGGAAAAGTGATTGGGGCCAATGACGCCTCACCGTACTGGACAATGACGCCTCTCCCATCAATTCTCGCAAAGGCAGCTCCAAGGGAATCGCCACCAACCGATTCCATGATCAGGTCGTATTGGCGGGGACCGTCGGGGGATAGCGTCTCGATCACTGCGTCGGCGCCGAGCTCCAAGAGCGCCTGACGACGTTCCTCGCTTCGGGCAACCCCGGTGACATTAGCTCCGGCCAGCTTTGCTAGTTGGATGGCATAGGTGCCGACCCCTCCAGCCGCACCGGTGATCAGGACTCTTTGCCCAAGCAGCAGGCCACCTCGACGCAAGGCGCGGTAAGCCGTTTGACCAGCTACTGGAAGCGTCGCGGCTTCTTCAAAAGAGACACTCGGGTCAATTTCACCCAATAGACAGGTCCTCACTGCAGCGAATTCCGCCCAAGTGCCCCGCGCTGGGAAACCTGCAACTCTCGCACCCACTTTGGGGCCGGTGCCATCCGCCGCAGGTCTGACTACGATTCCAGACAACTCGTAGCCCGGCACGCTGCCCATCGGCATCGACATAGTGCTGCCGTCCATGCGCACATCCCAAAAATTGGGCAAAGAAACCAGCTCACCACGGTTGATTGAAACCGCCTTGACCTCAATAAGCGCCTCGTCCGGTCGCTGGGATGGTTCTTCGATTTCGGCGAATTTTATATAGGGTTTGTCTGGGTGCGTAATCCAAGCTCTCATGCCGGAATGATTGACCATACAAGCAAAAGGAGTCGAGTCTGTTTCCTTAGCGGACAGCGGGAATGTATGTCATAACCGTCTCGTACAAAACTGTGGCCCGGCAGGTTCGCGTGTAGTGATCTACCTCATAAAATCAACATCGAGTCGTTATGTCTCAAATTGCTGCTTTTCACCGTTTCAATAGGAGATTTAGGCTCGCATCCTATAGGTCTGATCTTAGGAGAGAAGCTTTATGAAAGCGAAAATCTGAAACTGCACTGTAGATATTTATGTGCATAAGGCATCAAGTAACAGCGAGGGTAGGGTGGTAAGCGTTCACAGTTGGGGAGACTCTTGAGCTACTACCATCGCGAGGTGTGTAGGTTTTCTTTGCTTGGATTCAGTTTGAGTCGTAATAAGGTTGGTTCAGCTTGGTCCTTATTGCCTTACAGGTCCGGTGAAAATACTTAATGGCCTGACATGTGTAAGAGATGGCTGGCAGAAATGATGTTTCTGATGAAAGTTTGCCGATTTTTGAAATGTAAGGAGAGTTTCAAGCACCTACAGCTGTGGGGATTTGAGGTATTTTTTTGGATGACTTTCTAGATGGTGAGAGTGCGGGGTGAAGGTTTTTTCACAATCTGAGAATATAGAGTTGTAACCGTTTACGCAATTTTGTATATCTGCTATCAGCATTCTTTCGCCATGATTATGATTGTGGAATTAACGAAGAGGATGCAGCCAGTGGGAAACTTGCGTTAACCACTGTTCGAACCCCACTCTGAATCGCTTGTGCCTGTTGATGCATGGTGACCTGTAACTCATAACTAACGTTTATTATGATAAAAAATACAAAAATGTTTCTTGTTATACTTGGCTTGTCCATAATTTCCAACCTGCAGGCAGGGCCGTTGTCGGTCATTGTGCCCGCATATTTTTATCCGAGTGCCTCGGGAAGTGACTGGGATTTGATTGGCGTAGGACTTGATGCCGGCGCTGATATCGTGACGATCATGAATCCGGCGAGTGGTCCGGGAACATCCTATGATGTTAACTATGAGAACGCGGTCGACAACTTGCGACTTAAGGGTGGCTTGGTTATCGGCTATGTCCCTACCACTTACAGTGCACGCCCAGTCGCTCAAGTAAAAGCAGATATCGATCAATATGTCGCTTGGTATGATATTGATGGCATTTTCCTAGATGAAACCTTGGGCGACGGCTCCTTAGCGACGCTTCAGTATTACAGTGAGATCTACCACTACATTAAAAGCAACTACCCAGGATTCTTAGTTGTTGGGAATGCAGGGAACGACGCAACGGACCTCTATCTCTGGTGGCCGGTAGTTGATGTTCTGGTGACGTTTGAGGGCTACTCTTGGGATTATTATCCGGACTCAGTGCCTAGCTGGCGTTGGACATTTTCTGAAGACTGTTTTGCCATGATCGTGCATTCCATGGTCGCAACGCCGTCGGAGTATTATGTGAATGAGATCTCTGACATGGCCCGAAACCGGAACACACGATATGTCTATATTACAGACGAGACCTATGCGAGTAATCCGTTTGATCAATTGCCGAGTTTCTGGTGGGAGTTGATGTACGACGTCATTTATCGCTAGTTCTTTTTGATCGTTTTCTCAGCGGGACGAGGTGTAGCGCCTCGTCCCGCTCTTTTTATGTGCTTGTTGTTCAAGGCTCTGAATGTCGGGCGTAATATTTTCCTTGCGCAAGTAAGCGTAAACGCTTACGCAACTATTTGTTTCTTCGACCTCTCTATGTTGAGGAAGCGCTCGATGAGCGGTTTATCGTATATCCATCCCATCAACAATAGCACCATGAATAAAGTATCTGCAGGCTTGATCGCCCTATTTTCGGCTGCGATCACTGTCACTACTACTGCCGAAGCCCGTGGCCCGATGACCGGTGTCACGTCTGACTCGAAGTTTATCATCTACTACGGTGATGATTACTATTCGTCCAACACCGGTGACCCGAGCACTTGGGTGCTGGACAGCACGATTATGAGTGGACTGGCGTCGTTTGATGTCGTCGTGATTAACCCCGGTCAGCCTCATTGTACGCCAGAAGTCGTCAAATATTTGAAAGACAACGGCGTTGATTACGTTATCGGCTACATCAGCATTGGAGAAGACTTCATTAATGACGCGATTGAGGACCCATTGGGTGGCGGCACAGGGATGGTCAAGTATGACTCTGCTACCGGTGATCTAATTCCAACTCCCGGCAATACGCTGCAAAGCTTTTATGTCGACGTGGATTCCCAAACGGTCACTTATGATGGCACAGGCCGCGCAATCTCCGTGACAACCACTGCGCGCCTCACGCCGGACGGAAACCCGGACTACAATCCGATTTTCCTCGGCTACATGGTGAACCCCGACACGAATTGGCGTTGGGTGTTGAATAATATGCGCATTGGTGGCAGCGGCGTTACGGGCCGTGGGTTGACCGCAGGCCTGGCGCAGATTGCTGGTGCCTGGGACACTGCGAACTTGCGTGACCGGTCGACAAACTTCGGCTGCGATGGGTTTTTCCTGGATACGTTGGACACCGCCGGCCCATATGACGCTCCTGGCTGGTATCCCTGGACGGTTGATGAAATGCGGGACACCGTAAAATACATCAGTGATAACTATACCGACAAAGTTGTCTTCGCAAATCGCGGTGCATTCTACTTTAGTGCTGGTTTGCAGAGCCCGCTTACCGGCGAATACCCGATCGATTATTCGATCCGCCCGTACATTAACGCATTCCTTTATGAAAGCTTCCGCTACGATAGCGACCCGGTAACTGATGGTCCTGGCGGCATCTCCGAATACTACAATGAAAACCGCTACAATGTGGCACCCAAAGTTTTTGCTGAAGCCAATCGTGATGACGGTTTCACGATGTTCAGTCTGGAATATGAATCCGGTCGCACCGGCATTGTCACCGATGCGTTTAACACCGACATCCGCAAGTTCGGCTACATTGGCTACTTATGCGAGGACGGTTTGCTGATCACAGTCGACACCGACTTTGCGAATCTTCTGCCGGACTCCTCCAACGACACTAACGCGCCGACTTGGGACACCACCGGAAACGTGCTTTATAATACTGCCTCGACATCGTTCCGTGTAGGCGTGCAGGAGGTGGAAGAGGGCAGCGTCATCACTGAAGCTATCGTGCGCTGGGATGTGGCCATCGATCAGTCTTACCCGATTACCTACGATATCATCGTTACGGATATTGCCGCGAGCATCTCGACGACTTACACCGATGTCGCATTCGATGTGAATCCGGATTGGGGGCACGATCCAGCGAACAATTCAGCAAACGAATTCACCGTTACGGGCCTGACGGCGAATAAGAATTACAATATCAAGGTGGTGGCTAAGGATGCTCTGGGTAATCAAAATACCGAAGATACCGGCTTGAACTACTACGCCTCTGCTGCGTTAAGTAACCCTATTCTGAGCAGTGCGATCACGCTCGATGGTTTGCTGACTGAGTGGGGCTCATTGACGAGCTATATCGGGGATCCGGATGACGTGACCGGTGTCAGTGATGCGAGCCACATCTCTGGCGCAGGCAATCAGGCAAACTGGCGTCAAATTCAAGTAGCGCATGCCACCGACACAGGCACGCTCTATTTTGCCTACACGAACGATACCAACATTTACATCAGTTGGGGCTTCCAGATATTCATTGATACTGATGACAATCCCGCGACTGGATTCCAGGGGTCGTTCGCTGGCATCACAAACTTCCCGATCGGTGCGGACTACTTGATCGAGGGCGTGAATGTCTACCAATACAATGGCACTGGGCTTGATTGGAACTGGATTGCTGCTCCGGCGGCTGGCGGATTTCAAGTGGGCCGAATCTGGAGTGGAACCACGGGTGAAGTATATTTGCCGCTTACTTGGATTGGTAGTCCATCGGGAACTATGAGCTTCGTATGCTTCGGCAATAACGAGTTCTATACCGGCGTATCGGGGGAATACGATTGGTATCCCGATGGCGCTACTAGCGGTGCCTCCTTCCGCTACTCGTTCTAGTTTATTTCAGAAATATGGGCTCCTTCCCATAAACTACGTCCCGATAGTGGGCGGCGCAGGTAATCTGCGCCGCCCTTATTTATCAGCCTAATGTGTTTTTTTTGATGATTTCATTGCGTGTTCCTCACGCTAATTTTTCTGAAAAGAACCCTAATTATCTTGACTCTACTCCGATTTGCGTAAATGTTTACGCAAGATATTCGAAACTGACTTTAGCCTCCGTAATTATCATGTCCTCAGAAGTTTTTCCAAACGGTTTACACCGCCCATTGACACGTTCCGCACAAGGAATTTTCGGCTTATTGCTAATGGCAACATCTACCTTTGCGATCGACTCAGTAACAGTGGGTCGTAATGAAAGTGGCGCTATTCAAGTAGGGGTTGCAGAGTCTGCCGCCGAGGCGACTCAAACCCGTGTCATGTTCGACATCGATAATGACTCCGGCACTGGCTTTGGCGAATATGGTGCTGACTACATGATCGAAGGCGCGACGCTTTACTCCTATCCATCTACAGCTACCGGCTGGGATTGGGTGCAGGTAGGGACAGTGCCAAACGCCGTCGCTGACGGGGTGCTCACCTACAGCATCAGCGCGTTGCCGAAGTTTAAGGTTATGCGGCTCTATGTTGAGAATTTTGATGCCGATTGGAATGTCGTCGACCGCTACCCGGAGACTGATGCAATTTCCGTCGATGCGGCTCAATTGGAAACGCTCAGCCCTATGTCGAATTCCAGTCTGCGAGGCAGCCTCTATCGTAGCGGATCGAAGGGCTTAGCTGTTAAAGTGCTCGGTGAGGGAGTCGAGCCTGCGCGCTTGCGAGTGCTGCTCAATAGTGATGGCGAAGCTGCGACGGGTTTGTCGCCATTCGGAGCCGATTACATGATCGAGGGCCTGACACTTTATCAACACGCCGGGACGGACAATGGTTGGAACTGGACGCCGCTTTATCAGTTGTCTCCAGATGTTCATCCCGATGGCGTAGTCTATCCCATCGATGATATCGACATCGGTGATGCCTTGGACTTCAGTATCGAGAGGACGAACAGTAACTGGGAGGTCCTGGATCGATATCCGGCGCAGGGGGCCAAGCGGGTCAATAAAGAGACCATGGGGGAATACTCCTTTAACGGGCCTGACCAACAAGTCGGGCCTAAAAAATATCAAATCGAAGAGCTTATCGCTTTTGTGCCAGATGCGCTGAGCATTTCCTTCAGCACCCGGTTTGATTCCTTACCGTGGAGTGATGCCGCCTTGTCGGAACCGATCTGGAAAGCGCCTGGCTTCGAGGAGGCGTTTCGTTTGCGCTTTGCGCTTTGTGATGCAAAGTCTGGTGAAGAATTCGAGCTGCAGCCAGAGCGGGTGCAGATTGCGGGAGGCATGACTCAGTGGCAGGGCAGCACCGCTGGTGTCGATTGGCGTGTGATTGCTCAGCCCTCCAGTCAAGGTGACCTCGAGCTCTATGCTCAGCTAAACGGGGCAGGCGAGCGTTTGCTTCGCTTTAGAATTGGCGTTGAAGCGCCGCTTGATGGCTGGACTTGGCATGATGACGTGCAGTTCGCGCAAGAGATCGACGCGCAGAACACCGAATACGCGCACACTGGCAGCAGCCCTTATGGCATAGATAGCAGTGTTTCCAAATATCCCTTTGGCGTGGTCGACAATGGCGCGCAGGCGCTCGTGCTGGAAACGGATTTGACCGAACCATGCGTGTTTAAAATTTCGGCCAACACGGAACGTGATCAACTCGCTATCGATTACCACGTAGCGCTTACGCCGTTGACAAAAAAGTTTCCAGGCCAGGCTGCCTTCCATGTTTCACTGCGTAGCCGAGCAACGGAGAAAGGGCAGGCATTTCGGCAGGCGCTGGCCGAATATTACCAACGCAACGCATCCCTCTTTGAGCGTAGGCCTGAGGCGGTTGGTCTGTGGATGCCTTTCACGGACATTTCCAAAATTCCGAACCCGCAGGACTTTGGATTCGCATACTATGAGAAGGGTGGCCCGATAGGTTCGGATGTCGATTTCTGTCATGACAATGGCATTCTGACACTCGTTTACACCGAGCCTTGGCTTTACTGGTTGCCCATGCCGGGTGGTATGGAGCGTACGCCAGAAAATGCTATTGCGATGATGGAGCGACTCGCGGTGAGTGGCTTTGGCAAGGCGAATGAATTTGCCTCTGGTGGTTTGCTCGGTGCCGCGCGTTTGCCTGATGGCGAGATTAATATGACGTTCTCGGATGTGCCTTGGAATTCCGGCGCGCGCATGGAAGTCAGCACAGATCCGGAACTGCCTACGGAGGCTAGCGCGCCGGTGAATCGTGCGATGGCGGAATTCAGTTTTATGCAGGAGCAGATCGCGTATGATAAAGTTGACGGCATATATTTGGATTCGCTCTCGGCCATGTTTATCATGGATTACAATCCTGCGGTGATGGCGGTGGCGAACTATCCTGCGACATTTACTACCGATGCGATGAAGCCGGGCTTGGCTACGCCGATTGCCGCTTATGAATTTATTGCCGGTTTGGGCGGTTACATGAGCGAGCATGACAAATACCTCATGGGTAATTTTCCGTGCTGGAATTTTCCCTTCTTCATGCCCTTTATCGATATTCCAGGCGAGGAAACGCATTGGTTCCACGAGGGGCATTATGAGCGCATGTCTGATCGTGAATTGAACTACCGTCGCGCAATGTCGGGCCAGAAAGCTTGGGGCTTCTTGATGAACGGAAAATATGACCACCTCGAGGCGGAGTTCGCACAGCGCTACTTTGAGGACAGCCTTTACTGGGCGTTTCAACCAAGTCTGTTTAGCCACGACGCGGCGAATGACCCTTACTGGGAAAACTCAGCGTGGTATGAGCGCGATCGCCATTGGTTCCAGCGTTACATGCCGTGGATTCAACGGATAGCCAATGTCGGCTGGCAGCCGGTTGGGCCGGCTGAGTCTTCAAATGATGCAATCGAGTTTGAGCAGTTCTATGGAAAGCGCGATGCCGCAAAATTCATCACTGTGCGCAATACATCGCAGGCGCCGGTCTCTGGTCAGATTACAGTTGAGCTTGATGATTTCGGCCAAGATTGGGTCGTGTTGAACCCGTTGTCCGGCGATGCGGGTTGGTTGTCTATGGACGCCAATGGGCGTGCAGCGATTCCGGTGTTTCTCCAAGCAGAGCAAGTACGCTTCTTCATGATTTTTCCCAGCAAGGAAATTGAGAGTGAAATCGAATTCCTACGAGCATGGAAGGACGGGGTGGGGCAAGCGGAGCAGTTGCTTGGTCAGTTGAAGGCGATGCAAGAACAGCAAGCACTAGGCCTGAAGCTCGTCGTGCTTTTACCGCAGCCGGCGGTGCGCGGCTTGGAGCAATCAATACGCATCAATGTGGAGAATAAGAGCAAGAGCACAGTGCAGATCGACGAGGTCGCCTTGCTGTCTGCTGGTGAGCCCATGGTGTCGCAGCAGAAGGTAACGCTGGGCACCGGCGAATCGGGTAATCTTATGCTGAGCGTGCCAGCCGATTTTAATGATGGTGCCTTCCGCGTAAGCATTGCGATGCGCAAAGGTAGCGAGCAACATCGCTTGCTGATCCCGCTCATGTGGCAACGTGTGAATCCGGTGAATGTAGAGCTGACGCAAGAGAAGGTTATTTCGATACAAGAGGTCGCGCAGATTCCGCTGCGACTGACGAATTTGCTGCAGCAACCCAGCTTGGTAGACGTACGTTGGCGCGGTGATTACGGCGAAGGGCGTAAGACCTTTCAACTCGATGCTGTTGAGGAAACGCGTGTCTACTTGCCGATTCGAGCAGGCGGTAAGGAGTCGGGCACTGTAGCGTTGAAAGCTTCGGCCATGGGCTTTGAGATCTTCGATGGCAGCGTTGAGTTGCAGTTTTTGGGGCAGCAGGCCAGTGTGGTGCGCGACACCGCAGTTTTGGTGGAAACGAGCAGCGACTTCCCTGGCTACGGGCCATCGCCCTTGCGTGATGGCGTGACGGAGCCGACCGCCAGTATGGCCTTCAATGAAGCCGCCTGGGCTTCCGAGGAATCTGCTTCGCCGCATTGGGTGCGCTTCGAATTCCCGGAGCCAGTGGAAGTCAGCGAAGTAAAGCTGTATTGGAATCACGAAGGCGGCGTCACTTACACCTCGCAGGAGGGGGTTATCCGAGGGCGTACGGTCGATGGTCAGCGTCGCTTATTAACGCGTTTCCAGAACGCCGAAACCACTAATGTCACGACGGTCTCATTTACGCCGACGACAGTTGCGAGCCTAGAAATTCTCCAGCCCGCACGTCGCGGGCCACAGCTACGCCCAAATATTCTCTGGCTTACGGAAATCGAGGTGCGTTAGGATTCGCGCAACCGTCTCACTCTATGTTGGCTAATTAGGACCATCTGCGTAAGCGTTTGTCCTTTACGATGGGGTGGGGTTTGCCCACGATTCTGCATGCTCGCGTCTTGGTCTATTGATGATCGTCGGAGCAATGCAGCAGATGGACATTCGTGAATTCTCAGAGATTGTAGGCGTTTCGACCGCGACGGTTTCGCGCGCGTTTTCCGGGCGCGGGCGGATCAGTAAAAAGACCCAGGAGCGCATTCTGGAAGAAGCGCGTAAACATGGCTTTGCGCCGAACATCAATGCGCGACGCCTTTCCTCGAAATTCAGTGGCGTGATTGGCCTCTACTACACTTTTGGCGAAGAGATCATTTTCGATTACTACAACATGGAGCTCGCACAGGAGATTGCCAAGGCGTGTGCGGAGCGGGGCATTTCTTTGCACTTGGTGTTGCGGAGCCCCTCACAGCCGGACGCGCAATTGAATAATCTCATTGCAGGCAAAGGCTTGGACGGCGTCATCATCGTCGCCGATAGCGAGCGAAGTTTGGATGGGCTGGAAAAAGTCATTGCCGACTGCCCAACAATCGTCATTTCGAATCAGGTTTGGGCAAAGAATCCATCCACCGGCTTTATTCATTTAGACTTTGAAAGCGGCATTGAGCAGGCAGTGAAACAATTGGTCAAGCTCGGGCATCGTCGCATTGGCTTCATCCGCGGCTTGGCGGACGAGACCAAGTTCAAGGCTTTTAAGGCGGCTCTGGAGCATTATGGCCTAAAGCCGAATGAAGCGCTCATCGCCAATGGTCCTAAAACAATTGAGGATGGGCAGCGGGCGGTCGGCGAGTTGCTCAAGAAGAAAGTCGACGCAGTGGTCTGCTGCACGGACTTGCTGGCTATTGGCGCTCTGCAAGGGGCAGCGAAGCTCGGCTTGTCGACGCCTGATCAATTATCCATTGTCGGGATGGATGACCTTGCGCTCGCATCGCAAACCTCGCCGTCCCTCGCGAGCATCGGGGTGCCGCGATCGAAAATCGCCGCCAGCGCCCTGCAGATGCTCGAAAACGTTATGAACGCTTCCGAAGGTAAGGGCGCGCCCGCGCCTCAGTTCATGCACACGGTGAATACATTCTTTGTCGAGCGAGACTCGATCACGGCAGCTGTGAAGTAACGCTTGTGGTGGTTTGCAGGTAGTGCGCGAGGCCCTCGTTCAAAGACACCTGAGCGCGGAAACCAAGTTTCCCACGCGCGCTTTCCGGACTACCCAGTGAGTGGATGATGTCACCGGCACGAGCCTCTTTAAAGGTTGTCTCCGGGACGTTGGGGAAGTGCTCGCGTAGGACATCGATGATGTCGAGCAAGCTTGTGGCCTTTCCGGTGCAAACGTTGAAGGCATGGAAACCCGGCAGCGTTGAGCTGGCGGCAAGCACATTCATCCGGGCGACGTCTTGCACATTGATGAAGTCACGTGTCTGAGCGCCGTCGCCAAATACAGTTGGTGCGATGCCTTGCGTGAACCGGTCCAGGAAGATCGACATGACGCCAGAGTATGGGGACTTCGGATCTTGACGCGGGCCGTATACGTTGAAGTAGCGATTGGCGGTGACGGTGAAATGATAGGTATTGGCTGCTGCGAGCAACAAGGCTTCACTGGCCAACTTGGCACCACCATAGGGCGAGAGCGGTCGCTTTTCGGCAGACTCCTTGAGCGGCAGATCCGGATTGTCTCCGTAGATTGCGGCGGAGGACGCAAAGACCACGTTCTCCACTTGGCAGCGTTGGGCGGCATCGATTACGGACTGCGTTGCCAGGACGTTTCGCTCGAAATTGAGCGCAGGATTTTGAATACTCTCCTGCACGCTGACGAGCGCTGCGAGGTGGATGATCGCATGCGGTCGAAAGGCTTCTGTGGTTCGGCAAAAAGCGTCGCTACGGGCGACATCTAGTTGCTCAAAGCGAAAGCTGGAGAAGGCGCTCGCGGAATCGAGGTTTTCAATCTTTCCGGTCGCGAGGCTATCGACGACGAGCACTTCGTCGCCTTGCGCCAAGAGCTGATCAACAGTGTGTGATCCGATGAAGCCTGCGCCTCCGGTCACTAGAACGCGTCGCGGGGATGGTGTTTCTTCAGGCATATTGTCCGCTTTCGCAAAGTTCTTTGAGGCTGGCGACGACGCGTTCCTTGTCTTCTGGATAGGTGACGCCAAACCATGGGCTATAGGTGAGCATGACTTGGCATTCTGCTTGGCCGCTGTGTACCAATTCGTCAACGACGGTTGGGATGTAGCATTCGGATTTCATTTCGCTGCCTCTTTCTTTGAGGAATGCGATGAAGTGCGCTTCAATGGCGGCAAATATCTGCGGAGTGAATCCCCAGCAGTTCATTGAGACTACAGTGTGGGAACTGAGGACCTCCTGGACGCCTTTGAGGTTTTTGCCAATGACGACGCCTGCGGCGTTGGCGGCGATGTTGGTATATTCCTCGACAGTCTTCAGTTTGTTTTTGTGAAGCTGGCACACGCCGCGGTTTACCGATCCGTGGGGGGAAAGGGTTTTGGCTAGCTGGTAACCAACCATGCTGATCGAGAGCGTCGTGGGATCTTCTTCTGAGAGTTGCTTGGCTAGAATTTCGTAGGATTCCTTGCCGTAAAAATCATCGGCATTGATGACGGCGAAAGGCTCAGCAATTATGTTGCGAGCGGCGTAGATCGCTTGCGCGGTGCCCCAAGGTTTGGTGCGCGCTGGCGGGGGAGTGAAGCCCGCGGGAAGGTCTTCGAGTGACTGATAGGCGAACTGCAAGTTAATGCGATCATCGTAGCGGCTGCTGATGTGTTTGTGAAACTCGGCTTCGAAATCGCGTCGAATGACAAAGACGATTTTGGCGAAGCCGGCGCTGATCGCGTCTTGCACGGCGTAGTCGAGCATGGTCTCACCCATCGGGCCCATTGCATCGAGTTGTTTGAGCCCGCCGTAGCGGCTACCCATGCCGGCAGCCAGGATTAAGAGGGTAGGGCGTGTCATGATTGATTCTGTTGAGGGTCTTTGGTTACGAGTAGTTGAATTCAGATTCGATGAAGGTGCGCTGAATGAGTCGATCGATCTCCGACTGCTGCTGTTCGATCGACTTCACCAAGGCGAATTGCGTGCGCGCGCGGTCCAGGTTGTGCGCCGGGCGCTTGATTTTAAAATAGGTGTCACCCTGCAGGTAATCTGTTAGAAAGCGCATGCCACACTCCAGAGACATGAGTTTGGCGCTTTGGCCCAGGCCTTCCTTTTCATAATCATTGAGAAAGCCAGCGGCCGCACTTAAGTAGCCTTGGAGTAGGGCCTCAAACATGGGCATCTGCATCGAGGCTTTACTGACATCGGTTTCGTCTTCGAGGGCGGAGTTGGTCGCGGTGCGGACCATGTCGCTGAAGTCGTAGAGCACGCTCCCGGGCATTACTGTGTCGAGATCGATCACGCAAACGCCTTCACCAGAGAAGTCGTCGATCATGACATTGTTGAGCTTGGTGTCGTTGTGCGTGACGCGCTCGGGGATATTTCCGGCGGTCATTTGATCGACTACCATGCCGAAGTCATCCTGTCGCGCATGGAGGAAGTCTATTTCGGGTTTAATGTCTTTAGCGCGGTTGTGTTCGTCGCGTTCAAGCGCGGCGCAAAATGCTTCGTAGCGCTTGGGCGTGTGGTGAAAGTCGGGAATGGTTTCGCTGAGGCGCTCACCTTGCAGCGATGCCGCGAGCTTTTGAAATTTCCCAAATGCCGCGGCTGCCGCCTGGGCTTGTTGTGGAGACTCGATCTTGTCGTACGTCCGAGCACGCTCAATGAACAAGTAGGTGCGCCAGTAGTCGCCTTGGTCGTCGATTGCGTAGGGCTTGCCTGTGTGCGCGGGCACGAGCGTCAACCCGCGGCGAAGGCGCTCGGGATTTGCCTCGCGCATCAGGGCCGCCTGATTGTGGTCGGTGACGCGCTGGATGTTCTCCATGAGCGCTTCTGGGTTTTTAAAGATGTTCTTATTGATGCGCTGGTGGATGTAGCGCAGTCGGTGACCGGCCTGATCATACTCGGCGCAGTATGTGTCGTTGATATGGCCGCTGCCATATGGGTGCGACAATACATAGTCGGCGCGCATATTGAACAACTTGGCGATGGCTGAAAGGTCCGTTGATGTTTGGTTACTCATACAATTTTCTTGGTTCCTAGTCTTAGGTATGGGGCAATCCGTATAAGGCTCAAAGGCGATTGGCAAGAAAATGCGTAAGTATTTACACAAAAATCTTGACGATGCTCATTTCGGTTGTTTTTCTATGGACATGAAGATTGGAGTAATTGGCCTGGGCAAACGCCTAAACCACATGGTGAATACTTGCATGCGTGAAGCAGAGCCTGAGCTTTCTGTGGTTGCTGCGATTGACCCCGATGAAGCTGCAGTGCGTGAGGCGCTGCCAGAGAAAGAAGCTAAGGCGGTCAAGTTTGTGCGCTCGGTGGAAGAGCTGGCGGCGGCCGGAGTCGACGCCATCGCGGTAGGAACGCGTTGTAACTTACACGCCAAGTATGCGATGGATGTTGCTGTAACCGGATTGCCCTTGTTCCTGGAGAAGCCCATTGCCACCACTCTTGAAGATGCAATGGCGATGGAGTCTGCATTTCAAGATACGCAAACGAAAGTGGTGGTTAGTTTTCCTCTCCGGGCTTCGCCGCTTTGCGTCCGCGTTAAGCATCTGTTGGATGAGGGTGCCTTGGGTATCCCACAGCATGTGATGGCAGTTAACTACGTGCCATACGGTGATGTTTACTTTAATTCCTGGTATCGTGATTATGGCGTGACAGGAGGATTATTCCTACAGAAAGCGACGCACGACTTCGATTACTTGGCCTATTGTTTGCGAAGCCCGATCGTTCGCGTAGGGGCAATGAAGTCCTGCGGTCGTGTCTACCGTGAAGCGAAATTTGCCGAGGTTGATCCAGATCCAAATTGCGGCTTCTATGAGCAAATTGGAACACCGGAAACCGGGATGAACGAGGACTCCTCCAGTGCTTTGATCGAATTCGAAAATGGTGCTCAGGGGGTGTATACCCAAGTGTTCTATTCCAAGCGCGGAGCTGCGCGCCGCGGGGCAACCTTCTCCGGGCATCAAGGGACCTTGAGCTTTGATTGGTATGCGAACCAGGCCACGCTGATACACCACTTTCAACCGTTTGAAGACAAGATCCAGGTCGACAGCGATTTACACCACCATGGTGGTGATGGTGTCTTGGCTGACAACTTCGTCAAAGTGGTCCGCGGCGAGGCCAGTTCGATCTCCAATGTATGGGCTGGGCTGCAAAGCGTTTATGCTTGTCTGGCGGCGAAGGAAAGCGCGGACAAGGGGGAATTCTGTGAAGTCCGCCAACTTAAGAAAGTAGGCATGGGAGAAGCTAGTTACCACTAGTTTTCTTAAGTCATGCGTAAATACTAACACACAATGGCACTCGATATCGTAGCATTTTCAAAACAAATCGGCGTCTCCACGGCGACGGTTTCCCGCGCATTTTCCGGCCGTGGTCGTATCAGTGAGAAGACGCGTGAGCGCGTATTGGAAGAAGCCCGCGCCCGTGGATTCTCGCCTAATGTGCATGCCAGTCGATTGAATTCGAAGCGCACCAATCAGATCGGGCTTTACTACAGTTTTTCGGAAGATCCAATTTTCGACTATTACAACATGGAGCTCGCGCAGGAGATCGCGAAGGCGGCAGAAAAGCGGGGCCAGGCCGTTCACCTTGAGCTGAGCCGTTCCGGCAAAGGTGAAAATGACCGGTTGCGTCAGTTGACCCGTGGGGGTGGGCTCGACGGGATTATTCTGGTCGTGGATGGTCGGACCAGCGGGTCGCGCTTACTGGAGTCAGTGCAGGGGTGTCCGGTGGTAGTCGTGACGAATCGCGCTTGGGCACCGATTAAAAAAGAGATCGTGGTCGAACTGGATATTTTCAGTGGGATGGCGGAGGCCGTTCGGGACCTTGCCAGCTTGGGGCACCAGCGCATCGGTTTTATTGGCGGCACTGGAATCACCGCAAAGGTAAATGGATTTCGTCGTATTCTGGAGGATTGCAAACTGACAGTTGATCCCAAGCTAATCGTGGAGGGCTCGGTGAGCTTTGCCGATGGGCAAAAGGCGTTTCACCAAGTTGCTTCGCAGCGGCCATCGGCAGTGCTTTGTGCAACGGACGTCTTGGCGATGGGCGCGCTCAATGAGGCAAGCGCGATGGGACTCAATGTGCCAAATGATATTTCAATTGTCGGCATGGATGACTTGGCCTTTACCGCCTACACCACGCCGTCACTCAGCACGGTGGGCATTCCACGCAGCCAAATCGCCAAGACGGCGGTGGATAGCATCCTCTCCCAACTCGATGACGAGGAGAGCGAATCGCCCCGTGCTTCGGCCAAGCACGTCATTGGCAGCTACTATGTGCCACGCGCCTCCGTCGGCGCACCGGCATAGTCGTTTATCCAACTTTTCACGAATACTCAAAACACTCACCAATTCACATCACTATGAAATCTATGAACACAACAAAACTGCTCTGCGGCTTCTTGGGCTCTCTCGCACTGAGCGTATCAGCCCTTGCCGGCACCTACTCCAACATCACCATCGACGGTGATTTCTCTGACTGGGTCGGTGTGCCGATCCTGACTACCGACACGACTGGGGACGGTGACCCGGTTGATTTCATGACGCTGTATGCGGCCAATGATGAAAACAATCTCTACCTGCGCGTTGTCTACAACAATCCGGTGGGAGTCAATGGTAGCAACGCCCAAGTATTTATTGCTTTGGATAACGACAACAATCCCTCAACCGGCTTCGATGTATATGGCCTAGGTTTGGTTGGCTCGGAAGTGGGTTGGCAAAATGACTTCCCGTTTGAGCAGACCACTGGTAATTTCAACACCGGCAATGGCATTACGGATGGGGGTGCGGCAATCGCGCTTTACAACACCACTGTTAGCGAGCAGGAAATTTCGATTAGCCGTTCGGCCACGTTTACCGTTGGCGGTGGGACGATCTTCCCGAATGACACCTTCGCGATCGCCATGTACAGCAATGGCACCACGGTGGATGACTTTATTGGCGCTGGCGTCTACACCTTTGCATCGGTTCCCGAGCCTGGCCACTATGCGATGATCTTTGTCGGCCTGGCAGGTGTGATTACCTTGCTTCGCCGCCGCTTTCGCGCATAGAATCTGCTAAAGTGCTACGATATGGATCGGCGTAAACAATCTGGGTTTACCTTGGTGGAGCTACTCGTTTGTGTGGCGGTAATCGGCATACTATCGAGTATACTCATCGCGGTAATAGGCGCTGTGCGGGGAAAAAGCCAGCTCACGGGCAGCATTTCCAATGTGCGCAACATTGGCGGCGCCACCCAGATGTATGCCCAGGAGCACGCCAACAATATACCGGTGTGGCACAATTATAACACCGGCCAATATTGGTGGCAGCTCCTGCGTCCTTATCTTGACGGAGAAACTAAAGTGTTTCATAGCCCAGCACATGTTCACTTTAACGATACGGATGACACCACTCTGGCTCAGACGATTTCCTACGGTTGGAATTACGTGGTGATGGGGCGGCACATGGGCGATACCTCGCGCGAAGGCGACCATGTGCTGTCACAGTTCATTTTTTCAGATCCTGCCAAGACGTTGGTGCTCACCGACGGGCCTGCGATGGACTGCTGGGGCTACATTGCGCCAGACCATCCGGCAGACCCAAATCGCTATGGCGATAATCAAGTGGTCTCGCTGTTTCTCGACGGGCATGTGGACACCTTGGACTATGCTGAAGTCACCACGGAAGAGCCTTACTTTGTGCCGGTTCGAGCAATGCCGGCATCCAATTAATTTACCCCGATAGCCATGCGCCAATTGATTACTTTCGCAGCCTTTGGGGTTGCGTGCCTGAGTCATGCCTCTGATGTGCGAGACCGCTTTGAACGGATCAATTCCTATGCCTGCTATTATGGCCCGGGTATGGTTGAGGAGCTCGTGTCGCGGGACGCCGTAATTATCGAAACGAAGAAACAAAGCCCGCTCGCCATAGCGCAGATGCAAGATGGCGGCGCGATTGTCATTGGCTATATCAGTATTGGCGAGGACGACGTATTACGGGTGGGCGATGGGCAAGGCCCAGGAGGGATGGACTCCGGATACTTTGACCGTGACGCCAATGGCGAGCCGGACAAAAATAAAATTTGGAACTCCTACTACGCGGATGCGCGTCAACCAGCTTGGCGGAAGTATTTCCTGGAACGCACTGCCGCCATGCGCGATGAGTATGGGGTCGACGGATTCTTCCTCGATACGGTCGACACCAGCGAGCTCTACCCTGAATCCAAAGACGCGATGATCTCGCTCATTCAGGAGCTGCGCGCTCAGCAGCCGGATAGCGTCATTGTGATCAACCGCGGCTTTCACACGATTCCTGCGCTTTCAGAGACGATCGATGGCGTCATGTTCGAAAGCGGCACGGCAAGCTATGATTTCGCCGCCAAGGAGTACATGCTCCTGAAGCCATCGGCCTGGGACTACGGTTTGGCGCTGTGGCGCGATGTGCTCAAGCCCGCCATGGATGAGCATGGGTTGGTGGTGCTAGCGTTGGACTACGCGGCATCCGCCAAGCATGAAAACACCCGTATTGCCATGGACCGCGCGACGACTTTTGGCTACGTGCCTGAGGTGTCGACTATCTACCTCGATGCGATTTATGATATCGACTACACACCCTCGCCAGATGAGCGGTTTCTCGAACTACAGAATACGCCAGAGCGCATGACCTATCAACTGCCGGAGCCGGTGAATGGTTTTCCGGAGGGAACCAGGGTCGCGCCTAGTTCGATCTATCCAGACTATGATGTAACGCCCGTTGTGGACGGTATTGCCGACCGGCAACAACTGGACTGGCGTCGCCGCGCTTGGGCCTCTTGGGAGAAGGATGGCGAGCATTTTCTGGAGTTTCAATTTCCACAGCCTGTCGCCGCCGAAGGGCTTACCGTGAATTGGGCTTTCGATAACGGCGTCCACCATCAGGCGCGTGAGTTTCGTGTCGAAGTTATACCCGCAGATCAGGCCGATGGCTGGGTGCCGGTTGCATCGGTTGGGGACAATCAACAGCCGAGCAACGACCTCAAATTCGATCCGGTGGACATCGTGGCTATACGCCTAGTGCAAGAAGATGGCATGGGTTCGCTGGCCCGTCCGGATCTCATGTGGGTGGAGCAGGTTACCCTGAAGTCGCGCAAATAAGGATTATATTTTATGAGCATTATCGACTGGGGAATCGTCACGGTATTCCTCCTGGCTCTCATGGGTTTGGTGCTTTACTCGCGTCGCTACATGCGCGGGGTGGCGGACTACCTCGTGGCGAATCGCTGCGCCGGTCGTTACCTGCTGACGCTTTCAGAAGGGATTGCCGGGCTCGGCGCGATCACGATTGTCGGTGCCTTTGAAATCACCTACCAGGCGGGCTTCGTGCCGATTTGGTGGAGCTATTTTCTCTCGCCGCTTGGCTTGATCATTGCGCTTTCGGGTTTCGTCATTTACCGCTTTCGTCAGACGCGATCCATGACAATGCCGCAGTTTATCGAGATGCGCTACAGCCGCCGCTTTCGTGTCTTTTGCGGCTTGCTGGCCTTTCTGTCCGGCCTGATTAACTATGGCGTTTTCCCGGCGATTACCGCGCGGTTTTTTATCCACTTCTGCCAGTTGCCGGATGTGGTCATGCTGTTCGGGACACCGGTTGCGGTTTTCCCCGTGGTCATGGCAATTGAGTTGCTGATCGCGTTGCTCTTTGTTTTTCTTGGCGGGCAGATTACGGTGCTGTTGACGGATTTTGCGCAGTCAATGTTCAGCCTAATCGCGTTCATGGTAATCCTCTTTTGTCTGCTATGGATGTTTGACTGGGGCGACATCATTACCGGTCTTCAGATGCGGCCAGCCGGCCAGTCCATGATCAATCCTTTCGAAGCTGACGGCATGGCGGATTTCAATATCGGCTACTACCTGATTGGCGTGTTCATGGTTGTTTACACCACGCGCGCATGGCAGGGCAGCAGCGCCTACAATGCCTCCGCGCGCTCACCCCATGAGGCGCGGATGGCGGGCATCTTGGGAAACTGGCGGGCCATGGCGCAAGGGATGGCCATGCTGCTGATGCCCCTGTGTGTGTTTGCCGTGTTGCACAATCCGATCTTCAGCGAACAGGCTGCGGAAATTACCCGGGATCTTAGCCAATTCAGCGAACCGGCTATTCGCCATCAAATGACGGTGCCGGTTGGTTTGCAGCACATTTTGCCGATTGGCGTAACGGGTTTACTGGCGGCGGTGATTGTGGCAGCGGCCGTGAGCACGGATAATACTTACCTTCACTCTTGGAGTAGTATCTTTATTCAGGATGTAATTTTACCCTTTCGGAAAAAGCCACTCAGCATGAAACAGCATATCCTGCTGCTGCGGTGTGGGTTGCTGGGCGTGGCGTTTTTTGCGTGGTGCTTTAGTATGATCTTTCCTCTGCGAGATTATATCTACATGTTTTTCGATATCACGGGGGCAATCTTTCTGGGCGGCGCGGGCTCGGTCATTATTGGCGGACTATACTGGAAGCGTGGCACGACTGCGGGTGCTTGGGCGGCCATGATCATTGGCGCATCGTTCTCTGCTGGCGGGCTGATGCTTCAGTCTTACTGGTCGGAGATTGCGCCGGTTTTGCTTAAGTGGTTTCCTGATAACTTTGTATTGCAAAGTATTGCTGATGATTTCCCTTTCAATGGGCGCCAGATGATGTTCTTCGCGATGTTGTGCGCGATCGTAGGCTATGTGGCATTCTCACTCCTTCAAAACCACGCCCATAACATGGATAAGCTTTTGCACCGCGGCGAATACCGGCGCGCAGATGATCCGTCGGTGGAGAAGCCACTGAAGTCCTGGCGCAGCCTGGGCATGGGGCCGGAATTTACCAAGTGGGACATGGTCATTTACATTGGCACCATTCTGTGGGTGATAGGCTGGTGGTGCGTCTTCCTGATCGGCAGCGCCATTAATCTCGCGGTCGGGGTCAGTGAGGAAACCTGGATTGCGTTCTGGAAAGTGAACCTCTGGATATCCGTCATCCTGGGCATCTTTACCACGGCGTGGTTTATCTACGGAGGAGTTGGTGACGTGCGCCGTATGTTTGTTGACTTAAATCAAGCGACGCTGGATGCGGCTGATGATGGTGTAGTCATAGACGGCATGAATGCCGACGATTTGCATCAGCGCGATGATGTATGAGAGGCTGATTGCCAGAGAGATCCTGGTTTGGCATCCAATGTCTTAAAATAGAGATAACATAAAATTGCTTGCAATGGATGATCGTTCATCCGATCTCATGGATGCAATGATTACGCCTTCCTTACGTCCGATTCAAACTGATTCGAATGGAAGCAAACGTATTGTTGGCGCAGCTGCTGGCGTTGTTCTCGGATCTGTGGCTGCGATATCTTTACTGTAGAGGCTTGGTCAGAATTTTATGTGGCAACCTGCTATGTGATATTATTTATTCATATGGGAATTCGTTGGGTGGTCTTCTGTGGTATGACATAGCATACAACTGACGAGTGGTTTGAACAACAAGTTCGAGAGATTTCAGGCTTTTGATAGACCGATTCAAGGTTTGGGCGCAGAGGTACCTCATACAAGATCGTGGCAGCAATTTTACCAGAGCATTCTTTTGGCGAAGTTGCAGAGCTTCGCTGGTAGTGGCTACACAGGCTGTTAGCGAAGCTTTTGTATGTCTGGTGGAATACTCCTTATTGTGGTGATGTATCGCCAGTTGGTTAATTTTCTAGGGCTCATCAGCACAGCGGATATCTAGGGGGCGCATTTAATATAAGTTTTAACCTATGAGGCTAAAGTCTTTGAGGATGCATTTATAAGAGTAGAAGCGTAATGTATTAATCGTCTTTATATCCGTCCAAGTAAATTCAACTTACGCCTGTTTTACCGTCACTTTGTAATCATCGGTTTTTCAGCATTAACAAAGCATTTTCTACTTTTAGGTTCCACTTAGGAGCCTCTACCTCAACCCCAACCCTAGGATTATATCATGTTTAAGCGTCTATCCGCGCTCGGCGCGCTTGTTTTGCTGCCTCTGTCTGGCACGGCTGAGCAAACGCAGATGTTCGGCGTTAATCTCTCCGGAGCGGAAGATACCAGCGCCTTCCCTGGCTCCGAAGGTACGAATTACATTTACCCCAAGGAGTCTGAATTGGATTATTTTCACAGTAAGGGGCTTCGGCTTATCCGTTTACCGTTCCGCTGGGAACGCGTCCAGCCCAGCCTTTTCGGCTCACTCAACTCAACCGAGCTCGGTTATATCGATGCATTTCTCGACGCTGCTGCGGCGCGAGACATGATGGTTATTCTCGATATGCACAACTATGCTGGGCGCTGGGTGCCTGGTGAGGACAGCAACCCCAATAAGTCGGGCGAACAGGGTTTCAAGCTTGGTACGACCGAGCTGCCGGTTAGCGCTTTTGGCGACGTCTGGGAAAAGTTGGCAGCCTACTATAAAGACCGTGATAACATTTGGGCCTATGGATTGATGAACGAGCCCAACGGCGTCTCCACTACTGTATGGCTGAACGCGTGCCAGGACGCGGTGGACGGCATTCGTAATGAGGACATGAATAATTACGTCCTGCTGCCGGGCACGTATTACAGCAACGCTCACCGTTGGGATAACCACGGCGAATATTTGATCAATGTCGTTGACCCGGCGGACAAGCGCATCTTCGAGGCGCACTCCTATTGGGATAACAATAGCTCTGGACAATACACACAAAGCTACGCGGGCGGGGGCCACTCAGCCAGCGACGGTGTGAACGACCTCACGGACTTTGTTGACTGGTGCAACGCTAACAACGTTCAAGGTTTTATTGGTGAGTTTGGTGTC
Source organism: Cerasicoccus sp. TK19100 (assembly GCF_027257155.1). Lineage (NCBI taxonomy): Bacteria > Pseudomonadati > Verrucomicrobiota > Opitutia > Puniceicoccales > Cerasicoccaceae > Cerasicoccus > Cerasicoccus fimbriatus. Next base: position 205,999 of record NZ_JAPWDU010000001.1, read on the forward strand.
CCGTGGAACGATTCAAACTGGGCTCCGATGCTGGAAAATGCGCTCGACTATATGGCGGCTAACGGCATTAGCGCAACTTACTGGGCAGGCGGTCCGTGGTGGTCTAATGATTACCCGCTCGACCTTGAACTGGATGAGCGAAACAACGCGCCCCGCTACCCATTGGCGATTCTTCAGCAATACGCTAGCGGCCCGATTGTCAATTATGCGCCCGACTTTACGCTCTACCATGACTCTATTACTGGCGGCATGACGGGTGTTTCCTACGCTTACAAGTATGCCGGTTCCGGCGCTACAGTGAATGTCAACGAACAGTCTTCTGACACTGATTACACCGGAAGCCGCTCGTTTAAAATAAACTATAGCATCCCATCTGGCTCTACGGGCAATGCGGGCATGCATATCGACGACGGCATCTATCTAGAGGACAACTTTGCCGCGCCCGACCAAGTGCTCTCTTTTTACGTCAAGGGCGATAGCGGCGCAACGCTGAGCCTGAAGGTCCGCAATGCCGATGGATACCACGGTGCGACGGTCAACATTAGTAACTACGGACCGGCGCTAAGCAGTGACTGGGCGCGTTATGAAATTCCGCTTCAGGACTTGATCGGTGGCAATATGACCGGGGAGGGCTTTATGGACCGCATACAATTCGAGCCTGGCCCGCACGACGGATCGTCGCGCAACATTTACATAGATCTGGTTCGCGTCCAAGGGCCGACTTACATCCCCGGGGCGATGGAAACCACATTGCTTGCCGATGATTTCAATGATGGCGACGCCGATGGTTGGTCATTCGTTGGTGGCAGTTGGAGTGTCGTTTCAAACGAACTCAAGCAAAACGGTAACAACCCGGACACCATGGCTTGGTTCAATACACCCGAAGCGCTCGGCTGGCACAATTACACGATCAATGCCGACCTTCGATCAACTGACAACGATGAGATCGGTTTTGCTTTCTGTGTGCAGGACTCGATGAACTACTACCTGCTGACCATCAGTAAGCAGTTCGGTCTGTATTATCTGGACGCTGTGGTGGATGGTTCAGTGAACTCGCTCACAACCGCTTCGGGCTCCTACACGACTGGCAGTAGTTTTAATCTAGAAGTGCGTGTTGAAGATGGCGTGATTACCGTCGATCGCGATGGCTCGACTGTATTTACGTACTCCGACACGACCTTTACGCAGGGGGGCGTTGGCATGTATGCCCATAATTGTGACGACGCGTTTTTCGACAATGTGGTGGTTAACGGTTACAGCGGCGAGGCCTTTGACATGCGCGGGCTTGGCGATGTAAATTACGGCATTGCTTGCCAAGACGGCGCCACTGGTACGGGTTATATCATGTGGAGCGAAGAAAACGTCTACGACCGCTTTGATCCAGATCCCTACAGCGACAACAGCTCGAATCTGATTGCGGTTATCTGGGATGGCTCGCAGTGGAGGTATGATAGTAACAGCGCTTATGTCGTCTTCACGCCTGAGGATTCCGATGTGCTGCTGGCCGAGGTCGATTTCTCTAATGATACGATCACTTCGCTGGAGGGCACGGACGACAAATTCCAAGGAATGACGCGTGGTTTCGAGTCGGGCAATCTAACCTTTCGGGCCGATCGTTGGCACGGTACATCAAACGACGGCGAATTTACCGTTAGCGGCAGCTTCTTTCGAATCAATGGTGCGTCTACTGCAGGGGAAACGGTTTCACTTGGCGACGTCAATTACGGCGTTGCCGTGCAAGACTCTGCCACCGGCACAGGCTTCATTATGTGGAGCCAGCAAAACGTATACAGCCGCTTTAATCCCGACCCTTACGAAAACAATAGCTCCAACCTGATCGCCGTCGTTTGGAACGGTTCGCAGTGGCAATACGACGACAACTTTGGCCTCAATGTCTTCACGCCGCAATCGACCGATGTGCTCATCGCTGAGGTTGATTTCACTAACGACACCATTACTTCACTGGAAGGAATCAATGATGTTTATCAGGGCATCGACAGAGGCTTTGCCTCTGGTGACTTGACGTTCTCGGCAGACGTATGGAAAGGCGGCTCCAATGATGGCGAATTTACGATTGGTGGAACTAGTTTCACCAAGAACTAACCAAATCGCGGTTATAAGCCAATAGATCAAATTTCATTGAGCATAGGGGTAAATGATAGACCGGACCGGAAGTTTGCAAGGGGTATAGAAGATTTCCGGTCCGGTTTCCTCTGGGGGCGCGTTTGATTAAAGTTTTCGCCCAAGAGGAATAAGTGTTTTAGCGTGAGAATACTCTTAATTCGCCTAGGCTGTAGAATAGTAGCAGCAGTTCATCCCTTATTCGCCCTTGAGCAATAGATCATTTACAGATATAATACCCTTCAAAATGAAAATTTCACCTCAAACCACAATTCGTTATGGACGACAATAAAACTAGTATATCCACTCCTATCTTAGCCGCCACATCTTTACTTTTTCTGGTGAGCCAGACTGCTTCCGCGCAGACGCTTATTTCCCAGGATTTTGATGGTGGCAGCACCACGCTAAACGGCACCACCCCCACATTTGTTGACGGCAGCCTTAGTGGCACGACTTGGGAAGCGCCATCTTCGGGCTACAGTTTGGATGGCGTTATTTCTACCAGCAACACGAAGGCGGTGCTTAATATCGGAAGCTTTATTAATGACCAGAAGGGCAATCCCGACGCTATTTTCCAGGTTTCGGCTACCGTTGACCCTACGGCGGGTGGTGGTAACTGGATCGCAGTGGGCATTTACGGCAGCACCTACAAAATTAATGAAAGCGGAGTCGCTTCGTCTGCTGGTGTTACGCTTTATCGGGATAACGGCGAAGCAGATGGCTACACAGCTACGCAAAGCGGTGGAACTATTGTTCGTGATAATATTGCGACTGGTCTCAGTGGCGCTCAAACTTACGGCGTTACTCTCGACCTTACTGAGTGGGATGGAGCCACAAACTTTGGCACGATCACTTTCAATATTGCTGGCAACAGCAGCACACCCTATGCTTTTTCTGGTGATGTTTCTTTCGCCGCCATCGGCTTAGGGACGCCTAGCACTGGCACTGGCAACATTACTAGTTTCGAATTTTCGCAAATTCCCGAACCGCATACCTATTCGTTGATGGTTGGGCTGATGGCTCTCGGCGCATTAGTCATCTATCGTCGTAAGCGATAATTCCAAATTATTTCATACGCACATGCGAGATTGCATGAGAGAGTTTTACTTTCGGTGATCCCGCTAAACGCCCGGCGTATGTCCCGGGCGTTTTTCATGAATTATGTTCGTTTTAACAGCTGCTTCTTGTTCCATTCAACTTGATCAGAGTAGCGTGGCGGTAGGCCACGCAGTTCAAGATTTGGCGCGTGATCTTAAAAAGGTATTCGGCGTCACGCCTCGATTTGTTGATTCTGGTGAGGGATGTATCCATATTAGTCGAGACGAGACACTCTCGGCCGAAACTTGGCGTATTGGCTGTGGTGAACGCATCCACATTGCTGGTGGAAACGAGTTGGGTATTATTTACGGCATTTACGCATTCACCCATCGCTATCTGGGTGTAGACCCCCTTTGGTTCTGGAAGGACGCCGAGCCTGAACCGCAATCGGAGATTGAAATACCTTTCGGTGAAATAGGCTCGGACCCGCCCGTATTTGGCTGGAGAGGGTGGTTCATCAATGACGAAGATTTGCTAGGTCGATGGCAAGATAGTGGTAAAACACGCTTTACGAAATGGCCAAAAAGAGAAGAAACGCTGACCGCTGATGACGATGAGTTTTACGAAAAACGTCTGCTCAAATATTACTCGCCGATAATTGCGCCAGAGGTCATGGAAGCGGTATTCGAGGCGTTGCTTCGTCTGGGGGGCAACTTAATTATTCCGGCTTCGTTCATTGATATTATGAATCCGGATGAGGCTGCTATCATTGAGGCAGCAGTCTCGCGTGGGCTCTATGTGTCGCAGCATCATGTCGAGCCACTAGGTGTGTCGCATTTCGCTTACGAGACCTGGTGGTCCGGTCAGAACAAGGTACCTGAGTTCAGCTATCGGGAAGATCCTGAAGCCATGCGTGCTTGCTGGCGCGCCTACGCTCAAGAGTGGTCACGAGTAGGCGGTGATCACGTGCTTTGGCAGGTCGGATTACGGGGAAGGGGAGATCGCCCTCTTTGGGCGCATGACCCTGAGGCGAAAGCCAGTGCCGGTAAGTTCATTTCTGGCGCACTCCGTGACCAAATGGAAATTGTAAAAGAGATTGATGCGCGTCCAAATCCGCCTGCGACCATGACGCTATGGCTGGAAGGCGCAGAGCTAATCGAATCTGGCGTTTTGTTCGTGCCGGAAAACGTCATCGTCGTCTTCGCTGATCACGATTTGACGCAAGAGATGCGCAATGATTTTCATACGTTGCCGCGCGAACCTGAGCGTGGATACGGCGTTTATTATCACATTGCAGTGTGGTGCTTTGGTCCGCATTTAGTGCAGGGGGTGCCCCCGGAAAAGATCGCCACTACAGCCGAACAGGTTGCCGATAAAGGAGACACGGCTTATGCAATTCTCAATGTCGCTAACTTGCGGGAACATAGTCTTGGCGCTCAAGTCTGGAGCGAACAAGTTTGGCGTCCGGGAGACTTTGAAGCGGAGGCCTTTCTGAGACGCTGGGCACCGCAAGGTACTGCACATCTCTATTTAGATTTCTTTGAGGCTATGCCTGAACTGCGCTCTGGTTGGCGTCTTTACGACGGCTGTGTCCGTACCTTCATCAATAAAATAGTACGCTCAGCAGTCAGTGGCGAACCGCTTCCAGAGGTTGTCAGCGAATACACCGTCAAGCAGCCAACTGATCTTAAAGCTAAGCTAAACGAAGCGATCCACCAATTCGATATGCTTTTGCCTTTGGTGCAAGCCGCGGCGCTTCATAATCCAAATAGAGCATCTTTCTTGCGAGCGAACTTGGTTACGCAAGCATCAATCATGCGAGGCTTATATCGCGCTTTACTTGCGTTGCTTGATGATGAGCCGGATTTTTCCGCGGCCGCCAGTTCGCTCCGTGAAGCCATGAGTGTGCTGGCTAGTTCTGAGCAAGGGCGTTGGAGAAACTGGTATCTCGGTGACACGAAAGTTGGACTGCATGCGCTAGCAGAATCGCTGGAAAGTGCATATATTCTCACTGCGCGCTGAGTGCGCAGGGGGTGTTCGTGATTCAGAAAGTTTCATTTTGCGTCGGTTTTCTGGATGAAATGACATCAGCCAGAGGACTCAAGGCACCATTACCAATCAGGAATTGGCCAGGCAACTAATTGCGCAGGCTAGCTTTTGCCATTAAACGTAGCAAGGGGCACTATTTAATCAGTCTCAAATCTTCACGCCTTAGCAGTATTCATTATGATAAATTTTGTAGATTCTACGCACGGTGTTGCGGCCCGATCCGCTGAGTTTGAGGAACGCGATATTCGACTGATGGATGACGCAGGCATTGTCTGGATCTGGTATGGAGACTTCAATTTTGACCCGGTGGCTTTTGCTAAAGGTCGCTTCCTGCCTGAAGCCGTTCATACGACCTTTAAGCGATTGCATGAACTGCATGCCTGGGTCTTGAATTTTATTGCCACTAAGCCAGGCCCCCGGGAAATGGCTCAGACGGATCTAGTGCCGGGGAGTGACGGAAATTTCCAGGCAAGACGAACATAGGGAATAGATGCAGGCAGATTATATTCTAGAATCTATTACCGTTATCTTGAGCAAGCCATATGTTCAGGATGCTATTTATTGCAATTGGCGAGATGCTAAGAATTGCTGGCAATGCAAAGATGAAGATTGTCCGATTGAGATCGCCTTGGGGCTTCTGAATAACAATAGCGATCCTAAGAAGGCACTCTGGAGGTGACTGGGGCTATGGTTTATCGAACAGCTAATATCTTGTAGTAATTCCTAGATAATTATAATCTTTTAAAACTTATTAATTCAAAACTTTTCTTTAACTTTATGTCTGACATTAATCTACATCGCTTGACTCTCTTTTGCAGCATGATCTGTTGCCTGATTGGCTTCAACCAGCTTTCGGCAGAACAGCAGCCTACTACTTCTAATATTCAAAAAGTCTTGTTTGAGGAAGATTTTCAAGGCGGTGGTGCGAGTGGGGATTGGCCTAGTAAAGACGAAATTTCGCTGGTTTATGAAGACGGCAATCGCTTTCTTCGCTTAAAGAGCATTGTGCCGGGGAAAATGGTGATGGCTTATAAGGAGATTGCGATTGAACCTGGCGTGGAAGCTATTCGATTTACTTGGAATGAGCGAGTGGATGGCCTTGTTAAAGGTGAGAAATCTTGGTTTGATGCGCGTATCATGATGGAATTCATGGACGCTGATCGCGGTAAACTTTCGATCAAGCCACCCAATCCAAGAAATTCTAAGGATACCGGAGGATGGGTTGAGAATTCGCTAGAATTCAATGTTCCAGCTGGTGCTCATGTTATAAAGTTCATGCCAGCTCTTTTTAACGTGAAGGCCGGCACATACGATATAGACAACATTTCCTTTCAGCAGATTCCCAAAATCCCCAAAGAAGAAGATCCTGCTTATCAAAAGAGGCAAAAAGCGTTGGAGGAAGTTCGCCAACGCCGCGAAAAAGCTGGAAAGACCTTGGAAGAACACGGTTCGCTTATCGTTAATGGAGATTTTCAAACCGACAGCAATAGCGACGGGAAGCCTGATCATTGGGGAAAAGCTAAGGGAGGAATTAGCTACCCAACGGAAGGCGAAAACACTTTCATGCGGATCGAATCCGATAAGCCAGGCGAAATGGTGATGTATTACACCAAAATAGATATACCAGAGGGGGTTGAGGCGCTTGAGCTTAGCTGGGATTGGCGAACGAGCAATCTCAAGCCTGGATTACAGGCCTGGCATGATGCGCGGATTATGATGAAGCTGTTGGATAGCTCCGGCAAGAAAACTGATACACAGCCCTCGGCACCTTACACTCGAAAAAATCGTGAGGAGTGGCGCTCTTATTCACGACAGTTTCTAGTGACAGAAGATGCGCTGACTCTTGAGTTCATGCCCACTCTGTTTGAGGTCGAGCGCGGAACTATGGATTTAGACAACATACAATTGAAACCAATCGAGGCAGGTGTATTAAAGGAAAAAATTGCTGAAAAGAAAGCTCAGAAGGAGCGAATGCATGTTGATGCAGAGTTGGCGAATAAAGACAACTGGCCTTCTGAATTGCACGTATCTGGCAACCGGTTGGTTGACAGTGAAGGTAACGATGTATGGCTTCAAGGCGTTAATGTCGCCAGTTTGGAATGGAATCAATATGGTGAAAACGTATTAAAATCAACCCAGGTCGCCATCGAAGAATGGGGCGCTAACGTAATACGTCTGCCGGTCAAGGAAAGTTACTGGTTTGGTCCCCAGGGAGAGCAATACAAAGAGCTCATTAACGACGTAATTACTTTTGCAGCCAATCGGGGCGCTTACGTAGTTCTCGATCTACATCGATACCGTGCGCCCAAGCCAGAATACGTGCTGTTTTGGCAAGATGCTGCGACGATATATAAGAACCATCCCGCCGTTATCTTTGACTTGCTGAATGAGCCTCACAGCACTTCTTGGGAAGTCTGGCGAAATGGTGGCGATATTGGTAAGAAAACAAAACAAGCTGACGAAGACGCTTTCCTGACCGAGCAAGAAAAAGAGAAAAATGCCAAAGCTTTTGAATCAGTTGGCATGCAGGGCTTGGTGGATGCAGTGCGCGGCGTCGGTGCAAACAATGTCGTCGTAGTAGGAGGTTTGGATTGGGCTTATGACCTTTCCGGAGTGCTAAACGGATTTGCGATTGATGATACTCCTGAAGGCAATGGTATTATGTACTCTACGCATGTTTATCCGTGGAAGAAAGGCTGGCAAAGAAAGTTCCTCGAAGTGGCTGAGAAGTATCCGATATTAGTTGGCGAGGTGGGTGCCGATGTGAACAAAATGAATTGGATGCCCCACGATGCGCAGGAGGATGCTGAAACATGGGTGCCGGACATGATCGGGCTCATTCAGAAATACAAACTGAACTGGACGGCGTGGTGCTTCCACCCAAAAGCGAGCCCACGCATGCTGCTTGATTGGGACTACACCCCAACGCCATTCTGGGGTGAGCCCGTTAAGGAAGCATTCGAAGGCAAGCAGTTCAGTGTCGATAAGCTGCGTTAGATAGTGAGAGCTATCTAACTATTGCTGCATATCAAAGGTATTGTCCCAAAAATGTCAGAACTGTTGCCTCGAGATCCATTTGCTCGGGGTGCAGGTCATAAGAGTGCTGACCTTTGGCAATTTCAACATAGGTGTAATTCAACCCCAACTGATTGAGATGTTGAACTAAAAAACGTGAACGCTCTACGGGAATGGTTTTGTCCAGAGTTCCATGCGTGATAAACATTGGTGCTGTGTTGGAGTCAATCCAAGTCACGGGTGAAGCATCCCGCTCGTTGTTAGCAGTAATCTTGCCCATGGCACCAGCGAAAGGAGATACGCGCCGCCCGCGTATGTCGAAGTCCCCATAAAAGTTAAGAATACAAGAAACGGCGTTAGACTGATTAGTATAAAGACCTTGCTGGTTAAAGGCTGAATGATAAATAGTGCTGCCGACCATCATGGCTAAGTGGCCTCCAGCTGAGCCCCCCATCACGGCTATACGGTCTGGATTCAAATTATAGTCCTTGGCATTCAGTCGCAGAAAGCGGACCGAGCTTTTACAATCGTAAAAATTTTGAGGCCATGCCAACCGCGATAACTTCAGGTTTCCGTCCGCGTCTTTCTCCCCGATATTCAGAAGATAGTTAATTGAGAAAACTGCGTACCCATTGCTGGCTAAATCATTGCCAATACGGACTTCGCGCTCAGCAGCTTTGTCGGACAGGCGCCACCCGCCGCCGTGGATCAATACTATAGCTGGGTGCGGTCCTGAATATTTCGACGAGGGCAGGTAGGCATCCATTTTTTCTTCCCGGTCAGATCCGAGGTAGTCGATGTCGCGTATGACGGTAATATCAGGGCAATATTTGTTCTGCATAAAAGTAGGAATTGGCGTGCTGGATTCAGCGCAGGCGAGTCAGCTCAAAGGATTCACCAGAAAGGGCGCGTTTAGCGTATGCTCCCCAGTAGGGTGTTGGTGTGTAATCCCAATCGGAAATCATCACTGGGGTTGCCCAAGCATGAAAAGACCAACCTGTCCAATTGAGTTTGTGTGCTTGTATGACGCCCAGCATATCAGGAACCCATGTATAGGGATCTTCTTGAATATTCGCGGGTAGCCACTCCATCTTATTTACATCTGCGCCTACTTCTCCGACCAGAATAGGGTAGTGTTTGGCAGCGTCGAGAAAGGCTTCCTGCCAGCCTTTTTTCCAGTTATAGACGTGGGTTGCATACATGATGCCATTGCCAGTGTCGTCATCGAGTGCGTAGCCATTAAGGATGCCAGATAAATCGTAAGCCCAGCTTAAGCCGCCGGCTACGATTATATTGCGAGCCCCAGTTTCGCGAACAGTATCAACCAGCTGCTGCATTCCAGGAGATTCAAATCCCTGGTTGGATTTTTTTTCTTCTTCAGATAAAAACCCTGCTTCGTCGGCTCCATTCTTTTCAGTCGAAACGAAACCGCCATTTCGCCAGACTTCCCACGATATGCTGTGCGGCTCGTTGATAATATCAAAGAGAACGGCTGGGTGGTTTTTATATCGTTCCGCTAATTCTGCCCAGAAAGGCAGATGCTCCTGTTTAACGGCACGATAACGATGGTGATCTAAAACAACATATGCTCCACGATTGGCAGCAGAGTTGATGACGTTGTCTACCGTCAGTCGGTAGGCTTCTCCGCCATCTGTTTGACCCGCGCTCTTGGTTGTTGGTTTGCCGTGCCCATACCAGTATTCATCCTTAATCGGTAATCTGATGACGTTTGCGTTCCAATCCTCGATCGCAATGATGGTTGAATGCACGGCCCCATGACCTTCAGGCATAATCTCCAGACCTGGAATCGCTACTCCTTGTAACCAAACCTCTTGCCCTTCAGCGTTAACGAGGCGATTACCCTCAACATGTATTTCCGAGGGCCAGTTCTCTTTATTGACAGCCTCCATCGGTGGATCTGGCGGGTAGTTGCGCGGCTTCGCGTCAACGGTGTGGGCTAGCCCAAGCAAGATAAGCAAAGATAAATATACAAATCGAAAGCATATGAATTTCTGACGAAAATACATTAATGTCGAGAAATGTTTAAGTTTATATTTTTCCGCACACCAGTCCAATGGCGGTTTCATCGCATTCCGGTAATCATCAATTGTCGCATCGACGTCTTCTCTGCTGGTCTCTGGCGTCATCTCAATATCATCTGGGATAGGAGTATCTGCGGAGGCAGTTACGTGCTGGTATGGGCTAGTAAGGCGTTGCAGTTCCCGATGTGCTAAATTGAGTGCTAGTAGAGGTTTTGCTGTGCTTGGGTTTTGGTGCGCTTTTACGCTTGCTGAATGCGTCTTAGTTTCAGCAAAAGCTTTAATTTTTACTACCATCCGCACTAAGAACGCCATAATGAGCAGGGTGATAATAGCAGCGAAGCCTTGGTTGTTACAATTTATTGTTCGGCAACTGTTAGCTTGTGTATATTGGGGCATGGTTGCGTCCTACTTGAGAAGTTAGATTAGACTGTTTTTAGCTCAGTGGGGGTTTTTGTACTGTCGAAATAATTATTGCTTCATTCTTTCTTCAAGGATACGCGATTGCAATTAGTTGCGCTATCCTAGGCTGATACGGAGGTTTTATTTTCAATGTCGACAGTTTGATCGACTTTCTGAGTCCAAAATACACCTCATAAAAAAAATCTGGCCGAAATGAATCGTTACGTAACAATGCATGGCGTGGCGAATAAGGCTGGGGTTGCCCGCTTAATCGTTTGTGCGAGCTTGGGGCTAAACCCTGAATATTTTGAAAAAGCAGCAAGCGGGTCCGGGCTATCGCAGAATCAATGGGTTACCGCACAAATATCTGCTGCACACCAGCCGAGGTAGATGTGGTAACCAATAATTGGATCGACGATAAGCCAGGGTGGGCTGGCATTGATCAGCGCTCGGACCAAGTCGGTTCTGCGGCAATTGATATGCTTATCGGCTTATTGCAGAGAGGAGTGTGGCATTCCTGAAGTTCGCTACACGCACATGGTGGCTGGGAGATGGGTGACGGGGGAAAGTCTCAGCGCCAAAGGCGCTTAAGAAATCCCTGAGGTGATCAATTCTGGCATAGCCGCATATCAAACTATGTAAAGCAGGAGCCTAGGATGTATGAGAATATTAACGCTACTTGAAACACTAGCCCTTTGTTAAATAGCGTGAAGAATCTATATCTTGTTTTCCTTGGTGCGTTACTCCTCACCTCGGTTCGTGCGGGTGTCATCGCCCATTACTCATTCGACGCCGATTACTCGGATCAATCCGGTTTTTCTCGGCATGGGACGCTCGTTGATAATGGCGAACTAGGAAACTCAGTTATCGATACAGCGCCCAATAGCAGCGTCTTCGGAGGGGGTTCGCTGTTTCTGAGCAATGATCGTGACTATATTTCCTTCCCTGAAATAACTCTGGGCACTACCGAAGGATATACGATTGCCTTTTGGGCGCGGAGGAGCGCGACTTCCAAAGCTCTTTGCATCGTTGCTGGAAACACGACTAATACCAAAGACTTTATTGGAATTTTCACGGATGGCCGTGGTTTTCGATGGCGCAATTCATCTGGCCAGACCACGGATATCGGTTGGGCACCGAACGACACAGCTTGGCATCACTATACTATCGTTGTAACGGCTGATGATCTAACACTCTACGTCGATGGGATAGGAGGCCAGCCGGTGAGCATCAGCAACATGCAGCTGTCCATCAATGCGATTGGCGAAGGATACGCTAGCTCTGGTTATGACTTTGACGGCAACCTTGATGAATTTTGGATACTGGATGAGCCACTGAGCGCATCATCGGTGCAGGCTCTCTATGAGGACAATACAATTGAAGTAGTCTCTGAGCCCGTGGAAGAGATTACGCGCCTGCTGGTCATTCTGCAGGGTGGTCAGTCTAATGCCGATGGTCGGGCTGGTAAAGGAAGTCTTCCGACAGAGCCAGTTAATCTGCAGATGCCTCAGACCGACGTAGATGTTTTTCATAAGCGGGAAGGTGAAAGCTACTTAGGCAGCTTGACAGTCCTCCAGCCTGGGCTAAATCGCAAGAGTGATGACTTCGGGCCGGAGATTACGATGGGGCGAAGCTATGCGGATTTATACAAGAATGATTCCAGTGTCCGTGTCGCTATAATCAAGTATGCGCGTGGAGGAACGCATCTCGCTGGCGATTGGGTTGCAGGCGGAGATGCTTCAATGTTTGGAGATGGTCCCGAATACCAGGTATTTCAAACAACGGTGGCGGATGGGTTGGCTGCATTGGCCGAGGCGTATCCTTCCGCTAGTATCGAAGTGCAGGCAATGGTTTGGATGCAGGGAGAGTCGGACGCCAATCGCACTTCTTGGGCTGAGCGTTATGAGGATAATTTACGCACGTTCATTGAGGATGTGCGCCTAACCTTTGGCCAAAATCTACCATTCATTATCGGTCGTCTTTCTGTCGGGCAGACGGCGCTCAATCACGAAGAGTTAGTCAGAGCGGCGCAGGACGTCGTGGCGGAAGAAAATCCATGGACAGGAATTATCGACACGGACGATTTAACGCTGCAATCTGATAATATTCACTTTGATGCCGACGGGCAAATGGGCCTTGGGCGTCGCTTTGCGGAAGCGGTAGCTTACTATGCCTGGATGGTTGACGCCTTTAGCGAACAGGAAATTGTTGACTGTCGGGCGGAGCCGGAGGGTGATTTTGATGCGGATGGGCAAAGCAACCGCTTTGAGTTTACCGCAGGAAGTGATCCACGGTCGAGCACATCGCGATTTCAGTTCAACATACATCTCGAGAAGACGCCAATCGCGGAGATTCGTTTGGAGTTATACGCTATGGCCAATCGAGTATATTCCTTCGAGCAATTTAATGAGTCAGAGAAACGGTGGGAATTGATCTCAGACATGTTATCCGGAAGCGATGCTTTATTAACATTTATCGCTGACGATTTTGCAGGTAGAGGTTTGTATCGAGCAAAAATCAATTTACCTTAATTAGTCACTGTGTTTGTGCCTCTGGCGGAAATGCCGGGGTGACTCGCCGGTGTTGTTTTTGAACCACAGGGAAAAATGGCTTAGATGATTAAATCCAAGTTTATAGCTGATTTCTTTAATTGGAGTTTTTTGTAGGTGCAGCAACGTTTGTGCGTGCTCCAACTTAATTTTTTCCATGAAATTCGTGGGTGTCATGCCCAGCTCTTTTTTCCAAAGGCGATCAAGGCGACTAGGACTGAGGCCGTAGCTTGACGCGAATTCAGACCGCGAAAAAGGCTCAATAAATCGGGGATTGTTGACTAATTCGTAGTAGCCTTGGCGCACGCGCTCATCATGAATGACGGGGGGCTCAAAAGTGGTTCCTGAGGCGGCCAGTCGTTCTAATAGCAAACGGAAAAAGACAATAACGAGTTCTTGGAACAGTAAATAAGTTTTTAGATCGCTGGTTGCATGGGTGGGATCAAATTCCTTTTTGATATTCATTTCTTGTATCAATTTTGACCTGCGAATTCGGTCAACGGCATGCATGATTTCTTCGTTTTTGTGAAATTGCACTAGTTTAGGTCCTTGCCACTGCGCCGCATTATGTAAGCTGTGGATGCAAATGTGAATTGAGAGAATTTCCGCATCCGGAGAAAACTTGTGATAGCGCTCACCGGGCATTCTAATGAGCCAATCTCCCTCTTTAGCCTGCGATTCAAGCCCCCCAGCACTAACTTCTACGCTGCCTTTCAACATATACCAAGCCGTCAAGAGCGTACCAAAAAAGTTTCCGTTTTTGCCGATTGGGGCACATTCGTAGAAGCGAACGATCTCGATGAAGAAGTTATTCCAGGAGTGCCTAAATGAAGGGGTTGTGCTACTCATTGCGCCCATATTAAATAAGTTTCTATTTCACTTTTCAAAGTTTTATTCGTCCACGTTTACGAAGGGGAATCGGATAAAAACTCCAGGTGAGTTTTGCTGTGAATATGCCTGCTACACAAATCGAGTGAGAATCTGTTGTAGTTTTAACAGGCTTCGCCAGTTGCTTCACCAAATACATGTTGTCGGAGTATGCCTGAACAATTCACTTAAGAGAATAACGTGGATTTACGATACTCGCTAGGCGCCATGCCTTTTGCGGCACGGAAGGCGCGTGAAAAATTCGATGCTGAGGAGAAACCAGTCATCAGTGCGATATCAATTAGTGAAATATTTGGCCTGCTGCTTAAGAGGTTCTGAGCCACGGAAATTCGTTCTGACAGGACGAAACGGTGAAAAGAGAGGCCCGTCTGCCGGGTAAAGCTACGCGTCAAATGTTCCGCCGATACCTCGAACTGCTCGGCTGTCTCGCGTAAGGTCAGGGGTGTGTCCAAGTGAGTTTGAATGTGGGCGATGGCTTCACGAACGAGAGTTGTCGAACGATTTTCGAGTATTGGCTTGGCGGTAATTGCTGGAATGCGCATGAGGCGTAGAGCAATGCTCCAGGCGAGTGCTGATGACATTGCCTCCCAGCCCATCGGTCGTCCAATTAACTCGATATTTAATCGACGCAATTGCTGAATGGCTTCGATGTATTCGGAGGAGTCCAGCCTTATGATGTGTATTTCGCCTTCAATTATTTTTTGAACTAATTCGGTCTTCTGGAATGTTGGGGCATGGGCAGGGTCCAGGCACATAACGGTGCGCATATAGTCTTCGCCTGGATTAGCTTTCAGTTCGTGAATATAACTACCACTGAAAATGACCACTAACCTCGGAGAAAGCTGAATTTCCCTTTCTCCTATGGTTAATTTTCCGCGGCATTCATTGGTAATGTTTATTTCGATGCCCCGCTGATGATGCCTGGGGGTTGAATGACGACGGTCACAGAAATCCAAGTGGACTGGGAAACGTTCGAGGTGCTTGGCAATGAGGACGTTATCCCGGGGAGTGTCATTGTGTTGGTGAGCAGAACGAGATTGCCTCATCGCGTCTTAGACAAGCGTTATTATCCAATTATGGCGAACACAAAGCACGCAGGATTTCTGCGTGCTTTGTGGGGCGTTGATAAATATGCTTTATTAAATGCCTGACGATGCAATGAAGCCGCCGTCTACCGGGATCGTGATGCCGGTTACAAAGTTGGACTCCTCGTCATTTAGGAGCCAGCACATTGCTCCAAATAAATCCTTTGCTTCCCCAAAGCGATTGAGCGGGGTGTGGTGCATGACGTTTTGCCCTCTAGCTGTGAGATCACCCTCTGGGGTTTTCAGAATCTTTACGTTGCGGTTGTTGAGGAAAAAGCCGGGTGCAATGGCGTTTACGCGAACCCCCGTCGGAGCCAGGTAAACGCTCAGCCACATTGTGAAGTTGACGATCGCTGCTTTGGCCATGGCGTAGGCGGGCACACGAGTTAGGGGGCGATAGCTGTTCATTGAGGCGTAGTTAAGGATTGAGCCTCGCCCTTTGGTTGCCATGTCTTCGCCAAATACTTGGCAGGGGATAACGCTTCCTAACGTATTGGTGGAGAGGATTTCCTGGAAGCGTTCGAGATCGAGATTGAAGAAACCCCGTAGGTCCTCAGGTTTATTCTCGGAAAGCTCTTCTGGTGTGAATTCGACGCAAGTCGTGACGGCTTCCGGGTGATTCCCGCCAGCACCATTTAGCAGGTAGTCGCAAGGGCCAAGTTCCTGGTTAATAATTGCTCGCGCATTCCTTACGGCTGCAGCGTCGTTGACGTCGGTAACGACAGTCAGCGCAATGCCGCCTTCTTCGCGTATATTTTCCGCGACCTGATCGAGTGAGGATTGCGTGCGCCCGAGCAACGCGACGCGTGCTCCGTGCTTGGCAAGGTGTATGGCGGCTGCGGAGCAAAGAGCGCCGCCAGCTCCTGAGATCACTGCTGTCTTGTTTTTTAGGAATGGGTATTTCATGAGGCTACCTTGTTTTCGAGGTTTAAATACTGAGCAGCGTTTCCGTAGGCTGCTTTGCGGATAATGTTCTCCAGAAGCTGAGCATCGTTGGGAAAGCTCCCGGCTTTTACTTGTTCAGCTATCCATGAACACAGCAAACGGCGGAAATATTCATGGCGGGTCATTGAAAGAAGACTACGTGAGTCTGTAGTCATGCCGATGAAGGCTGAGAGCAGACCGTAGCTGGAAAGCGTGTCGAGATGGCTTGTGATGCCGGCATGGTGATCGTTGAACCACCAAGCCGGACCTAGCTGAATTTTTCCCGGGACGCCGTCTTCGGTGAAAGATCCGGTGAGTGTGGCTAGGGGGGCGTTATCAACGGGATTCAGATTATAGATGATGACTCGTGGAAGAGATTCCTTCTTTTCCAAGTCGTCCAAGTATGCGGTTAATGATGATATGTCGATACTGTTGCCAATGGCGGCGTACCCACCTGCGCCATTGGTAAGTTGTCTTAGGCGGGTGCTTGTGGCGCGCTGTGCGCCAAGGTGGAGTTGGAGAACCCAGCCTCGCTGTGCATATTCCTGGCCCAGCCAATGAAGGATACCGGAGCGTAATTGCCTGGATTCCGTCTCGCTTAACGCATGCCCGGCGGTGTGCTTTTCATAGAGCTTTGATAATGTATCATGGCCTACCGCCTGATATTCGAATCGATCGAGTCCGTGGTCTGCGAGCTTGCAGCCGAGCGAATCGAAATCATTGAGCTTCTGGCTTACAGCTGCCGTGAATGCGTCAAAGTGCCGATAATCGGCAGTCAATTGTTGAAGCCATTCAGTGGAAAGACTTAGCAGGTCATCTCCGCGTAATGAAGAGAGGACTTTTACGGAATAATCGGAATTTGCTAATGCTTTATGATGGGATAAATCATCAAGTAGCCGATCTGAAGTGCACACGCACTGGACGTTTGTCAGCTGTAGTAGCTTGCGGGAAGAAAAGTCTTCGGTCTGCAAAAGTTTTTCAGCTTTTGTATAAATAATGTCTGCGTTTTGAGGCGAAAGCATCTCGTTGACGCCAAAATACCTTTTCAGTTCCATCGCGCTCCAGGCGAAGAGCGGCGTGCCCAGGCTTGAGGGCACTGTCTGAGCCCATCTAGTGAACTTTTGCTCGTCTGAGGCTGTGCCGGTAATGTCGTTTTCAGGGATGCCGAGCATTCGCATCAAGCGGTGCTTATAGGGGTCGGTTTTCAGCCACAGTTGCGTAAGGTTTTCGAAGCTGCGGTTTTCCGCCAAGTCTTGGGGAGAAAGGTGGCAGTGATAGTCAATGATGGGAAGGTGCGCCGCTATCTCGTGATAGAGTTGACGCGCCAGGGGGGTGCCCAGCATGTAGTCTTTGTTAATCATGATTCTTCGAGAATGTGGCTAGGCGTATGGTATTTTCTGTGCTTTCAGCAGCCCTTTCAAGTAGCCGACCGTGTAGAGGTGTCCAAGCATGCCGTAGCCTGGCATATCCGGTTGTTCTCCAAGCATGGAAGGAACATGGTCATCGCGGATGAGGTCGCTAAATCCCAACTCGTGATAAAGCTTGAGCATGGCGCTCAAATCAGTGGGTCCTTCATCATGCCAGACTTCGGTAAACTTTTCGGAAACACCTTCAAC
The DNA here is from genome assembly GCF_027257155.1 of Cerasicoccus sp. TK19100. Lineage (NCBI taxonomy): Bacteria > Pseudomonadati > Verrucomicrobiota > Opitutia > Puniceicoccales > Cerasicoccaceae > Cerasicoccus > Cerasicoccus fimbriatus. The sequence goes on from NZ_JAPWDU010000001.1 coordinate 223,725, forward strand.
ATCTCGGATATGCACAAAGAAGAGTTTCCCGATTTCTGCAAAAAATCGTGCCCAGTATTCAATATCTACTCCCATGAGTAAAAAGTTGGCCTGGCAAAACGTAACTCCACTGCTTGCGCTGGGGGCTAGGTCGAACGCGCGCATCCAAGCCTCGGGGTGATTGAAGATACGGGGCACGCTGCCAAGACTTGGCAGTGGGGGGTCGTCGGGATGTAACGCCATTTTTACGCCGACTTCTTCGGCTGTTGGGATGACGGCCTGGATAAAATAGCGGTAGTTCTCCCAAAGATCTTCTTGTGAAAACTCCAAATCCGAAGACGGCGGCAGTTCTTTTAAATCAAAAGCCGTGCTGAGTGATCCACCGCGCAAAGGGACACGGCAATCGGTGCGGTGCCAATCGTGTTCTGCGTTTTTTGCTCGCGGCATGAAGTTGTAGCATAATAAGGGGATGCCAACCTCTCCCATGTTGCGTAGCATTTTTTGGTAACGCTCTATGTCTTCATCTCTTCCGGGCTCGCCTCGTTTAATGCGGGACATGTCAAACTGGTCGCCTTCCAGGCCAGCCAGCTTTATCCCGTGCTGGGCAAAGGAGTCGCTGATCGCCCGTAGGCTACTCAAATCATCAGGCGCGGGCAGGCCGGTTAATTGTGGGGCTGCCTTGGTGACGGCGTGTGTCACGCCAATTTGGCGGGCTAATGTCCAGCTGTCGTTTGGCAGGGCTGAGAGCAAAAGTGAGAATTTCATTAAAAATACCCACCTCGATCATGAATTTCTTCTGCTGATAGACCGGCATCAACCCATTCCTTAATTTCTCCCTCGTTGCGTTCTATCTGCTCAGCGCGTTGAAGCACCTCAACGGCGATTTTACGAGGAATAACCAGTGCGCCGTCGATATCCGCCAGCAGGATGTCGCCTGGCTTAATGATGACCTCGCCAACATAAATGGGGACTTGGTAGCCTACAATCTTTGTATGGGAAAGCGCGCCGTGATTTGTCCGGTAGCGATACCAAATGGGAAATTCTTGGTCCAGAATGTCTTTCGTATCCCGAATGCCGCCATCGATGATGGCGCCACGGCATCCTCGGTGTAGCGCGGCCCGAGTCATGACGCCTCCCCAATGTGAGGCGTGGTCCTCGCCATTTGCGTTCCAAATGACGACGTGCCCAGCCTTAAGTTCATCAAGCATTTTGACGCGGAGCTCTAGCTCGCCGCCCATCGTTGGATCCTTGACTGCTTTTACGGTGAAGGCTTCACCGCAGACCACCATTTCGTCTCGTAGCGGGACAATGGAGGAGGGAAGGCCTTGGTTCGGGAGACACATTTCTCTCAGTACGTCATTTACTGCGCCTGTGTAAAGCTTCTCAAAGCGCTTGGCTAGGTCTTCTATCGGGATTGTAAGATCGAAGCTCTCGATGCTGTCTCGCATTTCTTGGAGCCTGTCTACCTGCATTTGTTTGCTCATAGTCGTTTACTAGGGGTTGAATGTTATTGATGTCAGAAATACTGACTGTTTTGAAATGCTGGCCTTATTTCCTTATAAAATCAACAAAATAAAGGCTTGTGTGAATATATATAAATGTCAGAATGACTGACATATGAAGGTTTTACCGCTCCAGTCTCTAACTAGAGGTTTAAAGGTTCTTGAGCTAATTGCCCGTCATGAGAATGGAATGACTGTGAAAGAGATCGCTGCTGAGATGGGGCTGACTCGTCCGACAGCGCATAACATTGCGACAACATTGTTTGCCGAACGCTACCTGACTAAGTTGAATAAGCCGACGCGCTATCTTTTGGGGCCGGCAGTAAGCGAGCTATTGGAAGTTTCTTCGCAGGGCTCCAGGCGCTCACTGGCGCGCAAATTCTTAGAAGAGTTGATCTCTTGTCATCCCGGGGTAGGCTTTGTCTACGCCGAGGCGGGCTCAGACGAGATGCGATTAGTTTGGCGCGCCGATTTTAAACGGCCTGAAATCATTGAGCGGGTTGATCGAGAAGTTTCTCATCCTTATGAAACAGCGACTGCTTTGGTTTTCCACGCATTTGCAGATGAGCCGCGGGCTGTCGCTTTGCGAAAGCGCTTTACGTATGAAACGTTCGGTCAACCGATTTGGGGGCCTCGTCGAAGCTTTGATACATTTCTGGCAGATGCTCAGCGTAAAGGATATTGCATGCCTTCAGAGTCCGTATCGCCTAGGGAAATGTCCGTCATGGCAGTACCCATATTCGGAGCTGGAGAAACCTTGGTCGGCTCTTTGGGTGCCTTTTGGTCCCAGGGCAATGCGCAGGTTGACGTTAAGGAGTGCCTAGCAAATTTACTTGCGTATACAAAGAGGCTTAATCGCCATGAAGGGCTAGTAGAATGGAATCACATATCTAATCCCTGGTGATTGCACTCATGGTGAAAATGTTTCATATACTCAGAAATCGCTTTTTGGAGCGAGTTCTCTCCGAAGAATATGAATTGATCGAGACACTCACGCTTGATGCATTTGACAAAGCTCTCTGCGTAGCCGTTTTGCTCTAGGCAGCCTCTCCTGATCGGGACGACTTTCACTCCGGTCTTTTCAATGATATCAACAAGGGCAGGAGTGTAGAGCGGATCGATGTCGACAATCAGCTATTTCATGCCGCGAAGTAAGCCGTCAAAATCGTTGGTGAGCTCTCGTTCCAAGTTGCACATGACTTTGCTGTTGACCTGGCAACCTGTGTGGAAGATTTGCACTTCGCGCTTGGCAATATTGATGACGAAAAAGCTCAAGTAACGAACTAGTCCATGTCCGCTATCTCAGAGATGATCAATATGCATTCGCCTACGTATATGGTGTCGAGTTTGGCATGCTGCATGATATTAAGTCTGTTTCATAACAGCAGAACATTCTTTTCAACGACCCTGAATACCACGATATTAAGGAGCGATTTCAACGACAGTTGGCGGACATATCCGTTCGTTCAGATCCCTCGCGTCCGGAAACAGTAATCCACGCTTGATGTGATTTTATTCGCGCGTGACTATGCACTACGGCGAGCGCTGACCTAGTTACATTACCGGTGTCGGGTTCTGTTGTCCGCTGAAATGAGCGTTGGCGTGGGCTGGTGTCGATTTCAGCGATTCTTTTGGAATCGCTATAAGAAAGGAGAAGAAATTTGCCTAAAATATATTGCTAAATTAGCAATTTAATGATTTGGTCACTTTTTAATCGAGTAACTTCCCCGCATCGAAAATGAAACTATCCCTCTTGGACTGGAGCATCGTAGGCGGTTTCCTCGCCTTCCTTGTTACCATGGCTTACATGGCGCAGCGCTATACGCGCAGCGTATCAGATTTCCTTGCCGCCAATCGTGCGGCAGGGCGCTACCTCTTAACGCTTGCAGATGGCATGGCTGGTTTGGGGGCCATTGCCGTGATTGCGAATTTCGAGAAGTTTTACCAAGCTGGTTTTGCGGCTAGTTGGTGGGGGTTGATGATGGCACCACTTGCGATGGTTGCGGCGCTTTCGGGATGGGTTTCCTACCGCTACCGTGAAACCCGGGCGATGACGATGGCTCAGTTTTTTGAGATGAGGTATAGTCGGCGTTTTCGAATATATGCCGGCATTTTGGCGTGGATTAGCGGCATCCTGAATTACGGCGTTTTCCCTGGTATCACTGCGCTCTTTCTAATTCATTTTTGCGGGCTGCCTGAATCTTTTCAACTGCTTGGCCTTACCTTTAGCACCATGCCCTTTATTATGGCGGTGATGCTTTCAATCGCAGCCTGCTTCACGTTGTTTGGTGGTATGATTGCTGTCATGATTACTGACTTCTTCCAGGGGCAGTTTGTGAACATCGTTTTCTTGCTGATCATGGGGGTGCTGCTTTGGAAAATTAGTTGGAGCGATATCATCACCACCTTGGAAACTGCGCCCAGTGGCAAGAGCATGCTCAACCCATTTGATCAGGGAGAGATCAAGGATTTCAACTTCTGGTTCTTCGCTATCTTTGGCTTTAAGATCTTCTACAACCGTCTTGGTTGGCAGGGAAACCAGGGTTATAATTGCGCGGCAAAGTCACCGCACGAGCAGAAGATGGCTGGAGTTTTGGCCGAGTGGCGAAGTGGTTTAACTTATCTCATGTTTTTGATCATGCCCATCTGCGCTTATGTGGTTTTACACAATGTAGATTACTCACAGACCGCCAGCGAGGCTCAGGCGTCGATAAGCCAGATTGTAGATCCGCAAACCCAGAAGCAGATGCTGACGCCAATGGTGATGAGCCAGCTTTTCCCGGTGGGACTCGTAGGGCTATTTGCCGCCGCGATGATTGCTGCGGCTATCTCAACTGACGACACGCAGTTGCATTCGTGGGGGAGCATTTTCATTCAGGATGTCGTTTTGCCATTCCGCAACAAACCATTCACGCCACAGCAACAACTGGTGCTACTGAGGCTGTCCGTTATTGGCGTTGCCCTCTTTGCTTTTTTCTGGAGCTGGTTTTTTCCGCTAAAAGATTATCTCTTCATGTATATGTTGTTGACGGGGACCATCTATCTCGGTGGTTCGGGTGCCGTGATTATTGGCGGTCTCTATTGGCGGCGTGCTACGACGCAAGGGGCTTGGACATCCATGACGGTTGGTCTACTGATTGGTGCTGGGGGGATTACATTGCAAGCGGTGTGGCCATCGATTCCCGCTTTGGTTAGCTTGGCTCCCAAGTTTCCGCTCAACGGCGCATGGCTGGCCATGATTGCCTACATTTGCTCGATCCTCAGCTTTGTTGTCGTTTCGCTCGCAACTTGCCGACAACCTTACAACTTGGAGAAAATGCTGCATCGTGGCGAGTATGCGCTGGAGGATTCAAGGGTCGAGGGAGATCATCAGCCAACTGGGCTAGTGGGGCGCTTGATGGGATTCACTGACGAGTTTACCCGCGGCGACCGCTTCATCTACCGGTTAAAGGTTACCTGGACGCTGTTTTGGTTTATCTGTTTTATCGTTGGCACTGTGCTTGGCCTAACGGTTGGGATTTCTAACCAAGTCTGGGGGCAGTGGTGGTTTTTTATGGTTATTCTCAGCGGTGTAATGGGCGTGATTACTGTCGTATGGTTTTTAATTGGCGGTACACGAGATCTGTTTGATCTGTTCCGAACCTTAAAGCAGACCAAGCGCGAATTTGATGACGACGGTTCGGTGCATGAGTTTGATGAGCATCGGAATGACCATGATGTCGCGGTGGATGATTCTTCTGATAAAAAAACAATAGAACCCCAAATAATATCATGAAAATATCCCGATATTTAATCGGACTATCTCTCTTCCTGGCAGTGACGCTATCCGGCGAAATGGAAATTGTCGCGCATGCTGATCGCTCGGTTTCCAGATATACGCCTGAGGAGGTGGTTCAGCCCAGCAAAACGTTGCGTGTTTCAGCACGAGGCGGGCATGCGCATAAGATCTATCTCGTATTTGATTTAGCAGACCTTAGTGAAGATGCTCTGGACGATCTGGAGAACGCGTCAGTTTCGCTGAACACGCGAGTGGAAGACTACCTCCTGGGCGAACCGGCAGGATTGACACCTATATCGGTGTATGGACTTACGAGTGATATCGATGACCCGACTTTGTCAGCGATCACTTGGGAGAACGCGCCCGCGAATGACGCCAATAACCCTAGTTTGCTGGAGCGAGGAAAGGCTACATTGCTGGCGACTACGCAGGTTGATACCTCTACCTTGAAAGGTGACGAGGCTGTGGTTTGGAGTGACGAGCGACTTGTGAAAATGATTCAGAAAGTTGGCAGTGATCGGACGGGCTCGAGGTATCTTACGCTCATTATCGTTTCCGAGGGGATGGTGGATGACGCCGGAGTTATCTTCTTTTCAGAGAAAGGAACCTCTCTGATGAAGCGCGAGCCGAAGTTGGTTTTGGAGTTTTAGTCTTAACATGTTGCGCTTATTTTACCACATCCAGTTGCTGTTTCGACTATGGGTAGGGGCGGTGTTTACTCTGATCTATGGCTTGGAAAGCTTCGCCGTAGAGGAAAGCACACAATTGTCTCGTCCTGTGGCAGAGCTTCAACTGCTGACTCCTGCCAACAATTCCACGACTTTTTCCAGAACGCCTGACTTTTTCTGGGCTTCAGAGCCTGACACTGATCGCTATGAGATCGAGATCGCGGTAGATCCGGAGTTTAAGAAAATCATTGATCGCGACGTGATGGAGATTGCGCGGTATGTGGTGGATAAGCCCTTGCCGGTGGGGGAGCTTTATTGGCGGGTGCGACCTATTGGAGAAGATGGCGGTGTGAGCCCGGCCTCGGTATCTCAATTTACAATCCGGGATATTCAGAACATCTATGACATTCCGGATGGTGCTGATGCGGCTGGAATTGAACAGGTCATAAAAGAAGCTGCCGCGAACACGCCATGTATCGTTCGTTTCGCGAAGAAGGGGCATTATCGCATTGCGCCCACTGATACGGATTTGATCAGGCTGAACAAAGTGTCGGATATGATCATTGAAGGGCAGGGGGCTGAGTTGATCATTACTGAAGTGGATCGTGGTCTCGCTCATTTAATTGAGTGCAATGGCATCCTGATTCGCGACTTAACTATCCGTTATGATCCCCTTCCTTTTGCAATTGGCGTTGTGCAAAGCGTGGATGACTCGACGGGTGAGTTTAGCGTGGTCATGGAGCACCCTGAGTTACCTGCTTTTGATAGTCCGACCATACTCAAGCATTGGACTTGGGGGGTGCTTCTTGATCCGAGAATTCCGGGCAAGCTCCTGGACGATTCGCCGCTAGTTTTATCGACGATTGAGCGTAAGGTCCGTAAGCAGGTTAATGGAGAACGCGAAGCCACATACACGCTTGAACTTAAGTCGCCGCATCAGGCGAAGTTCTTCACGCCCGGAAGTAAATACATAGTTTTTGCACGCCATAAAGGGCGCGGGCTGACTCGGGTGGAAGGCGGAAAGAATGTCACGTTCTTCAATCTAACCAATTATGGTGTTTCAGGCGGACATTATACGAGTTTTGAGAGCTCTGCGCTAAAGGTGCTGCATTGTCAGTCTCTGATTCCCGATGGCCAATGGTTTGGCGGCAATGCGGATGGGTTGCACGTGCGCTCAAGCGAAGTTGGCCCTTGGGTGGAGAAATGTAATTTTGAAGGTATAGGCGATGACGCCATTGCGATCTACGCCAAGGGCGTCTTTATTCTCAAGCAGGAATCGCCTACAGAGCTTCGGGTTGATCTTCAGTTTTGTAATTTGAAGGCTGGCCACTCGGTTCGCATTTTCAATCCACGCGATGGAACCACGGTTGTTGAGGAGGCGAAGGTCGACTCTATTGAGCTGCAAAACGCTGGTTCCGGCGGCGTTGAGAAGGAGCATTTTCTACTTACCTTGACTAAGCCGATCAAGCAGCAACTTGAAACCAATCGGTCGGACCCATTGCTCAACGATCAAATCTTTAGCCTCACTTTAGTGAACCGCGATTTCGCTGTGCGGAATAATCGTTTCTCCCGCATTCGTCGTTTTGGGACTGTCGTGCGTGCAATTAGTGGCGTTATCGAAAAAAATGACTACGCCTATATTTCCAATGTGCCGATTGTTCTACGCAACGAACCTGATCTTTGGCGCAATGGCCTGAGCAGTCAGGATATCTACATTCTGAACAATACGATATCTGATTCGGGCTTCGTTAGGGGCAGGGAAGGCAAAGGTCAAATCGAAGTAATTATGTACAAGATGGCCCACGCCTTGGCGGATGGCCGTGGGCATGAAAACATCCTTATATCTGGTAACCGAATCAATAACTGGCAGGAGTACGGTATATCCGTACAGAATGCTCGGAATGTTCAGATTTTGAATAACTTGCTGACGAGTGATTTGAACGACTTCGACAACGATCGCAGTCACTTTGGCATTTATGTGAATAATGCCGAAGAAGTCATAATTGAAGGAAACCGTATCAATGATTCCAGGCGACTAGATGCTGTGGTGGAAGTCAGTGAGAATACCGATAGAGTTATTATTAAGGAGAATTAAATCATGCCTAAGCTTATTGCTTTTCTTAGAGAGTTTCTTGTGTCACTGGCGCTTTTATCTGGCGCTTGCCTGGGTGCGGAGTCGACTGAGTTGCACGTCAGAGATTTTGGAGCGATTCCGAATGACCAGCTCAGTGACACAGCGGCGATACAAAAAGCCATCGAAGCGGCGATAGAGCAGAAAGCCGAACGGTTGATTTTTGAGCCGGGAACGTATCGTTTGTTGGAAGTCGTATCTGTGACGGGATACGGGCACGACAACTACTTGGTGATTAATGGTGCGAGGGATCTTGAGCTGCTTGGCGCAACGGATACGGCAGGGATGCCCGCCACCCGCTTGGAGAGGGCCATCACACTGAATAATGATTCAAAGCCGCCGATCCAATTGCGTATCCACGACGCCAAAGGATTAGCTTTAAGGAATTTTATTTTGAGCAATGATCCACCCATGGGCTCGACTGCGCGGGTGGTCGCCGTGGATAAGGAGAATGATACGGTCACGGTTGAAGTGCTGCCATCGTTGCCTGCCTACGACGGCATGCGAGCTGCTTCAGCTCATGCCTGGGAACAGGATTCCGGAACACTTAAGCGTTTCGGAGCTAGACCTTCGGAGGCGACACTCACGATTGGGCTAAATGTTCAGGCGTATTGGTCGGTTGTCCCTAATTCAGATGGCCGTTTGCTGAAGATGACGGGGCAGGGGTTCAGTGACTACCTTGAGCCGGGAGACTTGGTTAGCTGGCATCATAAATCGAGCGACGCGTTTAATCAGATCGAGATGATGTACTCGGAAGATGTTGTCCTGGAAAATATCAATCTTCCAAATGTCAGTAACGCTGGCATTCTGGCTGGATACAATCGCAATGTCACCCTGAGGCAGATGCGGTTTATGCCGGAAAATGGAAATCTGGCTGTTGGTGGTCGCGATGGCGTTCACTTCAGTAACACTGCTGGAGAGTTATTGGTCGAGGACTGTTATTTCAAGGGGTTACGCATGGACCCGCTCGTCATTCGTAAAAGCTTTGGCGTGATCAAGGAAGTGAAGTCGGATAGAGAAATTGTTATCGAAACCAATCTTAAGCCCGCTGGAAAAATCCCGGCAGGCGACGCGTTGCGGTTTTGGATTGGAGCGGAGCCACAGGATCGCAATGTAGCGAAGGTCGAGACGATCGGGGAGAAGCGCTATCTTTATCGTGTTGAAGGTGGATTGCCAGATGGCGTCGCTTCCGGAGATGTCATTAGTTTTCAGACTTATACCCTCGATAGAGGGATCATCCGCGACTGCGTTTTTGAAGGAAACTTTGGCAGTGCGATTGTGAATTTTGAAGAGAATGTCATCATCGAGGACTGTATTTTTCGGGATAACTCTTATCAGATCAAGCTAGGCGCAAACTATGTTTCCGGCGCTTTCGCGAGGAATATCGTTTTCCGCAATAACCTGTGTGAAGACGTTAGTTGGGTCGACATTGCGCGTCGCGGACAGCCGGCGATTTTGCTGATTCACTCACTGAATCGCTACTTTGAGAATCCCATGTATAATCAGCATATTGAAATTTACGGGAACACTTTCAAAAATCCTCATGGCTATCCTGATGCGGTGGCGATCGATGTCCGCAATGCTACGAACGTTCATATCTTTAACAACGTCTATGAGGGGTTTGAGCAGTCGGTGGCGGTTGATAAAAAATCTACTCGAGCTATTCGAGTGGATGATTAGTTTCTCGAAAAACGGCTAAAGGCTCAAAAATTAGGTTTCGTCGATATGGATTGAGCGCGTAGTGTCTTTATCGATCCGAACACGTTCATCAATATTCTCGTATTGATTATTCCAAATTCTCACATCGCGAGCGGTCATCAGTTGAATGCCAATGGTCGAGTTTCGAAAGTGGTTTTCCGTAATTTCAATGTCATGATTAAGCGGTAGGTCGAAGCCAAAGGAATGCACGCCGATGCAGCCTGCGGTTCCATACCTTGGGAAAAATCCGCAGTTATCGAATTCGCATTGTGCGATATGGATGTTCGTCGCATGGCCTCCCTCGGAGTGGGTTGGCATTTCCGCGCCCAGCAGCACTCCGGGGTTCATAATGTTCTGGTAGCGATTATTGAGAATGGTCAAGTTGTCATAGCGAGATAGATGACCGGCTCCCGCAATGTTCATGAACTCAGAATTTGTGCATGTGTATTGATCGGCTTCCCATCCGCGGGCAGAGCATATGGTGTCTTTTCGGACGAACTCAGGAATGGGACACGTGAACTGAACTCGATAGAGATGCCCTCTTGTTTCGTTCTCGACGACTGACTCCAACCTGGCGGATTTTACGATGCGAGTTTGTTGCGAGAGTTGATCATAAAACTCAATCACGCTGCCGGGCAGGATCGGCGCGTAGGTGTACTTGCAGAAGAAAATCGCTTCGTTCGCATCGATGTGACTCTGGAAGTGAAGCCAGTTGCTGTGCATGTTTTGCCCGTCCATACGTACGCCATGGACTTGAAAGTCATCCACGGTAATGCGTCCGCTGCACTTAAAGATTTTCCAAGCGTCCCGAGGACCGGTAAAAAGTCGGTGGCCATCGGGGCGAAAGTGAACAGCATTGGCTGTGATGTTTCGACAGCTTTCAGTAAGCATGCAGAAACCGTTGCTGTTGTAAGTGCGTAGATTCTGTAAATGAAGGTTATCGCATTGGCTGATGTAAATCTGGAAATCCGTTTTGGCTCCTTGATGCCATGAGAGGTATTCGCCGCAGTTAACCATAGCGTGCATGCGTGCATCGCTGATCTTCAAGCGGTCCTGGCCAGCAGATTTCCAGTTAGCGCTGGCACCTTGCCCGTAGGTGATGCTCTCGCCGGTGAGCTTTGCGCCATTGTCCGTGAAACGGTTAACGCAATACGCACCCATATTGTCCCAACTCGGGCAGCCCGGCAAGACTTCGACGATTATGGCGTCGTTTGTTTTTTGGGTTACCAGACCAGCGGAAGTAAAAGCTGGCTCGCGGGTGAACGCCAAGTTTTGCAGCCTTAGCTCAGGGCAGTGTTCACACCAGAGTATCGCCGGTAGAAAGTCATCGTTTTTTAAATCGTTCCAGCCGACCAGAGTGGTGGCTGGTTTCCCGGTTTGGTCGACGGCACCATGGAGGGTGAATGATGGCAAGTCATCGAGCAGGATGTGGCAGTCCTTTTTTTGTTCGATGTCACGGCTTCCGGCGTCGTGGATAATGCCGCCTGTTGCATGGGCGATGCTGCTCTTTAGAATGTAGCGTCCTGCTTCAAAATGTATGCGGGTAATGCCTGTCTCTTTCGCCTCCCTAACCGCCTGCCGTATTCCCGGCGCTGAATCAACGTCTCCTGGTCGCGTGTAGTGACTGATGTCGATATATGTAGGGCAGATTGTTTCTGAAGGGGCGGTCGTTGTAATCGGTTGCGATGTATCCATTGCACAAAAATTGCTATTATTGCACTATTGTATTTGCTTTATTAGCAAGACGTCAACCGGCAAATGCCAGTATTCTTGGCTGGGTAACCCTTATATGGGAGGGCCAGTGGTTGCTTTGATAAGCAGTTTTTGCCCCGTATTTACGACATTAATGGCGCAAGTATATTCCTTCGCGGTTTTAGAACTGCGCTAGTTGAGGGGGGGGGGCTCCTTAATAGATGGGCTTGTCGTGAGCCTTATTGGATTCAGAGCTAAGCTCTTGGAGAATTTCCTCTTTGCATTGTAGTAGACGAGGAAGATATTTTGAGACCGTCTTGGGCGATACCTTTGGCGAACTGAAGCCGATGGCCGCCATAAAATTAACTTCAATGCTAATCGCCAGCGTATTATCATGGATGGCGTATTCGCATTCACGAACTTCGGAAAGCTTTTCCTGTAGATGCTTTACTGAGTCAAATTTCGGGATATCCCGGCCCGTATATAATTCAACGACTGTCTCATCCGGGAGTAGGGCAAGCAGTGCAATGCCCAAGCCGGAAACTGTGGCTGGCCATACGTCCAGGCTGCTGATTGCGGTGGTAAGAGGCTCATCGGGCTTTGCGTGGTAAAGGAAGGAGACGGATCGATTCCACAGGAGTCCCATGGCGGTAGTCATATTTAGCTCATTGTGCAAGCTGGCCATCGGACCTATCGCTTTGTAGAAGCCCGAAGCATGCATGGTTTGTGTCGCTAACACAGGCACCGCGGGGCCGGCGGCGTATTTTCGCTTGTCTGTCCAGTGAAGCATACCGGATGCGGCTAAGGTCCTTAACAAGCGATGCACGCGAGTCGTTTCCATATTCAGCTCCGCAGCGACTTGGGCGACGCCCACCGGTTCGGAGCGGCTCAAAACCGCCTGGAGGCAGAGTATGCCATCGATGAGGCTTTTATTCGGCTGTTTGGGTAATGCGACCATCTTCTTTCGATCTATCTTTACGGGAATATGTCTTTTGGCAACGTCATCTCACGCTTTGTCTCGAGATCCTGCTTGGTGGGAGAGGATGGTTGTCTCCATCGAGTAAGATTAGCATGGGGAATCAAGTATCTCTGGAAAAACGATAAAAAGCCGCCCTGTGCAGGCGGCTTTGTCAAAGTAAAAATGGGCTCGTTTTAGCGGCGCCGACGGATGGTTGCAATGCCCAGAGTCAGGGCACCTAGCATCATTGCATAGGTCGCAGGTTCAGGGATGGTTGATCCAGTTACCTGGAAATAGGAGTCCGGGTCGTTGCTGAAAAGCAGATTATCGAGCTGCGCGTCATTGTTGCCGCCAACGGTTAGGCGGGTTAGGCCGGGGGTTACCGAGCTGGCAATGGAAGCGCCAGCAATGTCGGCTGTTCCCAGGTTGTCGACATCAGGGTTAGCCCAAATGTCGATCGTGTCGGTGTCGAAGTCCAGTCGAGCGAGAATTAGATTATTGCTATCGGCAACAATGACACTGCTGGCGGTGACCTGACTGTTTCCTCCCATGCCGTTGCCTGTGTAGTAAAGATTTCCATCGGAACCGGCACCTAGAATCATACCATTTCCAAGGGAAGCATTGAGGTTGGAGTTGTTAAAGGCAATGGCGGCGAAAGAGCCGCTACCAGCCGATGGCACATTAACGAGAAAAGATATCCAGGCCTCGCCGCTGTTTACCGTTGACTCAAGGTCGCGACCTACTGCGCGGCTGTTGGTTCCGGTGAATGGGCTGGCTGTTGACAGCTCAAACAGCACCTTGCGCGGGCCTGCTCCAGTGCTTTGCGGCCGATTGTAATTGGTGCCGCTTGGAGCGGAGAGATCATCGGAAATGACATCCACCAAAGTTGTAGAACCACTGTCCCAGACGCTGCCTCCTGCAAAGCCAGATCCCGTAGTGTTAGCGGGACTTGTGTTCAAGGTAGTGGGCACCGTGGAGACGCTATTGAAATCAGCAATTGTTGTGAAGCCGAAGCTAACGCTGGTCGACGCCAGTATGGAGAGGAGTGCTGGGGTGATTTTCATAGTATTTTGGTTTTTCGTGGATTAATTGATGGGTCTGTTATACGCGAATTGGGATGGTGAAAAGTGTTTGGGCAGCATGACGATCAGTAGGCGCGTTTTCCTTTCCAGAAAGGTCCGTGAATCTCTTCAACGCGTGGATCGTCGGGCATAATCTCTTCGACGTGGCCGTCGAGGAAAACGACATTGTTATGATCGTGACGCTCCAATGATTGGACCTGTGTTGGGAGCATAGCGGCAGTCATGCTGCTGGTTGTGTAGGTGTCTGAGAAAATTGCGGTTAGCGCTGGGTTTTCGATGATTGATATGGGGAGGTTCCACTTGTTTGGTTTATTACCGTTGTCGGTCTCGACTATTTGGATGTAGGCCAAGCGATCATTGATGGCGTATCCTCGGGCATTTATGACATCATGGTCCATTGATGGGCATTCAAAGACGGTGTTCATCAAGCCTTCCGGGAACGCCTCGCCGCTTTTAATTTCTGGCACGCTATCCGCGCGATTTGGGTAAATATAGGGGAAAAGGGTTTCGACGAAGGTGTAATCCAACTGCGGTAAGGTGGACTCGTTCTCCTGAACATAGCTTATGGTCGCAAGGCCAAGTTGGCGAAGGTTAGAGGCGCATTTTGTATTATGCGCCGAGTGTTTAATATTGCCAACGACTGGGATGAGGATGGCACCGAGGATTGCGATGATGGCAACCACGGTGAGTAATTCCACCAGCGTGAATCCTTGTTTAACTTCTTTGATTTGGGGCATTTTAAACGTAGAGGTTAACCGTTAAAGTAGAAACTAAATATTGCTATAATAGCAGATAATGGGCGTTGTCAATACTTCTTTCGAGGCTTTAGGTGTTTTACGGGAAGCGAGTAGCAATCTGTTCTCAAAATATATTCGCTTCTTCTATAGGTAAACATTCGTAGCGACGGATTAGCCGCTTTTGTGAAACAGATTTCTAAATATAATCTTGCTTTAATAGCAATATTAATTTCAATTTTATGTCATGACCCTTCCAAATGTTACCTCTCGAAGAGACCGCTTTAAGCTTATGATCCTGGGTGTCTCCATGCTCCTGCTTGGTGCCGCCTGTAGTAAAAATGAGTTGCCGCCAGTACCTCTTGCCAGTGCTCCACCTGATGCTGGTAGGGCAATGGACGCAGCGCTAGATGGAGCTGAGTCGACATCACCGCAACCGATCATTAATCCAACGGGGGAGGAGCTGGTTTTGGTGTTCGAAGATGATTTTAACACCGGAGAACTGGATCTCGATGTATGGGTGTCGCGTGAGTATGGTGAAGCGGGCATCAAAAATGACACGCTTCGCGGCCCTGAAAATCTGGAGGTCAAAGATGGCAATCTCTTGCTCCATGTTCGAAAGGAGGAGCGTGAACATAAAGGTAAGACTGCGCAATGGACTGCCGGTTATGTTTACATGCGTGAACCCCTGCCGCTCAACAGTTACGTTGAGGCACGCTTTAAGCCGGGTGACGCTAGCGGAGTTAATAACGCCTTCTGGCTAGCTTGTGTGAATGTGGATGGCGCGGGTGAGACGCGTGATAAGTACGAAATCGATATTGTTGAAACTCGTCGAGACACAGAGCTTGAGAATACGGGCCGCGGGCATCTTGCTTGGCACGACTGGAAAGGCTATCGATACATCTTTAACGAGGACGGCAAGCACAGCCATATCGCCCAGGGAACGAATATAAGACACACGTGGGATGATTACCATGTCTGGGGGCTCTGGTACGGTGAAGACGAGACCATCTTTACCTTCGATGGCAAAGAAGTCTGGCGCGGTAAATCACACTTTCAGTATGTCGACCAGTGGTGGACAGGGATTGGCAAATTTGATCGATGGCATCCTGATTATGAAAAGGAGGCCTATGGAAATCATGGTCAGGATGATTGGGTCTATCGTGGCGGCTATAATGGCGATAGAATGAAGGTCATCTTTAGCAACATTCCCTGGGATAGCCCTTGGACGCCGCTTACCGACGAGGCTGATGGCGATGTCATGTCGGTGGATTATCTGAGAATCTTTCGTCCGCGGCGGATGCTGAATCGTAAGCCGGAAGAGGTGGTTATTCTGGCGGATCAGCAGCGTGTCCAACTGATTGGGGATACGCAGCAGCTGTCATCCGATCTTGTTACGCTCGGAGAGGGCGCTTCGAGCGAATTTGATTTGGCAAAGCCTGTCGCTATCGAGGGGCGTCTTCCGCACTACTTTAGTTTGGAGGTCAAAAAAGAATCTCCGACGGACTTCTCAGTCCAATTCTATAATGCCATCAAGGCGATGACGCTCTCTGCCCGCGTTGATCGTGACAATGATCTGGCCATCGGTTTGCGTGACCGGCCTGTGGGCTGGGATAACAAGTCAGAGGATTTTAAGAGCTTGGCATCGACGAAGACTGCCTTTCCATCCTCTGAAAGCCAGACGCCGTTCTTCGGCAATGGTGAGGATTTTCTATTGGTGATCCGTGTGACTCCTGGCGCTGCAAATGAGCGGGATAGCGTCAGCATGATTGCTTATCCGCTACCGCTTCCGGCAGAAATCCAAGAGCCGTATTTTTATCCCAATATCGACGCCGAGGGTAACACCAACATGACGAACGGTTGGCCGATCAACCAGAAAAGACAAAGCAAGGCGATGCTGCATTCAGTTGCGGTCGTAAACAATGGGCCTGGTGAGATAACGATAGGGCAGTTTCGCTCGGGCAATAACTTCCACAGCGTCCTACCCAGCGGGCAATAGGAGGATACTTTTGAGACAGATATCATGCAGGTAAAGCGCGAGAGCCTCTGTCGGGATTTACTATTCAGCAATAGCGCTGTGGAAGACTGAATGTATTTAATTCTACCGGGGGGGTAGAACAAAAGGGTAGTTCTCCGGGCTTAGCATATGCTTCGCCCGGAGAACTTTTCTGCTTTATTGTTGAACAAAGCGTACGGCGTCGGCGCGTAAGTAGCCACCCTGTCCCTGATTGGAGATCGTGTAGGAGGCCTGGCCGGTATAGGGATAGGTTCCCAGGTAGCGCCACCCGCTGCCACCGGACGTGAAGTCGACGCTATACTGAGCCAGTGTGCTGTCGCTCTCGACAGAAATCAATGCGTTGGAGTCGGCATTGGCATGCTCGACCACATAGATGTAGACATCGTAATTGGATGACTTGGGCGCGATAAAGGTCCACTCAGCTTTTGCGCCGCTCCACCAGGCATAGCGGGTATTGGAGCCATTATAGCCTTGGAGTGAGCTGTTGTTGAAATTGCCCGAAACTTCGGAGTAGGTCGTCGTATTACGAGTATTATCGATGATTATTTCGTTGTTCGTGACGGTGTAGTTGCTTGCCGTCGAGGTGTCGAATTTCATTCCCTTGAAGACATTCTCAAAGGTGTTTCCATTGAGTGTGACGCCGTTGATGTGCGCCAGGTAGATGGAGGGAATAGACGCATCGTAGAGCTGATTGGTAAATAGATTATTTGAAATGACGGCATTTTGCAGACGATCTTCGGTGGCGACATTGTGTGCGTTGTAGAGGATAATGCTGCCAGCGGGTTGGCCCCATTTGCCTAGCCATCCACAGCTGTCGAATGTCGAATTCAAGATTTGGATGTTGTCACCGGTGATTCCTTCTGCGGCGTGTGCGCCCATATGAATCGCTTCAAACATGATTTTGCGGTGCGATGTGTTCTCGACGGTTACATCATTGGTCAGAAGGATCATTGAAGCTCCGGCAATGCTCTCGAAATTGCTGTCGGAAATATTGACAGAGCTAGGTGCCAGGCCGCCAACATGTAGATTGGTCCCGGGTTGGGCGAAGCTTGGTAGGTTGGCATTAAGCGTCACCGCATAGTAGCTTTCGTCATTTTGCATATCGTATTGATAAGCGTTGTTTACGTTGAGGTCGGTCCACTGTCCATTGGAGTCAACGAAAGTCAGGATGCTATTGGCGGCGATTGGTTGGCTAAAGGTGTTCATTTCCACGGCCATATTCAGGCTATTGGCACCAGTAATATTGAGAATTCTGGCGTAAGGAGTGCGAACGACCAAGCCATCCCAGCGAACGCCGGTGATGTCCAGGTTAGAGATATTCACTGCGCCGGTGCATCGCGAGATATGGATGCCGTCTCGTGGCCCAACTGGCAACTGATTACCTGAAGGTCGCATCGTGATGTCGGTCAAGGTGATGTCTGAGCAGGCACCGAAGATTATGGCCATGTTTACGGCATTGCGGATCGTCAGATTCTCGAACGTCACGCCATCAGTATTCACAGCTTGCAATTGGTGCTTCCCATCCCATCCGTAGTGCCAGGAAATGAATTCGCCTACTTCGATATCGTTGTAGAAATCGAGTCCGGTTGGATTGTTCAGGTCCATAATCCGGTTAGTTGCGTCATGGATGGTCCAATCACCCGGGGAAGTTGTGTAGGTCAGGCTTTCGACACCTTCTTTGAGGTCCTGTGTGTCAGGGTTCCAGGCATTGGCTGAATAGCAGGGCATGTCAGCATCCATTGGGAGCCCTGGGAATATCGCAACCCGAATGCCTTGAGTTCCATCGGAAAGGGTATATTTTTCCGTAATCTCTCCGGATGTACAAAGGTGGGGGGTGTTGTCGATGATGAAGTTTTTCAGAGTTATGTTACTGCCGTTATAAATATAAGCCGTGCGAGGAGGACTGGCCATTTCTTCAACCGTGAGATGGCGAAGTAGCGTGGTGTCGGGCCTCCCGGCGGAAGTCACTGCGCCTTGAAGGGTGACATTGTGCAGCGAGCTGATCTTTAAGTAACGATCTGGTTCCGGGTCTGGAGTGATGAGATCATAAACGCCTGGGGCAAAGATGATCGTATTGTTGTTTCCTTGAGCTATCGCGTCATTAATTGCCTTGGTGTCATCGATTCCGTCGTCTGGTATCGCGCCAAAGTTGCTAACATGCAGTTGCAGTGCGAAGAGGGGAATGCTGACTAACGAAGATACGAATAGGATTAATTTTTTCATTTTTTGTGGGTAGTTTTGCGATGGGGTTTGGTTTAGTTGGGGTTGTTAAGGCCATGGGATTGCTATTATAGAAATTGCGGGGCGTCAATAATAATTGCTTTAGTAGCAATTTGAATTGGGGTCTCATTGGCTAGAGCCTTACTCGCGAAGCATGCCTCTAATCGGATGAATGCAGGGATTACTGACTACTTTTCCCTATACTGCCTAAAATTCATCGACTTCATGAATGGATGGATTGCGACTTCCTCGCGGTAGCGCCAAAATTGATTATAATAGAAGGAAAAGTATTGCTGGCGAAGCCTTTGGTGCTTTCCGGTTCTCTGAATATTGGAACCGCATGAACAATCTGGGTCATTCGATCTGCATATAAACAGTTCGCCAGATTCTGGAACGTAACCGTATTGATCCAGCGCTAGGGCGTTGGAAAAAAAACGCGGTGGGCCGACTTCATTGCACGTCACAAAGATGTTTTTTGGGCTGCGATTTCTTCACTGTCGAAGCTTGGAACGGTTTTCATCTAGCAACCTATTATGTACTTTTTCTCATTCACCTGGAAAGTCGCCGGGTGATTTTCGGTGGCATGACTGAGCATCCAACTGGCGAATGCTGCGAGCAACAAGTCAGAGAACTGACTGGCTCCGATGGACCGCTTCACGGCCTTGGCCTCAGGGCTACCTCATTCATGATCGCGGAAGTAATTTTACCAGAGCATTTGGTAAGGTCTTTCGCAGTGTGGATATCCGAGCGATTAAGCTTCCGGCGCGTTCGCCGAACTGGAATGCCTTTGGCGAACGGTTTGTCCGATCGATCTAGCATGAATGCTTGAATCAGCTAATCCTGATCGGTGAAGGTTCCGTGCGCCGAGCGATTGAGCAGTATATTATGGAGCATTATCACTCAGAACGGAATCATCAAGGATTGGACAACAAGATTCCGTTTCCTTGCTTGGAGCATGAGCGATCGGTGAACGGCGAGGGTAGGGTGGTCAAGAGTTCCTGCTTGGGTGGACTGTTGAACTACTACCAGCGCCAAGTTGCGTAGTTTTTCTCTGCTTAGATTGCGCTTGAATAGTAAGCAAGTTGGCTCAGATTGCTTCTTATTGCTGTACGGATTCTGCTAAAATGCTTAATTTCGGCGGCGATTTGTAAGAGATGGCTGTCGAGGAATGATTTTTTGGATGAAAGTGTAGTGATTTACTAGAAGTCAGGCAATCTTCAGGCACCTATGGCTGTTGGGATTTGCGGTCTTTCTATCCCCCATGAATATCCAGGTATTACGGGCAGGAAAAAGCTAGGGTGCGGTTATTTATGGCATTAAATAACCATAATATTTTTCGCCTAGAAAATTTCATGCTGGAATATCAATTCTATAAGACGTTGCCAATCATGTAGTTTAGCATTGCTCGATGCTGGTGTGCGAAAGGGGGACTAACCCTAAGCAAAAGTTCGCAACTGATCCTTTATGGTCGGGCTGCGGAGATGTATTTCATAACCGTTTTGTACAAACTTTATCCCCTCAGGCGAGTCGATGGTGATCTATTTCATAACATCAACTCTAAGCCATTTTGTCGCAATTTCAGCTTTTCCCATCATCTGTGTCTGTTGTTGACTGAAGGTGAGGGCATTTTTTGTTCAAGGGGATATCGCGTGGATGGTCGCGCCAATAGCAATTTTGAGCCGAGAGCATTGGAGTTGAAAGATACGGCGGGCATGGTTGGTAATCCGGGACTGCGCCACGAGGAGGGCTAGGTGATTGGTCGTTCAGTTTAAAGCAGGCGAGATTAGCTCCTGAAAAACCTGTAGGGTTGGTTAGTCGAGGAGCTGTTCATGGCGCATATTTTACTTTGGCCCGGCAAGCAGTTGGCATGCTCTCGGCTATGGTTGGTCCGTAGATTCTTTTGAGTAAGTTCGGACGGGGTTCGATTCCCCATTTAGATATTACGTTTTGGCCACCAAGAGACTGATCACTTGGTAGGGACCGAAAGTAATGGCGCCTTTGCAGGGCTCTGGGGTCGTTTCGCTGAGATTGGTTAATGAAGTATTCCAGCCAGGCTGTGTCGTTACCTTAACTTGGCCGCGTTGGCCAGCGACTTCATGCAGGCGAAGAATGAAGCCTCCGTCGTCGGTGGGTTTAACCCAGCAGGGCACCAAGGTTTCGCCACCTTCCAGTGACTGAATCGCTGGCTCGATTGGAGTGCCTTTGTAGGAGAGCGGGGAAGTGAAGAGCGTCTCAGCTATCGAGGCTGGTTGCCGTTCACGGGAGAGCCCGGAATCATAGCGCCCCAAGGAGAGTTGTATGAAATGTTTGCCAATATCGCTATAGGGAGAGTCAATCGTTAGGCGCGTAAGGTGTGGTGGCCAAGCAAAGGCGTGGTTGTCAAACCCGGTTACCCGTGGACTCCTCACTAGGCTTATGCCTATTTGACCATTGCGCACAGTTGCGCCGTATTTGCTTTCTGTTACAGCGAACAAGCCTTCGCGTTCACCGTCGTCATACACGGCCAAGTGGCGGCTGAAGGGCACTTCCCACATGGCTTCGGCGGTCAGGCCATTGGGCGCCTGCGCGCGTTGCACCGAGCCAAACGGTCCGCCAAAGCGTGCATACGTGGCGGCATAAGCGGTTGGGACCAAGAGCTTGAGCAGCTTTTCCGGTTCCTGCCAATCGAGTTCGATTTCGAGGTGTAAGAGCGGACTGCCGGACTCAAGCAGGAACTTGACGGTCGCCTCACTTTTGTCGCCGATTTTGCGTTTGACGGCAAACCCAGATCGAGGTCCGTCATGGATTGTCGTGATGGCGGCCTTGCTTTTGCAGAGGTTTCCTTGGGACAGCACATGACGATCGATGTCCCATGCTTCAAAGTTTCCAGCTTTGTCTGCGTACAGCATGAGTTGGCCGAGGGGGCCAGTCAACGGAACAGTAACACCTTCCCATTCCAGTTTATCGACCCAGCCAAAGGCATTGAGATGAAAGCTCGCCAGACCGTTGGAGACGTTTCTACCTTTCACACGGACTGCATCTGGAATCTCCAGCGCCACGCTGTCGAGAGTTGAGCCCGACAAGGGCGGCAGGTTCACGTAGGTTTCTTTTTCATTTTCTGGATCGCGTACCCATTTGCGGACGGTGACCGCATGGGGGTTAAATAGGCAAGCCTGGCCTTTGCCGGACAAAGTTTTCTGGGCCTGCTTGAGTTGGTTCTCGGCGTGTCGGTCGAGTTCCGGCAATCCTTCCAGATAAACATCCCAGACAGAGCTGCCCGGAATGTAGTCATGGAACTGAGCAAAGATGAGCCGCTTCCAGGCCTCATGCATATTCCAGCGCGAGCCAGTGGCGGCTGCAACGGCTTCGGCGATTTGCATGGAGCGTTCCAGATTACGGAAGCTGCTCTTGAGGTTGCCATGCGTCGTAAAGGTGCCGCGGTGATATTCGAGATAGCACTCTCCCTGGTGCACCGGCAGACGGTCGCGAGCGGACTCCAGGTTCTGGAAAAACGCTTCGGGCTGGCCCCATTCTATCTTCGGCATACCCGGTAGTGAATCAAGACGACGAGCCCGCTCCAGCATCTCAGCGGTCGGACCACCCCCACCATCTCCGTAGCCAGTTGGCAGAAGGAAATCCTCATGAACATCCGCTTGTTGGTTGGCGTTCATGGGCGCCTTAATGTTATCGATGGTCATGTGGGTCACATAGCCAGACTCCTGCGTAACGTGTGCGAGAACCTCAGAGCCGTCGGGACTGCGCCAGATAAAGCTGCTGTAAGGAAACAGATTAATCGCGTTCCAGGTCATCTTAGTGGTGAAGAAAAAGTCCACCCCGGTCTGCTTCATGATTTGCGGCAGGCATGCAGCGTAGCCAAAGACATCCGGCAGCCATGTCAGCCGTGCCGGTTGGCCGTTGATTTCTAGAAAACCTTTTTGGCCAAGGACAAAGCTGCGGGCAAGGGCTTCGCCGCAGGCCATGGTCGTGTCCGACTCAACATACATGGCTCCTGTGGCCTCCCACTGATTTGAATCGATGCGCCCGAGGACGCGTTGGTATAGCTTGGGTTCGCGGCGCGCCACCGCTTCATAACTAGCAGGCTGACTATAAGCGAAGCGAAACTCAGGGTATTCTTCCATCAGCCGATCCATCGTCGCGAAAATGTTGACCGCTTTCAGCTCGCCCATACGCTCTGGCCATATCCAGACCAAGTCCAGGTGTGCATGGCCAGTAAGCACGCAGCGGGAAAAGGTCTTATCCATGCGGAATTGTTTGTAAACTTTAGCCAGCTGTTTTCGCATGGCTTTGAGGCCAGAGTTTTCCCAGACGGTCACGGCTGTATCCATTTCGCGGAGTAGACGTCGATATACCGGTGAAAACTTGTCTACAGGGGGCTGTTGTCCAGCCTCTTTGAGGGCGGTGCCGACCGCTGCATTTTCACGCATGCGCTGATCCAAGGCGAGGTCGAAAAGGCATTTGAGATCATTGTAAGCCTCCCAGGCCAAGTCGTTCCTCTCTTCGATGAATGCCCCCTCGAAATAACTGCCTTTCTCATCCATGCCATTGGCCTCGGGGTGCCAAATGGCGCTTTGAATGCAACTGGACTGTTCCAGACTACTTGCGTTCCCTTCGGTAGCCGACAATGGCGGTGAGCGACGTTGAAGCCGAAGTAGGGCTGGTCATTGAGGTAAAGCGTAGCTTCCCCTTGGTCCAGCCATGCGAGCCAGGTATTGCTGCCTGCAGTTTCCGGCAAAGTTACCTTACACCAACGTTGGTCAAATAACTTCCCCCAGAAAGAGCAATTGCTTACGGGGGTGAGTGGTAGTTTCTTCGCCTCCAGTAAGGGCATTTGCTCCGCTCTTGGTTTGCTTGCCTCTACCCGCACAGACTGGACGTTAATCCATATCTCAGCTTTTAACCGTTTGATTGCCGCGTTGATGCGGTTGGGGATCAGTTGTGGAAGGTGGTGTTCAGATAACATATTAGAAAGTAATTAAAATCTATTGCTTGGCATTGAGTGAAGCCCAGAGAACAATGAAAACGGTAACGACATATCTTTTGACGTAATGTTTTTGGTGTTCCCTTTACTTTGATGCCCTAATTTACGGCTTGGCATCTGCCTCCGGAGTGCTCGGCCAGAGCCTTCATATTCTACTAGAAGCCATGGGAGTTGAAGGCAGTAACATTTGACGCATGATCGATCTATTCAGTAGGGTTTGCAATAGTGTCTGTTATTACCAGCAGGCTCAGTGGCTTCGCTACAATCTCTTTCCCTTCATCTTCAGGTGCCGTAGCCAGGGAATTTGACTCGGCGATGAGGACGTTAACCCGTGTGGATGGGCGCACTCGGATGGCATTCATTGCTGCCAGTTTCCATCCCTCACTATTCTCCATTTCCAGAGCAATCTTAATGCCGACGCCTTTGCCCTCGGCTGAGACTGTGAGGGATTCACCGGCAGGTATAACTTGTGTATTGCCGTTCGTATTTAAAGCTAGTTTCCGATCAACAAGATTAACCAATCGCGCCTGTCGAGGACCAGGGGTGTCGGGGGCATCTGGAAGTGCAAGAGCCTCAAACCGTCCAGCCGAATTGCGCCAGACAACGACGAGATTTTTCATGGGTAAAGGCAGTAATTGCACTTCTGCAAATGGCACTTTTTTCGGCATACCTTTTTCATCCTCACGCTCGATATAAAACACCAGTTGCCCATCTCCATTTATAACTTGCTCGCTAGATAGGATTCCTCTCATCAAATCCATGCTAACGTATTCGTTGCCATTTTTATATAAGGCATCGGGTATCGGCATATTCCATGCAATCGCGCGAAAGCGATAGCCAGACTCTTGAGGCGCTGCCAATAGCAGTTGGTTAGCCCCTGAAGCAAGAGCGACAAGTAAGGTTATCAAAAGTTTAAACTTCATCGGGTGAGAGCCAGCGAATAGCCATGATTTGGAAACGTCGTCCGTAGTTCTGATTTTCCACTCCGGCATCAGACGGTAATACAGTTGGGCGGACAGAGTCATCGACATATTCCGGGATACGCTGCACGACAGCCTCGCACCAGGCGCGCCCCTCAATTTCATTGGTAAAAGGGTTTCTTACATCACCGTAGGTCCGGATTATAAAAGTATCGGATCGTGCTGAGAGGGCAGGGGCCAGCGATTCCAGAATGTCTGCTTGTGTCAGCCACCCAGGTGCACCCTGATAGCGTCCAATCCCGGAGCCTGTTCCCGTCGGCATCAGGGAATGGTCGACGTATATTTTAGCATTCTTATAAGGACTGAGTGGCGCCGCTTCGCGCAAAGGTTCATTGATGTCGGTTTGGTCAATTGCGCGTTGCAAGGCTCCAGATATACTCAAATCGCTAATTGGATCCCCGAAGTCAGCCGCAGGGGTAAGGACGCGATTTACAAACTGCCCGAGTGATAGAAATGGGCCACGTGCTTTTACTTGGGCCACAATGTTTGTAGCCAATGCATCGATTTGGTCGTCCGTTAAAGCGCGATAACCATCGTAGGTATTGTCTTTGCTGGCTACAGACTCACTCAAAACAGCCTGAGCTAGACCTGATTGCCTGATAGATCGAGCGAAGGGAGTCCAATCTGGATTCGGTGTTTCTGTCGGATTAGCGGCCAGACCACGCAATCCCGATAAAACTGCTTTCCAAGCTTCAACAGAGGTGGAATTGACATTGAAGCTGCCTTCGTTTTTCAAAAAAGCAGCGGGGGCGCGTCCATTTTCTCCAGGTAGTAAAGCACTGGGGTCTTGGATAAGGACTGAGGCGTCACTGGCTCGAAGCTCTCCCAGCGTGGGTGTGTCCATTACCCAGGTAAGGCGCTGATTTGCTGATAATGGTGCTGGACGAGAATCACTACCGCTTGCCGGACGTATGCCAGAGAAATAGAAAGAGTCCCATAAAGCAGCATTCAGCAAGTAGCTAATGTCGTAATACTGAATTAAATCGGTTTTGGGCAAATCCGGAACATAGCCGGGGTAGCGCATGCTGTCTCCCGGCTCGCTGTCACGATTATAGTAGCTGAATCTCTGGGCGCTCCAATTTTCATCAGGCTCCGTGCTGCTGTCTTCCCGCGGAACCATAAATGAATACCAGGAGTTGCCAACGGCATTACCTGTTTGCAGGCCCGTCGATAATGTTTCGTCATCCGCTGTAAGGTCTACATGTTGGAGCTGGCCAATGGAGAGGAAGGCAATTTCTTCAGGGGATTGTGCAGCAGGTTGATCCCGTAGAATAAGCTGCCCTGAAGGAGCAATACGAGTTGAGCCTTCTCCACCGATTTCTTCTTGTCCCCATGCTGCCTGAAGGGGATTAGAAGGATCAAAGTCGGTACTAAAGGCTGTCTCTGAGGTTAAATAGCGGTCTTGTCCTGTCACTGTAGATTCCCTTGAAGACTTGTACCTTTCGCTCGATGTGCCGTCATAATAACGTGGAGAGCTGGTCACGACTCCGGTGAGGTTTAGGCCGCCATACTGGGTGATTGTTGGTTTTGTCGAAAATGAACTTTGACCAAAATCCCGGTAGTAATGCACACCACTGATAGGCTCAGGAACTTGAGCGAAAATGTCTTTATAATACGTATATCTAGGCACTCCCGTGCTTCCTACATCATCAGTATTGCTGTTGCCGGCGGTAAACTGGGATAAGGGTGATTCCGGATTGTTGGGGAGCGTGAGAGTGAAATCTATCGTTGCACCGTAGGCGCCGCGCTGAGATGTTATATTCAGACTACCTCTATAAAAACCACCTGCTTCATAGCTCCACAGGTTTGGATCGTTTACATAATATGAATCGCAGTTTTCGGTATAATAAGTTGGAAAGGAGTCAGTCATTTCTTCTAGCGGAATCACCTTCATCGTAATCGATTTACCGTTTTCGATGATAGTTTCACTAGGTAATGTTGAGCCTTCTGCGATACGATAGGCTTTGGCTTCGCCTGGGGCAAGTTTGAGCTGATTTGGGGGTATTTGAAAATAAACCCGATCGAGCAATCCAGGATGAGAGGCATCGGGATCAATAGGAGCATTTGCTCCATAAGGCGCTCGAAACTTAAGTATGGGATAGTAGGCATGAAAAAAATGGCTGCTCTTGTAGGGACCCTGCAAATCTGCCTCGTCCTCCAAGGCAGGTGAGTGCTTACTACGCGTGCCTTGTTTGCGCTTAAATACACTGCTAATGTCGCGTATTTCCTCACCGTTAGCATCATAACCTTGAATGGGAGAAATATAGTTCAATATGAGGCCGAGTTCTTCTCCCCAAAAGCTGTTGTCATAACGAAAAGGATGATGGGCTATCCGCACGTTGAGCCCATTTGAGGCGACCAAGGGACGGCTATAGGGGTTACCAATAACGATGGTAAATGTAGTGGCAATTTTTGGTCCCTGCTCCACGGCAAACATGAGTCGTGTATCAAGTATGACCGGTGTGATGGCTGATTGAACAACGACAGGATCTGCATCGACATCGACCGCAGGGCGAACCTCCAGAGTAGTGGGCTCATTATACGCGGTTTGGTAGAATGACTTGACTTGATCCCATTTGGGTCCAAGCCGGGGGCTTAGATTTAAGCTGGTGTATCCAAGGCCCCCTTGGCTGGGCTCTTCTGAAAACAGCGAAGGTTTAGCCGCATAGCGACTGCCGGAAAACTCGGAGGTGGGTATTTCGCCATCAGGCAGGATATTGCGGCCGTCTAGAAAGGTATCTCCCGATTGGTCATCAAGATGGAAGCTGAGGTCACGACGCAGTCCGCCGAATTGAGTATCGGCCAAGACAGTGCTCGAATAGGGCGTATAGTCATGGAAGTGGCTCAGTATGCTCGTGGTTTCGACATTGGGCATTGCCAAATACAATGACTCCAGGGAGTGCGTTCGACCAATTGCCAAATAGGCTTCATCGGTTTCCGTGGCAGTGGCAATTGGGTAGTTGCTATCGCCGATTCCAGTCATACGCTCAATACCGTTGCGCTGGCTGGCAAGTAAACGATAGCGACTTTCACGGCTTTCTTTGGTGTTTTCTGCATCGGGGGTAACCTGTCCGATATAGGGGTCGGTAAGATTGAAGCGGGCTTTAACTCCCTCATCTCCCACCCACCAGGCATAACGGTTCGTGCTTGCTGTTACATCGTCTTGGCTGAACTCGACCAGTGGAGCTACGACGTAGCCGCTGACATCGTCTCCCACGCTTCCAGGCCCGACCAGCAGCTTCGCAGGCGCAGTGCCTAATTGCAGGTCGGCTTCTGCCCTCACAGAGCTATCTAGGGCGCCTCCTTCCACTTTGCTGAC
Source organism: Cerasicoccus sp. TK19100 (assembly GCF_027257155.1). Taxonomy (NCBI): domain Bacteria; kingdom Pseudomonadati; phylum Verrucomicrobiota; class Opitutia; order Puniceicoccales; family Cerasicoccaceae; genus Cerasicoccus; species Cerasicoccus fimbriatus. Next base: position 251,461 of record NZ_JAPWDU010000001.1, read on the forward strand.
AGCAAGTGCGGGTGTATAGGTCTGGGGAATTGCACCTGAGGGAGATAGTATTCGGCCATTGGGGTTAACATCTATCTGGGCGCTATTTTCATTGCCGCTTACCAGCCAGCCCAGGAGGACCGATTCTGTCTGCTCTGTGAAGATCGAGATAGGCTCCTTTTTATGGCCCCATGCCCCCGTCCAGTAGCGAGTCCCATCGTTAACGTAGCCCAGTCCATTGTCCGCTGCATTCGCCTCCGTCAAAGCGGTTGCTTCTTCTCCTAGGCTTGCTGTGGCGGTTGTGCGTTGATCGGGGCCGGCCTTTTGTTGAAGCTGCCCGAGCGCAACATTCAGCGCAAAAAGGGCATTTTGGCGGGCCTGCTTTTCTTTTAAACTGACACTTGCTGTTTGGATTTCTACCTGAACCAGCATCGCCAGGGTAACAACCAGCATAAAGATGAATGCCATTAGGGTAATCGATACTATCAATGCGAAGCCTCCCTTTCGTTTCGAATAGAAGGGCAATGCAACTTTTGAAAATCTCTCCAAGCGTCTTCTCATTTCAGGGGTATCAACAACTCTATTATCGGCGGGGTATGCTTATGATGAACATCCCTACTACAGCTTATTTAGCAAGAAGGCTGCTGCTTTATATAAAGTTGAGGCAGCTTTAATCGATTTCTCTGTTGTTAAACCATTACTTCGAAATCTGAGCCAAGTCAGCCTCAAACTTTGGTGTATTCGTGACTAGCTGCACAGAAAATAAACCATAAGAAACGCTATCGCAGACTACTTCCACCTTATGCTCTTTCGGTGTTATCTGGATGCCACCTTCCCATAGACTGGAAATCTGACTAACATCCATCTCGAGACTGACACGAGTTGTTCTTTCGGCAGGGTTAATGACGACCATAATCGTCTCGTTTTCAGCCTTCCGCAAATAGATGAAAGGATAGAGGTTTTTCTCACCGTAGAGGACGATAAAGTCGGCTTCAGAGCCTAGAGCTGGGTGCTCACGACGCAGTTTTGCGAGCGCCCTGGTATGATTCAATAGTGAGTCTGTAGTTTTCTCCTGCTCAGCCACACTTGGTCTAGATGATGAGGCGTCCAGTGGCAGATAGAACAACTCTTCAGGGGCCGAAGAAAAGCCTGCCTTTTTAGTTCCGTCCCATTGCATGGGTGTTCGTGAACCTACCCGGCCAAATCCACCTTCCTTGGATGTTAAACCGGAGATATACCGCATACCGATTTCATCCCCGTAATAAAGATAGGGGATGCCTGGCATGGTCCAGAGGAAGGCATAAATGACTTTAAGCTCCTCGATGGTGCGATGACAGCTTATACGGGTTAGGTCGTGGTTACCCGTGGGGAGTGATATATAGCCGAAGTCACGCGTCTCCGTAAAGTGCTCAATGTAATGGGTGAGAAAGCGGGTTATATCACCTTTGCCTTCACGGTCAAAGAAGCTATGTCCATAGCGTGTCCCCGGGGTTAAAAAACAATCACGCTTCTTTTCGTCGCGGAAGAGTGAGTTGTAAGCCTCCGTATTGAAGTGAATCATGAAATCCAGGTGAAAGCCTGCTTGCAGCGCATGCTTGGGAAAGGACCACTCGGCAATGAGCACGCAGTCTGGATACTCCTGGTCGAACATAGCCCGGACATCCTGCCAAAATGCTATCGTTCCCTTCATTTCCGGGTCCGACTTGACCAGTGACGATGCCATGTCTACCCTAAAGCCATCTGCGCCTGCATCCATCCAAAAGCGCATGATATTTTTCATTTCTTCGCGGAGGGCCAGGACATCGGGATGATTGGTGGGAAGCTGCCAGGGCTTATCTGGGTCAGGCTCCTGAAAGCCATAATTAAGGGCTGGCTGAAAATGAAAATAATTAGGCATGTAAGCCGCATTTCGATCGCTGTAGCCGCGCACCAAAGGTGCGCCATTATGGCTTTCAGTCCAGACGCTGTCGGTCCAGATATACCAGTTAGAATATGCGTTCTGCTGGGGGCTGGCGGATGCCTGAAACCACGGATGCTGGACGGACGTGTGGCCAGCGACGAGGTCGAGTGTGACCTTCATCCCGCGCTTATGGGCCTCTTCAAAAAGGCGTAGCATATCATCATTGGTTCCGTAGCGCGGATCCACTTTGCGGAAATCGCTGACATCATAACCCGCGTCGCCAAATGGCGAGACGAAGCAGGGGTTTAGCCAGATTGCATTGCAGCCGAGTGATTGTATGTAATCGAGCTTTTGGATAACACCTGGGAGATCTCCAATCCCATCACCATTGGTATCCAGAAAACTTTGCGGATAAATTTCGTAGAAAATAGCGTCTTTTAGCCATTCGGGTCCCTTTTTCATATGTAACTGAGTTGGAGTTTAAATATAGTTATTAAAGTTCTTCGGAATATGCTCCTACCAATCGCGGCCATCGTCCGTGGCAGTTCGGGAAGATCCATTAGCGCCGTATTTTTTGCGAAGACTCGCGAAAGAGCCCATCTCCGGCGGGGGTGGTGCGCCTGCTTCGGAGCTAGGCTTTGGACTATTATTACCTGATGCATCAGGCGATTTCTCCGCTGAGGCTAGCTGCTCAGATAATCGCTTGTTTAGCTCTTCACGTAATGAAAGAAGCTGTTCCTCCGCTTTCGATTTTAATGCTTCGGATTGCTCTTCTTCATAACCTAAGGCTTCTGCGTTAGCGAATCCGCTGCTGGCTTTTTCCAAGTGGGTGATCGCTTCTTTAATCTGCTGGTCGGCCAAAGTTTCAGGATTAGCGGCCGTATCTTGAGCCTCACCCTCGGAATCCATGGCGTTGCTGGTGATTTGTTCAGCTTGAGCAAGCTCTTTAGTCGCCAAGTCGTGGAAACTTTCTCCCAGTTGAGGCTCAAGCTCAGCTAGCTGTTCGTTTGCGTGTTCGTTTTCCGGATTCACGCTGAGGGCCTTTTGATAGTTTTCGAGTGCTGTCTGTAATAGCACGGTTGCCATGGTTTCATTTTCCATACGCGCATATTCATCCGCTGCCCGGTCTCCACGATTGATGGCATCTTGCTCCATCTGCTGCAGAATCTCTTCGCGTAAGGGCTCGATTTCGGAATTCTCGGCTGTGAGAGATTCAGCGCGATCCAGCACTGGAAGTAATCGGTTAAGGTTATCGAAATCGCTTTTTTTCTCCAGAGTGCTCTCTACGGAATCGACCAGTCTCTCAGCTAACTTCTTCTTCGCCTCCAGCAATTGTTGCGCGAGCAGTTCATCTTCCGGCAGCAGGGCAAGGGCTTTTTCAAGCATCTCAATGGCCTTGGTTTGTTCGAAGTCTGCTTTGTTGCTATTCTTTTCCTTCCATAATGTTTCTGCGCGATTCTCCAGCTCCTGGGCCGATTCGATGAGATTCTTCGCATACTCCGTCGCAATTTTTTGCTTTAAAGAAATCGCTTCCTTGTTGTCCGGATCGCGCAGGAGCAGAGGGTTTATGGCTTGGAGAGCGAGACCGAAGCGAAAGTTTTGCTGAGTCCTGTCATTGGAGGCTAAACCGTAGCCAAGTTGCTCTCGTGCAGAGGAGATGGCGACGCTTTCAAAGCGCTTGTAGGTCTCCGTCCGGTTGTGCTCGACCTCCTTTTTCAGACTGCTATCGACTAACCTGTCATAAGTGCTCAGTGCTTCATCCAGCGCGGGAACCGCCCGATAGCCTTCGTTTTGCTCAGCCATCCGCACTTGGGCGTTACCGAGTTGAAAGCGCGCTTTTTCACGTATAGATTTATCGGGGCAGGCATAAAGGCGCGTGAACTGAAACGTCGCCTTATTGTAGTCTTTTTCTCGATAGGCAAGGACACCCAGATTATAAATCGCTTCCCAGTCTTGAGGGTTGGCCTCCAGCCTCTCCTGCATCTCTGCCTCGAGTGGAGAAGGTTGGTTTTCATTCACGGCGATTTCTTCGCCTCGTGCCACTGACACACAGATGACTGCCATCAGAATGAGCAGGAGAGGATTGCCCAAACTTTGGAGTCGATTACGTAATGGAGAGGGGCGTTTAGAATTTTGCATAGGGGCGCCATCTTCGTTAGAGGTTGTGTCCTGCGGAAGCATCACTGGCAGCGCATTCACAGGCTGTAAGGAATAGGCCTTTCTTGGTCGCAGGTAGGGCTCTGTTAGCAATAACAAAAGCCCTAAACCAAGGGGGATGGAAAACCACTCGTTGTACTCATCGGCAATGATTTGACGGGAGTTGAGCGCCAGCGGCCTTAGCTCTTCTCGATACAATGCCACGAGTGCATTGTCGGAATCATCCAAATGAGTATAGATGCCGCCTCCTTCCTGCGCCAGAGATTTGAGCATGGTTGCGTCCAATCGCGAGTAGACGATGCGTTTCATTTGATCGCGTTTTACTGGGCCGCCGACCTTTCCAGTGCTGTCGAGCATACGGACTTCACCTCCCTGCGCTGATCCGACGCCTACCGTGTAGGTTCTAAGCCCTTGCTCTTGATATGCTTTTTTCGCAGCGGAGATGCCATCTTCCTGCAACTGCTCCCCATCGGATATTATGATGAGTATGGGTGCCTCGACCTCTCTCTTAGAAAAGGACTCGGCGGCCAGCTCGATGGCTCGTTTGAAATTGGTGCCGCCTTGACTGACCGAGCGCGTCGTGGCTTTTCGGACCATTTTTTCAAAGATGGCTAAATCATGAGTTGGCGGGATTTGCACAAAGGCATCTCCGGCGAAGAGGATAAGGCCAACACGATCGCCCGCCAGCTCCTCACGCCAGGCGAGTAGCTTCTCCTTGGCCTGAGCCAGGCGATAGGGCTCCGCATCCTGCACCAACATACTTTGCGAGACATCCAGCGCAACATAAGCCTCGATGCCTAGCGAGGAGCCTTCCGCTTGCTTGGGCCCGGTTAAGGGGCGAGCCAGGGCAATGCAGAGAAGGGCCAGGCCCAGGCTCACCAGCAATGCCGAATAGACGCGGAAGCGCTCCATGCTCCACGGCAGGGCAGCTTGCTGCTCGCGGTGAGTCAAAAATGCCGCCATGCGTTTGCGCCGCGTTTTGCGACTCAGGGCATACAACCCGCCCCCGATTAGCAGGATAACCGGTATTGCCCAGAGCAAGTTTGGATGCAGAAATATCATGGGAGTCGGAGTAACAGGGTGTTGGCTAGACCGAATTCCACCAGCCCCACCAACAGGGCCAAGGTGGTGAGCCAAGGGAATAGCTGTGTGTGCAAGCGGTATTGCTTTTGCTCGATGCGGCTCTTCTCCATTTGGTCTATCTGACGGTAAATCCCCATAAGGGCAGAGCTGTCCGAGGCGGTGAAATGCTGCCCGCCCGTTTCATATGCGACCTGCTTCATCAGGCTTTCTTCGTTCTTCATTTTCAGCAGTTCACTCGTGCTGATGATACTCAGTGTGTGCACGCGTATGCCTTTTTTTCTGGCGAACTGTGCTGCTTCCAGGGGCGAGCGACCGGCGTTGTTGCCACCATCGGAGACGACGATCATGACGCGTGATTGCTCTGCGCTGTCCTTGAGGAGCTCGATGCCGCCAAACATACCTTCCCCAATGGCAGTGCCGCCTTGCGGGGTCGATTCCTGGAGCATTTCGGGAAGCCAGCCAGCGTCCAGGGTTAATGGACTGAGCAAAAACACTTTGCCGGCGAAGGCGATCATGCCCGTGCGGTCGTCGGGCCTTCCTTCGACGAATTCTCCCACTGCTTTGGTTAAGGCCTCCAGGCGAGTCACCTTTTTGCCCTCAAGCAAGAAGTCTTTATATTTCATTGAAGGAGATATGTCGCAAACAAGTGCCACATCGATACCGTATTTCTGCTGCTTTTCCGAACTATGCTCAGTGCGTGGCTGGGCGAGGGCAACGATGACAAGCACGGCGGCGAGCCAGCGGAATAGCATCAGGAGTTTACCCGGTCCGAACTTAGGCTTTTGTGCTGCGGCTGCCAGAAGGGCAGTGGACGAGTATTTGAGGGAGGTTCTGCGTCCCCTGCCACCTAATCTCCAGGCGAGAATGGGAAGAAGTAATAACAGCGATAATGCCCAAGGCTGCCCAAAGCTAAAACTGGATAACCACTCGCTCATGCCTGGCCTCCCGCGGTAGAGAGATTATCAGCTTTTGCTCCGGTGCGCTGGAACTCATAAACAAAGGTATAAGCCTGTTCGTGCAGTTCCAGCTTGCGCTCTTCAGCCAGGTCGTGCCGGGCAAATTTGGCGAGGTCACAGGTGAAAAGAAAATGCTGTAGACTCTCGCGTAGTGCTTCATTTAAACGGTCATCATAAACCATTTCGGCCATGAACTCCTCGGTCGACTGGTGTGCCGCGGGTATGGCGAAACGTTCCTCGATGAACACGCGTAAAATTTCTGAAACGCTCAGGGAAAATGCGTTTGAGGACATGGCCTGATAGCTCTCTTTTAATTCGGCTAGTCGCTTCATGGCGTCAATCGCAGGATTAACAGGCTTCTTCATCGTGGTGGGCCCAGGCATCGCATGGCGTTTGTGTAAATGCCAGTAGACCAACCCTGCTATGAAGATTATGGTTAAGCCGATGCCCGCGGCCCACCAGTTGGGGCCGTTACTCGTGCTGCTTTCCAGTAAGCTGGTATCTTCTATTAAATCTATCGGCATGGTTGTTAACGCTTGGCCAGGCGGCGGTCGAAAAAGCTGCGCAGCGTAACGTGATAATGCGTGCCAGCCTCAATCTCTAGATAGTCTGTTTGTGCGCGTTGCAGGCGTCGCTTTTGCGTCTCGAGCTTTTCCTCGATACTCCTTGTGAATCTTTTCCGGACCTTTGGGTCGTTGGTATTGATTTCCACAATTTGTCCGCTTTCGGAGTCTTCCAACTGGACCCAGCCGACGCGGGGAAGCACGCGCTCGCTGGCATCATAGGTCACGATAGCAATGGTATCATGGCGGATACCGCACATCTTCAGTGAGCTCTCGTAGCTGTCGTCCAGAAAGTCAGAAATAACAAAGACTACGCCTTTGCGGGTAAAAACCGTATTCACGTAATCTAGGCCTGCCTTAAGAGCCGTTTTCTTACTATTAGGCTCAAAGAAGAGAATCTCTCGGATAAGCCGAAAAACGTGCATACGCCCCTTACCTGGTGGGATGAATAGCTCGACTTCGTCTGTGCAAAGGACCAGAGCGATTCGGTCATTATTCTTCAGTGCGCTAAAAGCCAGCACGGAGGCAATTTCCGCTGCCAGTTCGCGCTTTGACTGTGGGCCAGACCCAAACTGACCTGAGGCACTGATATCCAGCACCAGCACCAGTGACAACTCCCGCTCTTCGCGGTAGCGGCGAACATGGGGAATGCCCGTGCGCGCCGTAACATTCCAATCAATGGCGCGCACCTCATCCCCGGCCTGGTATTCGCGGACTTCTTCAAAGTCGATGCCTCGCCCCTTAAACATGGAGTGGTAAGAGCCAGCCAGCATCTCCTCGGCCAGCTTGTTTGTTCTCAACTCAATCTGGCGGATACGTGTGAGGTATTCACGAGGGATCATGGCACCGGCACCTTATTCAGAATCCACTCTACGATTTGAGTTGCGGTTATGCCTTCTGCATCTGCTTCGTAGGTGCGAAGAATGCGGTGGCCCAGCACATCAAAGGCAATGCTGCGAACATCCAGAGGGGTGACATGGGCACGGCCTTCAATGAAGGCATGTGCACGCGAGGCCAAGGTAAGATTGATGGTTGCGCGAGGAGATGCGCCATAGCGAATCAGTCCGGTGAGTTTGGGATCAATCTTTTCCGGACGACGAGTTGCGGTAACCAGTTCGACGATGTAGCGCTTAATATTGTCATCGATGTAAATCTGGTCGGTAAGCTCCCTTAGCTGGACCAATGTCTCCATCGTCATGACGGGCTTCACTGCGACCTTCGGCTTAGAGCTAGCCATCATTTCCAGAATGCGTAGCTCTTCATCATTGGAGCCGTAATCCACCTCTACCTTCATCATGAAGCGGTCCACCTGTGCCTCAGGCAGCGGATAGGTGCCTTCCTGTTCTACCGGGTTTTGTGTCGCCAAAACGAGGAACGGCTCTGGCAGGCGGAAGCTTTCTTCACCAAGAGTTACTTGATGTTCCTGCATGGCCTCCAGCAGTGCGCTCTGGACTTTCGCAGGGGCGCGGTTGATTTCGTCCGCCAGGAGGAGGTTGGCGAAAACAGGGCCCTTTTTGGTGAAGTATTTATGCTCCTGTGGATTGTAGATGAGCGTTCCTACAATGTCGGAAGGTAACAAGTCCGGTGTGAACTGTATGCGGCTAAAGCTGGCCTGCAGGCAGCCTGCGAGCGCCTTGATCGTCGTTGTTTTTGCCAAGCCGGGAACACCTTCCAGGAGAACGTGGCCATTGCTAAGCAGGCCGATGAGAAGCCGGCGTATGAGGTACTCCTGACCTACTACCATGCCTTTCATTTCCTGTAAAATAGCAGGAATCCATTGAGACGCTTCTGCGATGCATTCTTCTAGATTGTCAGACTCTAGGGTATTACTTTGAGCATTTTCCATTAGGTAACTGAATTAAGCTAAACGTTTTAATAGGGTTTATGTTGATGTCAGAAGTGCTGGGAAGAGACAAGGGGCAGGGAGCTTTATATAAAGTCAGCTTGAAGTGGAAAAGATTTGCGACCCAAGCTCTTCTTAAATCGATTTCTCAATTGTGATAAAAGATACACTTTCGGTTGAACTGCTCCAAATCGGGGCACTCAAGACGTGGATTTCCCCGGAACTGACTTCAATCAACCGGCTACCCATGCGCTCAACTCTTTATCCCTTCGCTTCAGTGAATGAAGCTCGATTGGGAATACGCGAGGATTCGCCTTGGTTTAGGAGCTTAGACGGCGAGTGGGACTTCAAGCTGGTCGATTCGCCGGAGCAGGTGCAAGTTTCCGATCTCGCGCCAGATATCAACCGTTCATCCTGGGGAAGCGTGGTTGTTCCAGGGAACTGGAGCATGCAGGGCTACGGCAAGCCGCATTACTCCAATATCGTTATGCCGTTTTCCGATGAGCCGCCGTATGTTCCGGCAAATAATCCTACGGGTGTGCATGCACGTTGTTTTGAGATCCCATTGGAGTGGGAGGGACGGCGCATTATCTTGCACTTCGGCGGGGCTGAGAGCGTTTTATATGTTTACGTCAATGGACAGGCTGTGGGTATGGGAAAGGATTCACGGCTACCTTCAGAATTCGACGTCACCGAGTTCGTAAACGTCGGTGCTTCTAACACGGTTGTCGCGATTGTGGTCCAGTGGTCTGATGCTTCCTTTATCGAGGATCAGGACCAGTGGTGGCTCGGAGGGCTGCACCGCGAGGTATTCCTCTATTCGACTGACAGTGTTTACATCGCGGATGTTTTTGCCCAAGGAAATCTGATCAATGATTATAGGGACGGACATTTTAAGCTGACCGCCCGTATCGGCTTTCCACGCAAACCCCTGGATGGATATTCAGTGGAGGCGCAACTGCATGACCCCGATGGAAATGCGTTATTTGCTGAGCCATTGATATCTCCGGTGCCGATTGGCCCTCGTGATCGTTGGCCACGCATGGAAGTCAGTTTTGAAGAGCAGATCCATGCACCGCAAATGTGGTCAGCGGAATGCCCGCATTTATACTGCGTTGTCCTTACATTGAGAAATCCTTCTGGAAATGTCATTGAAGTAACCTCTACCAGGATAGGCTTCCGTTCCATCGAGGTTTGTGACCGCAAGTTACTCGTCAATGGCCAGCCTGTGCTCATCAACGGCATGAACCGCCATGACCATGATGATCGTCGAGGGAAGGGGCTCACCCGTGAAACCATGCGTCTGGATGCACTGCAGATGAAGCGGTTCAATGTGAACGCGGTGCGCTGCGCCCATTATCCCAATGACCCTTACTGGCTCGACCTCTGTGATGAGCTGGGCTTTTACGTTATCGACGAAGCCAATCTCGAGTCGCATGATTATTTTTTACAGCTTTGCCAGGATAGGCGTTACGCCGCTGCTTTTCTGGATCGTGCCGTGCGCATGGTAGAGCGCGACAAGAACCACGCTTCGATTATTCTCTGGTCTTTAGGCAACGAAAGCGGCTATGCCTACAATCATGACATCATGGCTGGCTGGATTCGCAGTTATGACCCAAGCCGGCCATTACATTACGAAGCGGCGCTATGGAATATTCCAGGCAAGCGAGTAGGGAAGCCGGAGCACGACTTGGCCTTGGGGGATCATGCGACCGATATCGTATGTCCGATGTATCCGACGCTTGAACGTCTTATCGCCTGGGCTACAGCGGAGAACCATCCCGACCGCAGGCGCCCGATGATCCTTTGCGAATACTCCCATGCGATGGGCAACAGCAATGGCTCACTGGCAGACTACTATGACCTTTTTGAGAAGTATCACGGGCTTCAAGGCGGCTTTATCTGGGAATGGATCGACCATGGAATTCACTGCAGTACTGATGATGGGCAAGACTACTGGGCCTATGGGGGAGATTTTGGCGACACGCCAAATGACCGTAATTTCTGCTGCGATGGCATTGTTTGGCCAGACCGTGCTCCGCACCCCGCATTGTTTGAGTTTAAGCATCTCGCCCAGCCAGTTAAAATGCTGAACTACAAGGATGGGCAACTGGCAGTTAAAAACTGTCAATACTTTGCCGGCCTCGAAAGATTCAAGGGTAGATGGCGCATTGCTGTTAACGGTAAAAACGTCGCCGAGGGTCAATTGCCCACGCTACAAACAAGACCTCAAACAGTTGAAATAGTACCCTTGGATTTGCCTGAATACACTCTTACCGCAGGAGATGAGGCATTCTTACATGTTTCTTTTGTCACTGCCGAGGATGCCGCTTGGGGGGATGCGGGTCATGTTGTTGCCTGGAACCAGATTCTACTGCAGAGGAAGCCAGCAGATCAGCGGCCAATAGCGAATACCCGTGATAGTCTTAACATTGAGGAAAAGGATTCCTGCATTACGGTAGCAAACACTCAAATAAGACTCTCAGTGAATCGTGGCACGGGTGTTATCTCAAATGTTTCGTGGCAGGGCAACGAGTTGGTTAGTCATGGGCCATGTTTGCAGATCTGGCGTGCGGCGACGGACAACGATGGCATTAAGGGCTGGACCGGCCAAGAGGACAAACCCTTGGGGCAATGGCTTAAAGCAGGTCTGAATGCGGTTAACCTGAAGCTTGTTCATGTAGAGGTAAACTATGTGGACGATGGTTGTGTTTTGATTGACCTCAGTCATACCGCTGCCTGCCTTGCCTCTGAGTCGGCCATAAGGCATCGACATCAATATCTGGTCCAACCTGATGGCCAAATCTACGTAAACAATGAATTCGATGTGGACTCTTCTTTACCTGCGTTGCCACGGCTTGGTGTCAGGTTAACACTGCCTGAATCTTTTGAGAATGTGCAGTGGTATGGTCGCGGTCCTTACGAAAATTACAGCGATCGCAAGCGCTCGGCCATGATAGATGCCTACAGCGATACCGTTTCTGGCCTCTATGTGCCGTATATCTTGCCACAGGAAAACGGTAACCATAGCGATGTTCGTCGTTTGAGTTTTTCCAATGGTGTAAACTCTATTACGATAGAAGGAGATCCGGCCTTTGAGTTCTCGGCAAGCCACTTTACGGCTGAGGATTTATTTGCGGCGTCTCATACGCACCAACTAAAGCCCAGAAGCGAAACGATTCTCAATCTTGACTTCATGCAGTCAGGTATTGGCACTGGCAGTTGTGGTCCAGTGACACGACCCGAGTATCAAGTTCACCCTGGTAGCTATAAATGGAGTTATCTACTAAAATTCTCATGACGGATAGAGGTCATGGGCTCATTGTTTATTCTGATATCAGTATTTTTATCTGAAGATCAGTAAAATCATTTCACAAATATTCGTTTGAAAGCATAGTGCAGGAGTAAGAATAGTCTTTTCGCTTTACATAAAGTATGCTGTGATTAGCTTATTCTATCCGGTGATCTAAACTTTAGCTGCGGGGAAGATGAAAAAAAACATAAGCTTGGGAGACATCGCACGCGAAGCTGGCGTGACCCGCTCGGCTGTGAGTTACGCTTTGCGTAATTCTCCGGGTGTCAGTGAGGCCACACGTAAACGGATACTCGATATTAGCGAGCGCCTCGGTTATCAGCCGGATGCCCGTATGGCGTCTTGGATGGCCAGTGTTAGAAACACCAAGAATAAAGGCTTACTGCCTATCGCCTGGCTGAATACGGAATACAATACGCCGAGCTGGCGTAAGCTTAATTATCTTTCCCCGTTTTACAAAGGCGCAGAGGAACGAGCCGATGTTATGGGCTATCGATTGGAGGAGATTTGGACCCATGCTCCAGGCATGAACGTTAAGAACATTTCACGCATTCTCTATCAGCGCGGTATTACGGGTGTAATCGTAACGTATCCCGCGGGCCGTTTTAACTTGGACTGGAACCTGTTTGCCGGGGTTGCGATTGGAGGGGGATTACTTTCACCGCGCCTTCATCGTGTTATGGCCGACCATTATCAAAATCTTCTAATCGCTTTGAAGATGCTTAAGCGACATGGATATAGGCGTGTGGGTATTTGTCTGGAAGAAGATGTGGATAAGTTTACTGCTCATGCTATTCGAGCTGCCGCTAATTATTTTTATACGACGAGTACCAAGGCGCACCGTGTTCCACCTCTATTCTACGTTCACAAGACTGACGAAGAGTGGCAAATCGCTAAGGAGGATATCGTCAAATGGATCAGAAAATTTAAACCAGAGGCAATCATTTGCCATAATTTTCGTATGCCAGAAGTGATCGCTGAAGCCGGTTTGCGCTTGCCCCAAGATGTAGGCTTGGTGCATCTGGCAACCGACGATGACGTGGAAGGATGGGCAGGTATTTCATCCAATAAGCGGGTTATTGGCGCTACAGCAATAGACTTGCTGGTCGGTATGATGCTTAATCGTCAGTTTGGTGTCCCGAAACATGCCGTCGATACCAGTATCATTGGCGAATGGCATGAAGGTAATACTCTGTTACTGCCCAATCCCGCCAAATCCTAATCGATTAAATTGGCTTTAGTTTTGATCTGCCTCACGGGACGGGAATATTGCCGATTCCCGTAGTTACTTGCTTTCAATAATTTGAATACCCGAAACTCCAGACCAGTTGCCTTTGAGCTTGTCCTTCCATTCGAGTGAAAAAGAGCGGGCTGTATTTCCTTTAAAGATAACAGTGTTCTCCTTTTCAACAGCATTCAAGGATTCAGCGTTTGAGGTGGTGTATTTACCCTTCGTCCAACTGACACGATAGAAATATGTGCCAATGCGGTCTACTTCTCCATCATCATGCGCGGTAATGCTTACAGAACCTGATCCGGTATTTACACCTGCATTGAAGTAAACATACACATTGTATTTCTCGTAGGGAACATCAGTGATTTTAAGCACCCCCTTGCCACGGAGGACTGCGGATTGAAGTGCGAGATCTCCTTTTTCAAATCCCCATTTTTCCGCTTTCTCCAACGTCCCCTCACTCGTTTTCCAGTAAGCTTTTGTATTAGGCAAGATGTCACCTTTTTCATTCTTCAATCCAGTGGATTCACCGCTTGAGCCTGTCAGGTTATTCCAATTTTGCTGGGAGACTCCGTTGGCACCTGCGATCCCTTTTTCTGAAAGCTTGGTGGAGTCTTCCCCGTCTATGGAAAAATTCAATCCTATACCCGATGTTTGAAGAGTAGGCGACGGGTCGAAATTTGGTTGATAACCTTTTTCCACGGGTTCCTTGGCATACACCCGCACATAGTCTACCCACATATCCGTACCTTCGTTGTAACGAGAAAGGTCTATTGGCCAGCGGCTGATACCGCTGATTGCATAGTTAATTAAAAAGTAATGTGGGAAGTCCCTTGATACATTATTCGTAGGGTGGCGAAAAACTTCGATATTATCAAAATAGTAAACGGTGTCTTCAAGACCAACGTAGACTGCATAAGTGTGAAAGGTGGTCGACCAGTAAGATTTCCCGCCCAGATTCATAATGTCCGGTCGTATGTGATGCTTCTTCTTCGGTTTGCCATTTTCATCCGTCTGCTTCCAGGCATGACTGACAATGGAATAGGAGGGATGATTCGGATTCCCTTTACCCAAGCCACCATAGCCTTCGATGATATCCAATTCATCCTGCTCTTTATTCAGACCGGGAGCCAATGTCCAAAATGCCGGCCAGGTGCCAATGGCGGATTGTGCGGTAAAACGGCATTCGAAGTAGCAAGGTGCTTTCGCCCAAATACCTTCAAAGTTTTTATTCACTGAAGCGATGATGCCTGTTCTGCCTTTGGGAGACTTGGCATCTTTGCGCGCTGCAATGCGCAGCCATGTGTCTCGCTGTTCAAATGGCTGGCCGTCAGCCATGGGGGAGGTAAACTTCCAGCCGCTGAAGTCCCCACCACCGGGCTTGTGCGCATGATAGGTGGTTCCTATGCCGTCACTGGATATGGATGGTTTTTCGTTGAAATCATCTTCAAAAACTAATTGTAGACCTTGGGCTGCCGGGGGGACTTGCTCGGGAATTCCTTGGTTCCACTTCACCCCATTGGTATTGAATAGCTGTAATTCAAAAATATCTTTCTTCCCGGAGTCATTACGCGCATAGATGCGTACGTTCATCGGCCCATAGGGGAAGTTATCGGCATTAAATTGGAATGTACCATTTCCTGACGCATCTAGCTCGATGCCATCAGGGGTCAAGTTGGCGTCTTTACCCCAAGGCTCTTCTGATTGCATTTCAGGCTGCTGCCAGCAATAAGCCGATGCCGAAGTCATGCCTTTGGCTTGGAACTTAACTGTTACAATACCTGATACATCAGAGCGTAATTCAGGTTCGGACACGCGAATGGCTTGCACCCAGTTTTCCGCACCTTCTTCTACATTTCCATAATTGAATTCTTGGTAGCCGTCTACCATTGCGGGTTTATCATTAGCTTGGGCAAATGATATTATAGGTAGGGCAATCAAAGCCGTTAATATGAGGTTATTTTTCATCATTTCGAAAGGGTATTGGATGTAGTAGTAGCATCCAATTAATAAAGCTTTTTACGAGTAGGTAGCTTTAAATTACGATTCCTACTTTCATGAAATGCTTATAAGCTATAGGGCTTCGTATTCTGGAAACCCCCATTCACAACCAAATCCAGCTTCAGCTGGATTTGGCTGCAAATTAAACGACTGTAGATGGTTATCGTGCTATGAACGGCACGCTTTCTTGCGACGTAAGAAGACTAAGCCGATTACGGCCAATCCTAATAGCGAAGTATAATAAGCGGGCTCTGGCACGGTAACCGGTGTGGCTTCGATATTTATATTGTCAAAGCGGTTGATTTGTACTGAATTATTGGTGCCGTTGTCATACACACGCACTTGAAAGGCGATTGAAGAAATGGAGTCGAAGGCGGAATCGCTGACATCCACGACAATATTTTGATAGTAAGGGCTCGACTGGTTTGCGGGTATGCTCACAGTCCCGTTGTTTAGGCCAGTATCCGTATTGCTTAGTGAAAGAACTGGGTTTCCTGAGCCAAAACCACCTACGCTCGACTGAATTACCAGATTGGTAGTGAATCCTACTGTGCCTGTAGTGGCTCCAAAATTCAGAGTGAAGCTATCTAAATCTAATACCTCGCCCGCATTGGCAGCCGAGAAGGTAAACTGGAAATAGTAGGAGTTGTCTAAAGCCGACTCCAATGTATCGCCGGTTGTAGTCCCGCCTCTAAGAAAGGCGTTATTTGAGCTGCTTGAGAATCCTATCTGACTGGTATCTCCGCCATTAAAAGAAAGGAAATTTGCTGCAGATACTGAGCTGGCATCGACGCCGGTTACGGTGGGTGCAGGGCTACCGCTGATGAATGGATAGCTTATAGTAGCCTGTGAGAATACTATGGAGGGTGTGCCAATCAAGGCACCCAAGACTAAGGCGATTTGTGTTTTATTCATATTTTGAGGAGTATGGGGTGGTTTTAAAATATATTTAGACTATATCAGGTAACTTGATTTTTAAGTGGAAGTGAGCTTTACATAAAGTTGATTTTTTCCCGTTGAAGAGCATTTTGCCTAATCTATCAGGAGTAGCATCGCACTTCATAAACTGCTGCAGAGGGATCGCCATTGGTTGATTGAACGACAATCTTAAGTTTATTGGTATTTACTGGTGTGTCCAGCTTATGTGACCTGTGCCGCTGATAATTGCCCTCTACTTCGACAATTGTCTCCCAACTATCATCGATTAGGGCCAATATCGTATAGTCTTTGGCGCATTGTGGGTCACGGTAAAGAGTGGGGGTCATGTGGTATTCCCTGAGCAAGTGGCCGGAAAAAGTCAGTATGATCGTCGAAATCGTCTGTGGCGCATCCCAGGCAAGCTCAATGTATTGCGGCAATGTTTCCTCTGGAGATGAGCGCCAAAGGTGCGTGGCATCATAAGGCCGTGATCTGCCACTAAGCACATTTTTAGCTTCGTAGCACCGTTGCGCTGGGCTAAGGCGAAATGCCATGGAAATCCCACAGCCATGCCGCCGAAGTTTTTTCTCGCTCATGGCGATTGCGGCCGTTTGGCCTGATTCTACAGCGGGGCTGGCATGCCAGGCAACTTCGGGGTTTTTCGTTAAAGTCAGCCTTATGAAGCCCTCTTTCAATTTTCCATTTTCTTTGGAAAGGTTGACCGTTATCGGCACCCATTGATTTTCACCGCTCGAAACTTTAATATTACCTTCACTAAGAATGTGGCCAGTGTCTGCCCGGTAATCCCATATAGAGTCTACTCCTTCAACTTTGTAGGTAATTTGCTGCTCTGATGCGGATTTATTGGATAAAAGGACTTCAATGGTGTTTAGTTCTTCAGAGCCCACTGCAATCCAGTGCGCCCGGTTTTGAATCAACTCATCAACGAGCTTGGCATTGGGGCTACCTTTGAGTCCATTACTTACATAAAAAGAATCAGGGCCTACGCCGCAATTGACTGCTTCGCTGCTGGCACTGGCCTGTGCCGCACGTGCCAAATCCAATGGGTCCGCATTGGTTATATTTGGCAGATAGCATCCGTCTCGCAACAAATCCTGCTGCACAAGCTCGATGCGTTTATCAGCTATTACTCCCAGCGAGGCATTCTCACGGATGGCTCGTGCAGCGGCGGTGCCACAGGCCTGGCCCATGAGCGCTGTCGTTCCCATCACGCGGACCGTTCCCAGGGCGGCATGGCTGGCTGAGACGTTTCGGCCAGCCATCATCAGATTATCCACGTCTTTTGATATACAAATATTGAGAGGAATACTGTAGGGCCCAACGTAACTCTTGGCCATGTATTCAGAGTCGGCATACTCGCTTGCGCTTGCTTCTTCACTGGTGGCGGCCAATAATCCACCCGGCGTATGCAAATCAATAAACCAGCCTCCGTAGGCGATCTCGTCCTTAAAGACAGTATTACTCTGGATCTCGTTTTCGGTTAAGAAATAGCGTCCAATGACTCGTCGGCTTTCCCGCTTTCCAGGGACTTGCCCGATCCAGTCCAGCGCGAAATTCTGAGCGATATCCTTGAGTTTGGGGTCGTGATTTTTTATCCAATCCCAGATGCCCAGGCAATGACGAGTCAGCTCATGGCGAATGTCTTCGGCTTCGTAGATTGTATGCCAGGGCACCCCGATTTCAATCCACCAGTAGCCGCAATTAATTTGATAGGGGATGCGTCCCTGCTCATAAAAATAAGCCGGATCTTCATGTTTAACGGCCCATGTCGGCGGCTGATAGGGGACTGGTCTCCCCATGTCTTTGGCTTTAAACATGATGGAATTCCCCATCGTGTCTTTGGAGGCCTTTAAAGGAGCATGTATCTCGCCAAACTCACTTTTCGACTCCGTGCCCATGCGCCATTCGCATCCGGCCTGGTCTGCCACCAGTGCATCACCAGTGCAATCGATGAATACTTTTCCTTTAATATAAAGCTCTACCTCGGCATTGGCCACATAAGCCACCACTGAGTCAATTTCTCGGCTGGAATTGCAGGCCTTGCGGAGTGTGTAACCTAAATCCTCTTCGTTGCTATTATGATTCTTCGCAAGGTCCGAACCACGTGAGCCATCTGCCATGATGACGTCTTTCACCGTGGTATTAAGATAGCAGGTCAGGTTTTCCGTTTCCACAGCCATGTCATAAAGCACCAAGTCCCACACGCTATTCGTCCAACCGTTTTCCATGATTTCCTCGTGGTTGCGGGCTCTCTCTTCGATAATAGCCTCCGACAAGATGCCAGATTCGCGGGCATAAGCATGGAACTGTGCCGCCCCATGGGTGGTGACGCGCACTTCGGATGAGCTATTACCGCCAAATACCGGACGGTCTTGGATAAGGCAAGTGGAGCTCCCATGCCGGGCGGCTGCAATCGCGGCGGAAAAGCCTGCTAGGCCACCTCCGCAAACGACTACATCATAGCTTTTGCTGTCCTTTTTCATTAAGAAAATCTCTTACGTTTGTCAGCTGAATTTCCGACTACCAGAGCAGGGCGGGGTCCTGAACATCATGATCCGCGTCTTGGTAGTCAGGCCATTTGCGTTCGATGGCGGCTTCAGGCCAGCCGATGCGGTCCATCAAGCACAGCATTTGATGCATGAGGTCCACTTTGCGGGAACCATGGTTGATCGTGTTGATATCGCGTAATACCGTTAGGTCTTTGCCTGCCTTCTTAACGGACTCGAGCACTTTGAGCATCATGGGTCGGTGGCGGCAGCAACTTTGGGGAAGATCGACACGCAAATGATGTGGATTTCCGGGCCAGATGCCAGTGAGAGCCAGTAGTTGCGCTGCCTCGAATGCAGGATGGTTTGTTGGTAAATCTTCATACCAGTATAGGGGTATTCCGACTTCCAGTAATCGCCTCTGAAACGCAAAAAGCTGTTTGCCCTTCAGGTGGGGATGGGAAGGCTTTTCCTCTAGACAGTAAGCCGCCAGCTCACCAGCAGCTTCACCGATAGCCCATTCTGTATTGTGCAGGCGGTAGGCTCCGTTGGAGATCTGAGTCACGCCTATGCCTTTATTGGCCACGGCAAAATTTTTAAGGTCAGGGCTGACCAGAGCCCCCAGGGGAATCTGATAGGGGCGGGTCATTTGCACCAGGCCACCGCCCCCAGCAGACCGATTGTGAATATCAATCATGTAAGCTCCAATGCCCACTGAATTGGGGAATTGGCGGGCACGGGCGGTCTGATTAAACTCCGTGGAGAGGTCATCCTCTACCACGACCTCGCAGGCTCGCAGTCGCCGGCCTTCTCGCACATAGGGAGCCTGTGCAATGCCGTCGGGTGTGCCTGTGGCTTCCGGCATGGGACGAATCTCCGGATAACCAAAACCGCCATCGTCGCGGGGCGCTTCAGTCTGGAGCCAGTACAGATACGCCAGACTGAGTTTGCGTGCCTGCTCCAGGTGTTTATGGCCTTCTGGATTATCTACGAAACCGCCCTCGCGATAATCGTTGCTGGAAACATTGATGACGGCTCGACTGGTGGCCAAAGCCGGATCATCAAAATTTTTATCATCGACCAAGCAACGATAATACCAAAAAGGAACGATGCGCTGTCCGGTAACCTTACTGAACTGCAGTTCGAAAAAGGTGCCTGGTTCTGCTTCGCGAGCGCCTAGATTGCCATAACCAAAAGGCTGTGTGTCGCGGAGCAATTCATAATCCTGAGGCTTATCGATCGTGAAATTACCTCCGGGGACAAACTCCACTGCGATACAATAGGTGAATGATTGAATTGCATTCTTATTGGCCTTCTCTGGTGCGTGTTTTTCGCCGAAAGTCTCCTTGGCTTCCTCGCCCAAACCATAATCCAGGTCAAGTAACGGATAGGTGTCACCCGTTTCTGTGCCATCTAGGAAAAAGTCACCTTTGAGTCTAACTATACGCGCTGGCTCATCCAGGCTTTCGCAATCAATGGATATGACTCGGTCTTGATCTCGCTCGGCGGTAACGGGTTTAAATCTCGGAAGGATCGTCAGCAGGCCCTTTTCAAGGCCCGGCGCGAGCATGTCCATGATTACCTTCAGGGCGACATGAGATTCTGCCGTGACGGGTGTGCAGGCCGCATTTCCAGCGCAGAGGTGAAGCTGAGATTCACCCAGGGGAGAAAGCTTGAAATTTTCTCGATAATAGTTGCGCAACCGCTCGCGAAAGTTCGCATAGCGGGCATTCATCTGCGTTTCGCCAACGGGATCGTAGAATTCATCCATGACGCAGAGGGCTTGGCTAGTCGCCTGCCCGCCGATCCAATGGAATTCATCGGTCATGACAACGCGAAGACCGCGTTCTAATAAAGCTAGGGCAGACGCGACGGCACCAAAACCGCCACCGACAATAACAACGTCGGCCATGTATTCGTTTTCAGGGACTTGCATAGGGATTATCGCAACAGAACCCGGATTTAGGCAACGACTTGCTTAATCCTGAGGTGTTTAAGCTGAATTTATCGGTGTCAATCTAGCTATCTTAACTGAGGCTTCAATATTCTGGTAGCTTTATATAAAGTAACCCAGTGATTGAAGCAAGCGGTTAGAATTCGGATAAGACTAAACGCTGCGTGACACATACTTCGCTACGCAGCTTTATCCCCTAGCTTCATGGTCTTATTTGATTCTTTTATTCTTGTTTCGGTGCTTGCGATCATTCTGGTGGCAGGCTCACTTTTTTCCAAGCGAGCGAGTAAGGACTCATCCTCTTTCATGCTCAGTGGACGAAACCTGCCTTGGTGGCTATCTGGCATGTCGCTTTCTGCCAATGATTTCAATGCGGATACGCCGATTCATAACTCACGCCGGGCAAGAGAGCTTGGTATTGAGGGAACGTGGCTATACTGGAAAATACCTTTCGGGCAATGTCTGGCCGCTATCTTCACGAAATGGGCGCGCCGTAGCGGTATTCAAACTCCGGTGGAGCTAATGCAGGCCCGCTATGGTGGTAAGATCGGTAAATTCATGAGAATTTGGAAGGTCTTCTATTCCACTTTTTTTCAAGGGAGTTTTGGATTGGCAGTAGGATTACTCGCATTCCAAAAGCTGGCGCGAGTATTAGTGGACTACCCTGACACCGCTCAATTTGTTGGCATCAATTGGAATCTGGATGTGCTCATCATGGTCGGGGCCGTCCTTGTGGCCCTGTCTTACTCTGTCACTTCCGGTTTGTGGGGGGTTGTGACTACGGATTTTATTGAATTCTTGGTGGCATTGAGTTGCACTTGGATTCTTACCTTTATCGTCCTCAATCACATTGGCGGCGGCGAGATACTTTATGAGCGTCTCACTGAAACCGTTGCCAGCACAGACAGTGGATTACTGGATTGGACTCCAACACTGACACTGGCATTGGTAATCTTTTTGTTTATTCAGCCGCTCGGCATCGCAGGAGAAGGTTGTACGAATCTTCGCATCCTGGCTACACGTGATGAGCGCCACGGGATGCTCGCCCAGCTCTGGCAACCCTTTAGCAATCTGACTCTTCGGAGCTGGCCCTGGTGGATTGCCGGGATGGCTTCGATCTATCTGGTAACCGATGTCGCTGACCCAGAGTTAGCCTATCCGGAAATGATTCAAAGGTTTATGCCTGTTGGATTGAAAGGCTTAATGGTGGCAGGCTTTGTTTGCGCCTTTATTTCTACCATTGATACTATTTTGCACACTTCCTCCTCCGTGTTTCTAAATGACTTCTATCGAGCGTATGTTAAGCCGGAAGCGAGCGAGAAACATTATGTTTTGGTGATGCGTATCGCCATTCTGATCTTTGCCGCTCTGGGGATCTTTCTGGCTACTCAAATGCAAAGTGTGCTGGGAGTTATCTTCTTCACATGGAAGGTCGGCGGTGCTATGGCAATTATGGCGGGTCTTCGCTGGATATGGCACCGGGTTAATGCCTGGTCCGAACTTTTTGTCATTATCTGCTCGCTACCAATCACCTTACTCATCGAGTTCGACAATCAGATTTTTCAGTGGTTGGGCTTTTCTCAAAGTCCGACAGACATGCTTGAGGCCTGGTTTGGGCTCTCTGCCGGGGCAAATGCGATGGAGGGTAGATGGGCCGTAGAATACATACTGGGCTTAGTCATCATCATGTCGATCGCCGTTCTATTAATGTATGTTGCGCCGAAAGACGATCCTCAGCATGTGGCCGAGTTTTACAAGAAGGCAAGGCCTTTAGGTTGGTGGAAACCGATCCAGAAAATCGCTGGTGTAGGCCCGGTGGATTCTTGGCGTGTCGATGGAGGTATATACTTATCTTCCTCGTTCGGTATCCTGCTTTCTACCTTGGGTGTTGGCATGGTCTTTTTTCATCAATGGCTGTATGCCGGTCTGCTTTTGGGGGCGGCAGCTATATTATTCGTAATTATGTTTAAGCTGATACCTCTCAGCGTTCATACAGAACTTGATGCTCCCTCCAAATAATTTTTGGCGATGAAAATATACATGCCGCACGCTTACGCGTTTCTGTTCGCGCTCTGCTCAATTATTAGGGCTTACGCAAGTAGTGAAGAATGGATACATTTCGAGGACTTCGAGGCAACGCAGAATATGGCGACTACACTGGAGAGTGTTGGAACGGTGAAAATTGCGCCAGATCGGGATGACACGGGACATGTTCTGGAATTGTCGAAAGATGAGAGTAACTTGCGAGAACCTGCCTCCGCCACGCTTCCAGCGTTTCCTGTCCAGCCCGGTAGCTTGGAGATTAGTTTTTCCGCTCAAAGCGATCTGACCTCGTGGGATAACTCCTACAACGGCATCCTTTATCTACAGTTTCTCACTGATACGGATGACCCTCTATCGACTTCCGAAGTGGGTGCATGGTTTAAAAACAACCCCTGGGAGCGAAATGAGCGAGAATTGGAAGTGCCTGAGGGAGCGGTGAAAGCACGCTTTATCGCAAAAATTAATAAGGAGACGCCGGGCTACTTTCGCTTGGACGACTTGGGCGTTAAATGGAAGGCCACCGAGAGACCGGCCGATGGTTTGCGGCGCATGATGTTCACCATGGAGCAGTTGGGTCACTTGCTCTATCCTGAAGATGCCCGGATCGCTGAAGTCGAAGTGTGGTCTGGCAAAGAACTGCCCAAGGAATTGACCAATATTGGATTTACCGTACGTGACTATTGGGGGGGCGAGCAGAATGTGCCAATCATCAATAGGCTTGAGCCCGATGGAATGATAGAAGAGGAAGGAATGTTCAAATACAAGACGCTGGTGGATTTATCGGATGTTTCCCTCGAAATCGGTCGCTACTACGAATTGCACGGGGAAATTCTTCGCGACGGCGCCGAGCCTTTCACCAACTATACGAGTTTTGCTATTCTGCCGGAGGCTGCCGCCAATTCCTATAAGCCTGAAGATATCCCCTTTACCAGCCGAACCTGGGACCAGCGGATGGTGGAAAGTCCACCACTGACGAAGCGGCTGGGTGTTCGCATTTGTAATGTAAGGGTAACTTTTGATCCAAGTAAAGAGGAGTTGAAAGCCTACTTGCTTAATGAGGTTCATGACCTCGATATGGCCTCAATACCCGGTCCCTCGCCTGCATGGTATGTCGAGCAGCGACAGCCAGGTTGGGAGAAGTTACTGGCAAATGACGGATTGCTCATTCGTGAAAAGGTTCAGGCGTTTTTTCAGGAGTACGGACACTTGCAGCCCATGGTATTTGTTCTTGGTAATGAACCTCATAATAAAGGTGAAGCTGTCGCACAAGATGTAGAAGCATACCGCATCGTCTATGAAGAGATAAAAAGGCATAACCCGGATATTACTGTGGTGGGCACATCCATTGGCACGAATGAAGAGTATTTCAAAGCAGGCTTTGGAAAATGGTGCGATGCCTATGATTTTCATTCCTACGAGAGCCCTGAAAATGTGCGTAAAATACTGGAGGTTTCCTATCCGGCGATGTTCGAAAAATATGGTCACTCGAAGCCGATCTGGTCAACGGAGCTAGGTATGAATAGTCAGGGGATGGCGCGTAGCGTTGTGGCCGGTTTGCTCTATAAAAACTTTGCCAACTTCTTTGCCGGGGGTGGGGCAAATGCATCCTGGTTTGGGCTTTTCTATCCGGACCCGGAGGGCAAAAACCACGACACCTTCGCCTGGGCTCATAATATTTTCGATTGTCGCTATAACAAATATGCGCCCAAGCTGGATGCGATAGCATACTATAATGCCGTTAATGGAATTGCGGTTAAAGAGTTTATTGAAGATCGAAAGTATGATCGGGATGAGCAATTGTTTCTCTTCCGCGACATGGAAGGGGCTTCATTGATCATTGCCTATTGCAATACCGGCGAACGCGATGTCCGCATTCCCTTGCCAGGGGCCAAGGATGCAGAAGTAATCCGCATCGATGGAACCCGAGATTCTCTTTCGTCCAATCAGAACGGGATTAGCCTAACCTTGAATGAGAGTCCAGTGCTGGTGTTTTATCAGGATGGGCCAGACAAATTGCCTGAGCATTTAGACATCGCCTCCGTTACGTTTGGCCAGATACCAGAGAGGATTGCTATTGATGGCACGAACACATTCGAAGTTTTGTTAAATGGGGCGAAGGCAGACACAGTGTCGCTCCAATTGCCTCCATTTTGGGAAGTCATCGATCGCAAGGCGGATGCAGAACGCATTCTCTATCGCGTTAAAGCCTACGAAGAGAGTACTGCGAAAGAAGCACGTATTGATTTGGTGATGAAGGATGCGAACGCCGCTCATCCTGGCGTATTGTTGTCCCGACTTATTCAACTGGAGAAGAGGCTATCACTGGAGCTCGAACCAATCCCTGCCGTTGATAAGCGTGGTCCGGCGATACGGTTGAAAATTACTAACAATAGCTCCAAGGAGCAAGTTATCGATTGGAATCTAAAAATTACAGGTGAGCAGACTCTGAAGAGCGGCGAATATACCCCAATTAAGGCGAGCCTGGTGTGCATTGCAGATACTGATTCAGGCACAATTCAAGTACCAGCAAGAGAGGTCGCTATTGTTGAGGTTGCGCTAGAGGGCGTACAGCCGTTGACCGTCTATCAGGTGAAAGCGAGTGTACAAGGTAGAGATGGGCAGTCCGCTTTTGAGACGAGACCGATGGCTGGATTTGTGCCCGTTTATAAGACTGGTAATCCTGTCACGATCGATGGGGCATTGGATGAATCCGCCTGGGAGCACGCGTCAGTTGAAGTGTTGGATCAATCTGACCAGTATTGCAGCTTAGTGCGGGAGGGGCGTGAATCCAATGCTTGGCAGGGACCACAAGATTTATCTGCAAAGATACGCTACTTGTGGGATGAGGATTTCCTGTATGTGTCTGTTCAAGTCACTGACGATATCGCTGGCCCTCTGAATTTTGCCGATAGCAATTTGTGGCGTATGGATGGCTTGCAATTCTTGGTCGACCCGGCACGTGGTCAACTAGAGAAGCCTGGCAAATATGAATACAGCATCAGTCGAGGCGCTAAGGGCGTTCAAGCCTGGTGTACGCTTTCTGCATCGTCGGATGTCCCGACTGGTCCCGTGTCCAGTATCCGCGCGGGAGTCCAGAGGGACCAAGATCAGTCCATGACAACTTATGAAATTGCGATACCTTGGCCCAGACTCGCGCCTTTTGAACCAAAGGCATACCGAGACCTTGGCTTAACGTTGATCATTAATGAGGATGATGGTAACGGCAGGGATGCCTTTATGACCTGGTTCGGTAATGCTCATAATAAGAACATAGACACTGTGGGGGACTTGGTTCTGCTGCCTTGATGCCGACTCTACTTCTTCGTTCTCAAACTATTCACATTTAAGTCAATGCCCATGAAACATTCCCTTGTTCCTAATTCTTGGCGAGCCTGGCTGACCTCTCCTGGTCCTTCTGCGCAT
The DNA here is from genome assembly GCF_027257155.1 of Cerasicoccus sp. TK19100. Taxonomy (NCBI): domain Bacteria; kingdom Pseudomonadati; phylum Verrucomicrobiota; class Opitutia; order Puniceicoccales; family Cerasicoccaceae; genus Cerasicoccus; species Cerasicoccus fimbriatus. Next base: position 277,335 of record NZ_JAPWDU010000001.1, read on the forward strand.
CGGCTTACCGAGTTGTCTCCCATACCAATGCTCGAGCGTAACGGGTTTCAGCGCGAATCTGTATACTTGGATATAAATCAATCTTTTCAGGAAATTATTGGTTTCGGAGGAGCGATGACAGAAGCAGCAGCCGACACTTTGGCCAGACTTGCTGTTGAAAAGCAGGATTCTGTCCTGCGTGAATATTTTGATTCCGAAGTAGGGCATGGCTATTCGTTTTGCCGTGTCTCTATCAATAGCTGCGACTTCGCACTAAGTAACTACGCTTGCGCGGATTCTCCTGGTGACACCGAGCTGCTAAGTTTTAACATCGATCATGACAAGCAGCAGATTCTACCTTTTCTACGTCGTGCCTATGAGCTTTCAGGCGGTATGCTCAAAGTGCTTGCCTCGCCGTGGAGTCCACCGGCTTGGATGAAGACTAATGGAAAGATGAATCAGGGAGGGAAGCTCAAACCAGAGTTTAGAGAAGCTTGGGCGCTTCACTACGTGCGCTTTGTTCAGGCATATGCAGCGGCTGGAGTGCCCATTTGGGGCGTTACCGTTCAAAACGAACCTGATGCAACCCAAACCTGGGACTCATGTGTTTATTCTGCTGAGGAGGAGCGGGACTTTGTTCGCGATTACCTGGGGCCTGCGTTCGAAACCGCTGGTCTTGAGGTGAAGATAATCATTTGGGATCATAACCGCGATCAACTTGTCCATCGGGCGGGGGTAGTCTATTCTGATCCCGCAGCGAGTCGACACGTTTGGGGAACGGGATTCCATTGGTATGGACAAAACAAATTTGATAACGTGCGCCTGCACCATGACGCTTGGCCGGACAAGCATTTGATCTTCACTGAAGGTTGTCAGGAGTGTGGCACTCATCATGGTTCTTGGGATCTGGGAGAACGTTACGCTCGCTCAATCATTGCAGATATCAATAACTGGACTGAAGCTTGGATTGATTGGAACCTCCTGCTCAACGAATACGGAGGACCGAACCATGTGAGCAATTTCTGTAGTGCGCCATTGATTGCCGATAGAGCTACTGGCGTTGTACACCATGAGTCATCTTGGTATTATCTAGGTCATTTTTCACGTTTCATTCGGCCTGGAGCCAAGCGTATTTTGAGCGCCACAACAAGGGATGATCTTCACGCACTGGCAGCAAGAAATCCCGATGACTCAATTGCCGTCGTCCTGATGAATCCAGAGCGCATCCAAAGAACCATTTCAATCGAAACAGCGGATACAACGGCCACCATTGATATACCAGCACGCTCCATTCTAACCTGCTTGTGGCGACCTGCCTGACTTGTTGAGTTTACCTTCAAGCATTAGCCGCTCCTGTAGGGCCAAGCGACTATGTGTTTGAATTACGAATGAATTTAATGTAATTGATTAGTTCAGTGATACCCTTAAATCCCGATGCCAAAGAAACGAAAAGTTGTAAACTTACCCCTGGTTGAAATCATTCTAGCCAGTTTAATCATTCATATAGTTGGTCTGCTCATCTTAGGTGGAATTACTATTTATAATAAAATTGACGTGTCCGAACCAGAGCTAGAGGCACCGCCGATTTTGGAGTCCGTGACACCCCCAAAGCAAATTCCTGTACAGCTTGCAGACACGAAACCACCAGCGCCTTCAACCAAAGTTTTAGCGGTGAATCCGCAGTTGATGCCGCTTATGGAAATGGATTTTGATATGCCCGTGATTGAGCAGCGCTCCAGTGTCGCAGGGCGTGGTTTTGGTTCTGGAGCAGGTTTAGGTGGCGGTGTTGATCTTTCTAAACTGGCATTGGGCTTTAGTGGTATACAGGACAAAAGCGAAAGTGTCTGTTTCATCGTGGACTACTCACTCTCGATGAAGGATAAGATTAAAGGGAGCGAAGTGACGCGCTTTGAGCTGCTAAAAGAGCAGCTAGTTTCAAGTCTTTCCAGTATCGATGACCAAATGATGGTAAGTCTGATCTTCTTTTCTGGTCCGGCTTGGATTGCAGGACAGAATGAGAAAGCTGTGCGTGGTCAGTACAGCAACATTTCCAACGATTGGCACAGTCATCGTCCCAAGGACTTTGACTCATTGGCTAAACCGGAGTGGCGTCGCTTGGGCGGCGGTTATCGAAGCGAGCTCATAGACATTGTTCAAAACGAGAAAATGTCTGGCGGCACTGTTTGGCAGAATCCTCTGCGGTTGGCGCGTACGCTAAAGCCGGCGCCTGAAGTCATTTACTTCCTTACGGATGGCGCCACTAGCGAAGAGGATGTGGAAGAGACCTTGAAGCTCGTTGATGAGTGGAAAAAGGAAAACCGCGATTTACGTATCCATACCATTGCCTTGGGTGAACCAAAAGCAGCGAGCGCCATGAGGCGTATTGCAGGGCGCACCGGCGGCAAGTTTCGCCTGATCGAAACTTTGGATGACATTAAAAGAGTCGATAACAAACATGGTGACAGCTAAAATTTAATTTAGGGGCTGGCAAAGCTAAGGACAGAGGAGGAAGTATCGTCAATGACAGTCCGGTCAATAACGCTACTGCGCATTGTCTTTTCAACATGCTCTATGTCTTAGGCGCGGAGATGGATTCTACGGCCCAACCATTAGGCATCGTTGCAGAATCCTACCGCGCAAATGATATCGAAAATTTCGATACTGCCCGTTGCCGAATGCGCGTTGGAGTTGACGTTCAAGTTCACTTCTACACCACACACGCAAGCCGACGTCGTCTGGTCCGGTATTCTGCTACGAATTTGAACATGGCCGTATTGATTATCTCTTGGGCAAGAGTATTATCGGACATACGCACGATGGTCAGACCATTGACTATGGAGCCCCAATGAGTCCCCACTAAAGAAATGACGATTGTGCGCTCAAAGATCTCTCGTTCATTTGCAGTAGGATCATTGCTCAGCTGAATCCGCCCAAATGCATGCGCTTTACGTTGAAGCATTCCAAAGTTGAACAGTTATACCATTTCCTGAAGAGTGCGTGGTAAAAGAACTAGACTCAAACTTGGCCCCATCATTGTAGTGGACAAGCTAGATGAGCAAATACAGTTAGCACACGACTCTCATCCGTGCTATCGGAGCTTCTTCCTTGGATGGCAGAATGGCATCGATTCAGGAATAACCCGTGTCGATTCTGTAAACTCGACCCCCAGCATGCAGTAGGGGAGCAAGTTCTACGCTAAGCTCGCATTTAAATGGTCGGGCTGCAGGGATTCGAACCTTCTTTATGGCGGTTTTACAAGGGGCTGATATACTGCAAGTTATGGAATATTAGCGATTTGCGAATCTGCCAAAATTCGCGAAAATCGGTGAAATTTAGCAAGGGTAGGCGGAGTTTAGCACTTATTTATCACTCGTGAAGTTGCCACTTTGGTTCCAGTAGACTGATTTTAAGAGAGTTTCGGTCATGGACCCTTGTTTGGTCCCATCATTCGGAAAGCCCTCGCTGAAAAGTGTGTTTAGATAACTAAGAAAATTATCACCGCCTAGTAGCTCGATAAGATTATACTCCGTTGCAATACTTGATAGCGAATGTAGCACTGCGGCATACACTGCGAGACCTTGATTTGATTCGAAGCCCGCTTTGGTGATTTGTGTAGCAAGTGCTGAAACATTCTCATGCAAGGTTTTTAGGCTGTTGCTGTCTTTGCTGCTTTCCTCGATCCAAAGTTTATAACTTTCTTCAGAGTAAGGCCGGCCTCTCCAATCCTTTTCTAATAGTTTGATCTTACCTTTTTCAGACTGAACCCAAACGCCTAGATTTGCCTGGATGGCAAATGCCAAGCGTGGAGATAGGTCGAGACGGCCGCCCTCTATATGACGAATGGTCATTATGGATACACCTAGCTTGTCGGCTAAGTCGACCTGGGTTAGCCCGCATGCATTTCGAATGTTTTTGAGCACTTTCACTAGGTTTCAGTTCATGACGGTTATTTTTACTTTGACAAGCGCATATTTAACCGTCAGTTCATGACGGTATTATGGTTAAGCTCATTTCCGCAAAGCAGTTATCCGAAAGTGAAATATTCCCAGATGATCCGCGGCCATCGCCTGCAATGATCTCTGACATGGCCCGGCGCCGCCTAATTCCATCTGTAAAGTTGGGTCGTTACCGTTACTTCGACCCTCAAGAAGTCGAACAGCATATCAAAAGTAAGCTTACTGTCCGCGCTCGATGACCGATCCCCATCAAGAACTATTGGATGCGGCGCAGAAGCTGGGTGCTACCTTAGGCAAGCTGACACAGGCAACCCTCATCCACCTTGCAATGCCGTCGACCGAATCACGGCAGGAAGTCGTTATTCAGCAGGCTGACTTTCTCACCAGCTTCAAGGCCTACAACCAATCGGTTGAAACTCTCCAGGATGCAGAGGCCTCGATTAGCAAAAAGGAGCTAAATTAGATGTCAGGGAAATATCAGAAAATCGCTGATCTTGGTAATGAGGTTATTCAGTTATCTGCCAAGATCCAATCGGCAACCCGTGCTTTTGTCTTCGATCCATCAGAGGACACCGGGCAAGAGCTGAATCAGGTTCTAGCTGAATATGGGGAGCGGCTTGAGCAGTTTGAAAGTCAGTATGACCAGGCTCTGACAGTTAAAGTTGCTGAGACCCTGAAAGAGCAGGGGGAGTCAAGGGAAACCATTCGCAAAGCCTTTCGAGTATAGAACAAATAACCCGTATCACAAACAAACAAAATGAATATCGAAGAAAAACTGAAAGAGGCACTGACCGAGAATAACCGCTTGAGGGCAGCTATTGCCGCAGATCGAGTGAGTAATGGAGATACTCCCAAGCCTGCACGAAGCTTCAAAACTCTTACTGAAGCACAGGCGGAAATCACCTTGCTTCAAGAAGCGCTCTCTGAAGAGAAGATGGCCACTGAGAAGCTTAAGGCGATTTCATTTGCCTTGGGTATTTCTGAAGAAGCCGATATCAAGGCTATGAGTGCTGAAGAGGTTAAGGGATACCTTTCAAAAGCAATCGAGTCCAAGGCCAGTTCCCAAGCTCAGCAAATCTGTGCGCAGCAGGGGATTGACTATGAGCTACCCACCCACGCCAGTGAAAAGCCGACAAACTCTCAAGCAGAGCAACCGAAGGCATCTAACCCACGTGACCGCGCCGCCGCAGAGTTCACGAAACAAGTTAAAGCGATTCACCAATGAACCCGATAGCAAAATTATTCGATCCGAATAACCTCGCCGATGTGAAGGCTGCGAAGAAAAAACTTCAGAAGGCTGAGGAAGAAGCGCAGCAGGCGGAGCGTGCTGCGCAGGCACTTGAGCAAGAGTATGATGCATTAAGCTCTAGAGTCTCCGAGCTCGAAAAGGTGCATAACATTCTAGTTGATAACAAAGCTGAACTACAAAAGCGGCTGAATAGCATTCAAACCCTTAAAGGCTGTGCTTGGCGGAATGAATCGAATGCAACTCTTGGGTTTCATGTGCATAATGAAATCCTTGCTCAACGTTGCGGCATTATCGAGAGCATTTATACCAGAGCAGCAGCTTTACGAGATGCGCTTGAAGATGCTGACCATTACATTGCAGAGTCTGAGACTGAGCTATCAGACGCAAAAACCGAATTAAAGGAATTTCTTAGCAGGCATAAAAAGTGATTGTTCGATGGCATGTTGAGATTGATCGAGACACATAGGGCCCGCTTTCCGCCAATCGGAGGCGGGCCCTTCTACATGAAGCACACACAAAACTTTTCAGATTATGGCAACAAGCAGAGTAGATATTTTAATGAAAATGCGGGCTGATCTTAAAGAGATCAAACAACTGCAAAGAGAGGTCACTAATACCAATCAGCAATTCAAGTCCCTTAGCTCTGTTCTGCGTAGTGGCCTGGGCTTTGCTGGCTTGGTTGGAGGGATTGGCCTTACTACGGCCGGTATTACCAGCCTGATTCGAAGCTCAATTCAGCTCGGATCGAATCTTGATGACACAAGCAAGAAACTTGGTGTTTCAACCGATTTCCTACAGGGCTTCTCATTTGCCGCCCGGGAAACAGGTACCAGCACCAGAGCCGCAGAAATGGGCCTACAGCGCTTTATTCGGCGTCTGGCTGAAGCATCCACAGGCAAGGGTGAATTGCTGCCGATCTTGGAGCAATACAACATCCAGGTTCGCAACACTGATGGAGTCACCAGAAACGCAATTGACGTGCTCGGTGATCTTGCGGAAGTCATCAAATTTGCTGAGACGCCAGCAGAGCGATTGCGAATTGCTTTCAAGGCCTTTGATTCTGAGGGCGCCGGTCTGGTGAATGTCCTACGCGATGGCAAAGAAGGTTTCGACCGCTGGATTGAATCCGCAAAGGAAGCAGGGCAGGTAATGGACCAAGAAACGATTAAGCGGCTTGCAGAGGCAGAGAATGCCTTGGAGCGCTATCAAACTGACCTGACTATCATTGCGGGCAAGATCGTTGCATCCCTTCAACTTTCCGGCGAGCAGATGGGAGAGGCATACTCTCTGATTACAGATGGCAGCTTTGAGCAAGGCTGGATTCGCTTAAACCAAGCACTGGGACAGCTACCACAGGACTTCGGAGGCGTTCAAACGGCAACTGACGCAGCGACAGACGCAATGGCTGCACTCAACACAGAGACGCTCGTCACGATTGAGACGGCTGAGGAGGCCGCCAAGAAGCTCAAAGAGCTTGAGCGAGCTCAGGAGGGCCTTGCTAAGGCTCGTGAAGAGCTGAGCCAGATTCGCCGTTATGGTATGGAATCCCCCGGCCAGAGAGTCGACCGCCTACGCCGCTCTGCAATCATCGACACACTGAATGCTGATGTCCGCCGAAATTCCGGAAATGAAACTGAAGCCATCCGATTTGAAACCGAAGCAGCAGAAAAGCGGGCAGAGGCATTGAAGCTCGAACATCAGCTACTTGAGCAAAAGGAGCAGCTCACCGGAGAGTTTCGAAATGCCCAACTTGAAGAGCTTTCGACCGCACAGCAAATTCAGGTTGTCGAAAAGGAGTTGGTTGAAAATCAGCGCCAGGCCAAGTTGGCTATGGGGCTTGAGTCTGGCCAGCAGCTCGAACGTCTACTGTCTCTCGGCAAGCAACGTTTGGCGCTTGAGGGTAAATTGAAAGTCCTCAAGGAAGATGAGACTCGCGCAACGGACTCCCGAGTTCAGGCAGAAATTGACGTCACCCGTGAGCAGATTGAGCAGGTTCGCCAGCAAAAGGAATTGGCAGCGATCCGCGGCGACAATGGCACAATTGAAACCCTCATTGGCCAGGAGCAGAATCTCATTGATGAGCTGATTGGCAAGTATGGGGCTTTGCGTGACAGCATCGTTGAAACGGATCCTGCCGGGGCAGCAGCGCTGACAACCCGCATCGAGGGCTTGAAGGTCGAACGATATCGGGCAGGAGCCTCAAGCAACACTGGCGGGGTTACATTCGCTCAATCAGCTCAAGAGCAGTATTCCCGCTATCAGAACGAATACGGCGATTATGGAGTTAGCGCAATCGGCGGCGCCCGGGCGGCACTGCAGAACTATGTCGCAGATGTTGGCCAGCTTGGGCAGGTATTCAACCGCACGACTTCACAAATTGCCACAGGCATGGAAGGGTCGATTCAGCCCGCGCTCGATGGCCTGATTAATGGAACGCTGACTTGGGAAGATGCGCTAAGCCTGGTTGGTAGCTCGATGGTCACAACCCTTGTGCAGGCCTTCACAACGATGGTCACTCAAATGGTTGTGCAGTATATCGCTAATCAGATCCTCATGGCGACAAGCGCAAGTGCCACTCAAACGGCGCTAGCAACTCAGATGGCAGCTTTGGGGGCTGCAGTGAATGCCTCATGGGCCCCGGCTGCAACCTCTGCCAGTATCGCAACCTATGGAAGTGCTGCAGGTATTGGGTCTGCTGCATATCTCGCTTCGCTGGCCTCGACCGTAGCAGCAGCAAGCGCAGTGCAAGGAGCCGGCGCCATAGACATTGGCGGATTCTTTGGCGGCTTCCGTGAGCGTGGCGGGCCGGTAGAAGCTGGCGTGCCCTACATCGTAGGTGAAAAGCGCCCTGAAGTCTTTGTTCCAAATGTGCCAGGCAACATCGTTCCTTCACTGAGTGAGTTTGTTACTGACTACAGTGGTGGTGGCAGTGGCACCTCGACCAATGGAAAGCCAAGTGAAACGAACATTGCTCTGATTGGCATGGAGTCAGAAATGCGCCGTTTCATGGAATCTGCTAAGGGGCAACGAATTGTTTTGGATGCGATGAACCGCAACCGCACACGCATGGGCGTATTTGGCTAATAATGAAGGCTGCCCGTCGCCAACGTTAGCAGCCTTCAAAGTATCTCAATCGATAATGGATGATGTGTTAAAAGAGCAGATCGGGTCAAGGGGCAACTATACCATGACGCCCAATGATTTGATCTCGAACCCAAAGCTAAGCCCCAAGTCTAAAGTGGTTTGGCAGTATATGGCGTCTAAACCTGCCAACTGGCAATTTAGTGCACAGCGCATATCGAAGGCCATAGGCATAGGTCGTAAGGCTGTCTTGGGTGCCATTGCTGAGCTTAAAGAGTATGGCTGGCTTGACTCCCAAAGATGCGGCGACGGCAGAGTAAATTATGTGCTTCAATACCCCCAATCCCAAAAAGGGACTGTGGATGTCCAAAACGCCACGGTGCCAAAAAGCCACGGTGCCAAAACGGGACCGCTAAGTAATATAGATGTAGAAGTAAAAAAGAATCAGAATAAGAGCGCCTTCGGCGCTTGGCGGCAAAGAGAAGCGAGGGTAGATTATAAGACTGTAGATATAGTGGATGTAGCAGAGCCTGAAGACTGGAGAGCAATAGCCAAGAAGCTTTACCCGAATGAGAAGGCTATAGACAAATACAGTAACTGGAATGACACCCCATACTGGCTTAAAGAAGAAATCATAGGTGCAGCCTAAAAAGGAATCTATTAGGCTTACAGCAGCTACGCAGGTTCCTCGAAAGAGCGTTATTTTCTCACGACACTTAATTTTTCAAAAAACCACACAAAGCAATGAAGACAGCAGATAGCATGAATCAAGCAGTGGCCCTAAGCCAGGGACTGTTCACGAAGTTAGACCTTCAGGAGTTGAAAGAATCCGGTTGTCCTGGATTCCGTTCAAACCGGGTTTACCTGCAAGAGGTAGTCGATGACGTTTTTCTTACGAATCGATCATCAGCCATTCGAAACAAGCTGAAAGATCGACTTCAGCTTATCAGTGTTGATGCCTTAATGTATGAAAAGCTGCAGTGCCTTTGTGAGGGTGTCTCAGGCTTTCAGAAGGCCGCTAGAATTGAGCAAGAGCTTGAGCGCCGCTCAGGGACGCCAGAGCCTTCCGAAGACGCCCAGACGCTTTTTGCTGAGATCGACCAACAAGCAAAGGCGCTGGCTGCGCAGATCGAAAAGCTAGACCAGTTGCTTCAACAGGTCTACAAGGTAACAGAGGGAGAGGTTTCATTGTAGCAGTAAGCTTATTCCTGTTGACTTTGATCACGTACTGAGTGAATGATTTTTACATGGCCGTGATAAGCCTACCAGAATCGAATGAACGAGACACTGAACTTGACCCCGCGTCAGACGGGGGAGGGCCTACTCGTTCGGGCCCAATTATCACCCCCCGTCGGCGGGGTCTCTCCATGTCAGTAGAGGCCGTGATAAGCCAAGGCTGGCAGCAACAGAAAGAACGAAATGAATGTTACCGCCGACAAAGTCCGCCCAGGTAGAAAGACGAAATTAATGTCCCTGTCATCTGGAGGGATGACGTGGGTTCGAGTTAAGCCCCCGATAACACCAAACACAGAGGAAATGCTGATTATTGCTAAAGGGCTAAAGCGTGAGCTTTTGGCGATTATTGAGCCAGCTTTTGATGTTATGCCAGGATTGTGCCTTCGGGCGCTTAAAAATCTTTTACGGGATCCACAGGCCCTACAGGAGGCCAGTCAAAGGCGCTTTGATTTAACTTTGGCTGATATTTTGGCAAATGGCTGGGGCTATGGTGGAGAGATTTCAGATGAGGATACTGAGGAAAGTATTGGTATGCATCATCAATCAAGATGCTACAATGCAATGCAGGATGCTTTGCCTCTGCTCTTGCTGATAGATAAGTTGCCTTTTGAGGTCATCGAAGCCGAAGCAGCAATCACATGGAATGAGAATCACCCTATGATGGAGCCAAAGAAAATTTGGCAATCGGAAGTCTAGGAAGCTCTTCTAAATGGATTCTCGAGCCCGGTTCGCCGGGCTTTTATATTACAAGAACGAAGAGGGCAATTGCTGCAATCAGCAGGTGGAGGAATGTTAAATAAACCTGAATGCAAAATACATTGATCATTCCCTTCTCTGACAAAAAGGGGTCGGATAATCCCTTTAGGTAGTTCTTCTTCATCGTAGACTTTAGCGGTCCCCAAAATGGAGAAATCAACTCTTCCCCTAGCTCTTGTGGGGATATGCTAATGTTATTAAGGGAAATTTGACCTTGTTGAGATTGAAGGCCTGCCTGGATCGATTCAAGGCTTCGAACCCTTGCGCCTATCGAAAGACAGGAAATGTGAGCTCCGAAGCCAAACATCAATGAGAATACCAGCAGCGAAATTGACCATTTAAGCGAAGCAGTTCCTGCGAGCTCAATGATTGCAGGCGTATTTGAAAGGATGATTGCTATCATCGCTGCAACGCCAGATAGAGTCCACTTCGTATAGCCCTCGATGCTGGTGTTGTTTTTTGCGATAGTTATCCAAAAGAAGGATAGTAGCTGGCCCTCGTGGCTGTTCTTCTGGATGTTTGCCATACTTGAAATTGTTTATATATCGCAAAATTGAGAATCGACCGTGCTGGGAAGGTTGGAGAGGACGCTTATGTAGAAATCGTTCAGAATGTAGTTGTAGGTTTTATCGTCCAGTCGATCAACTGTCTCAGACTTGGGGACGATATTTACAACTTTCATTTTATTGATCGATTGGAGTCCTTTGGTTTGTTGCATGAAAAAAAGTGTGCTCATTGGTCTTTTGTCACCATCTTCGCATGTATAAACAAAGTATGGTTCCGTGATTGTGGAATCAGCGTTCACCCTGTCTTCTGCCTCATGATCGCGGTCCCAGCCATTATGCAGAAAGTTATCCATCATTTGGATCACTGTATCTATTGGGAGTTTGGAGGTGAGAACAATGCTTCGCTTAGTAGACATACCTTGTGTCTGATATAAACAGCTAGGGAAGTCCAGTACTAAGCGGAAATGGAAATGATCTTATTTCCTTTAGTTGGTAGTATATTCCAAAACTCCGCGGCTTCCTCTTCGGTTTTAACGTCTAGGTAGTGATCGCGGATCACGTCCGTTGAGTTGCCTGCCTGAAGACTCACCCGGCCAACGTCGCCTGTTTTGGCCAGGAGCATTGAGCAGAAGGTATGGCGCATGATGTCTTTGCCCAGCTCAAAGCGCTTGGCCAGGTGCTGACGCATACGCCGGCAGTTGCCCGGTAGGATAGGGTAGTGCTTTGGCGGAAATCGCTCTAGCCAGGCTTTCAGGTTTGGCTGAATGTCCACCATGCGCTTTTCATCGACCTTCGACACTGAGGCCGGAACATGGATGCGACCGCCTTCCATCGAAATATGCTCAGGCTGTAGCTTGGTGATTTCGCCGTGGTTGTAGTCGGGCCGGATCCCCGCAAAGAGGCAGAGGGCTATGTGAGGCACCATTACGCCGTCTTTGTAGCTCTGGACGTATTCCATGAGCTTGGCGGCTTCGGAGGCCGTCAACGTCGAGGCCTCGCCCTTGTTGCGGTTGACCTCGCGCTTGCCGTAATGCTTGAGCTTGTCGGTGGGGTTGGCGCCCGCCCATTTCTCATCAATGAAATACTGCCAGAGCTTCCGCAGATAGGAGCGGCGATTGTTCCACGTCTTGAGCGCCGAATCCCGGCCGATGTAGTCGCCAAGGTCTAGATCGGTAATATCGCCAATGTTCTTGTCGGTGAAATGGGCTTTGAGGCGATTCAGTTCAACCTCTGTGTTGCGGTAGTGGATAGCCGACAGCGTGCCGCGGTTCTTTTCCTCGAATCTGACAAGCAGGTAGGCGTCTACGGCTTCGCTCAGAGGCTTGTGGACAAGATCATGGTGGTTGTGCTCCAGAAAGAAGGATACGGCCTCTGTGAGGCTTTTGCCGGTCCCGTCCAAGAGTTGATAGGCGGCGTATGCTTCCTTGTGCTGATCCTCATTCAGCTTTGATGGCACCGTGTGCAGCTTTACTTCGCTGTTCTGGCGCCTGAGCTCGTATGTCGATCGCTCGGCGTAGGCTTCATCCTTGGACTGGAATTTCTTCCGGACTTGGCGCCCGTCAATAGTGCCTGAAAGCAAATAGCCTTTGTTCCCAGATGGGTATTTGAAAGTCTTTACCTTGAATGGCTTGGAGTTCACAGGTCGAATCCCAGTTTCTCTTTGGCCTGTTGTTTGATGTAGGCTGTAGCTAAGTCCTTGATGATCTCAATAGACCAACCTCCAATTTGAGAGGCCCCGCTTTTGGTCTTCTCCCAGATGCCTTTGTCTCGGATGCTGTCTAAGAGGTCATGCCCAGCCCAAGTCATTCTTTCGCAATTCGCAATAAGAGTGGTATCTTCGAGTTCATCCACTGGCCCAATGGCATAACCTGCTTCGATCAAAAGAGCCATATGGTAATATTGTTCTTCCTCAGTCCAGTTGCTGAGATGCTCAACATCACTTAAGATGGACTCAATTGGCTCGTTATCCCGGTCATGTTCCAGGCATAGGAGGATAGACCGAATCAGATCCCAATCACGTTTCATAGATGCCAGAATGATAAGTCATTTATCACTCGTCAACCGCTATCCCGCATGGATATTGGTCGGGCTGCAGGGATTCGAACCCTGGACCTCGTCGTCCCGAACGACGCGCGCTACCAGACTGCGCTACAGCCCGTAATTGGGAAAACGATGCTTTTCCCGAAATATGAAGCTACTGGCAAGAAGAAATTTAGTTTTTTGAAGGCCGAGGATGGCTCGACACTTCGCGACAAGCTTGGCAAGTTACTCGCATGATTGCCTCTGATGTTATTACCCTGCCTGAAACTCTGGAACACTTCGCTAAGTGGTTTTCGCCGGACGACGCGCCGTGGGCGTGGATTCCGCGTATTGAGGAAGCACTGAGCAAGTTTAGCTGGCTCCTGGCGCAGGGGCACAGTGCCATACCCGCAGGCATGCACATCAAGGGGAAGGTGTATATTCATCCGACCGTCAAACTGCCACCGACTGCGGTCATTGAAGGGCCGACTTGGATTGGGCCCGGCACGGAAATTCGCCCCAATGCCTACATCCGCGGCAAGGTCATTATTGGCGCGAACTGCGTGATCGGCAACTCGTGCGAACTGAAAAATTGCCTGGTGCTGGATGGCGCGCAGGTGCCGCATTTTAATTATGTGGGTGATTCGGTTTTGGGGCAGGGCGCACACTTGGGTGCGGGGGTGATCTTGGCGAATCTCCGCCTTGACCAAGCCAGCGTTCCAGTTCGTTTGCCCAGTGGTACGGTGGATAGCGGTTTGCGCAAGTTTGGTGCGATATTTGGCGACCACGCGGAGGCGGGGTGTAATGCCGTCATCCAACCGGGGACTATCTTGGGGCGCAAGGCGATTGTCATGCCGAGCATGTCTTTTGGTGGCTACTTGCCGGATGGAAAAATGGTCTATGCTAAAACCGAGACGCGAATTATCGACCGGCGCTTCTGAGTAATTCAATATTTTGAATTTGTTTATCGGGCACTACGGCTTGACGTAGTTTCTGAGATTGTTCTGAATTAGTCAGATGTCCGCCCCCAATATTCTCTTCATCACGAGTGACCAGCAGCACTGGAACACGATCGGGAAAAACTTTCCCGAGGTTAAAACACCGAACCTGGATCGGTTAGCGAACGAAGGAACGCTATTTACGCGCGCCTATTGCCCGAACCCGACGTGCACGCCTACGCGCGCGTCTCTAATTACGGGTCAGTATGCCAGCCAGCATGGTGCTTGGGCGCTGGGGACAAAGCTGCCCGAAGACAAGACCACCATTGGCGAACTGCTGCAAGGGCAGGGCTACGACTCTGCTTTGATTGGCAAGGCGCATTTTCAACCGCTGTTGAGCACGGAAGAATATCCCTCGCTGGAATCCTATCCACTGCTGCGCGATTTGGATTTTTGGCGCGGTTTCAACGGGCCGTTCTATGGGTTCAACCATGTGGAGCTGGCGCGTAATCACGCGGACGAGACTCACGTTGGCCAACACTACGCGGTCTGGATGGAGGACAAGGGCCTGAAGGATTGGGCGCAGCATTTCCAAAGTAAATGGGGTGAGTTTAATTTCGTTGAGCCACCAACTTCCAGCCAGGAGCACGTGTGGTCGATCCCAGAGGAGTATCATTACGATGCCTGGATCGCCGAGCGTTCCATTGCGCGCATGGAGAAGTGTCGCGAGGAAGGAAAGCCGTTCTTCACCTGGGCAAGTTTCTTCGATCCGCATCCGCCATATCTTGTGCCGGAGCCATGGGCATCCATGTATGACCCGAAGGACGTGACCGTGCCGCAGGCGCAACCCGGCGAGCACGATGATAGCCCGCCCTACATCCAGCTAACCCAAACGGAGAATCCCGATTTCGGCTATCCGCCCGGGGAGGATTTTGCCAACCACGGCATGGGCAGCCACTTGCAGGATAAGGAGTCGCTTGCCAAGGATATCGCCGTTTACTACGGTATGGTCAGCATGATGGACCACTACATTGGCAAGCTGCTGGACTACCTCGACGAGACCGGTCAGCGTGAGAACACCCTGATTGTTTTCACCACCGACCACGGGCATTTCTATGGTCACCACGGGCTCAATGCCAAGGGGCCGTTCCATTACGAAGACGAGATTCGTGTGCCGATGATTGCGCGGTGGCCCGGTAAAATTCCGGCCGGCGTCGAAAGCTCTGCATTGCAAAGCTTGGTCGATATCCCCGTCTCCTTTCTCAAGGCAACGGGGACGCGGGTGCCCAATGATTGGCAAGGCGTGGACCAGCTGCCGGTCTGGCAGGGCGAGCAGGAGAGCGCACGCGACCACTGCATCGTAGAATTCCGCCAGCAGCCGACGTGTATTCACCTGAAGACCTACGTCAACGAACGCTACAAGATCACGGTTTACTACAACCAGAGCTACGGCGAAATCTACGACTTGCAGGAGGACCCGGGCGAAATCAAAAATCTGTGGGACGTTCCCGAGGCCGCCTCGCTCAAGATGGAGCTGCTGCAAAAGCTGATCCATGCTGAGCTGGGCAAGGAGCCGATGTGGATGCCTCGCATTGCTGGTGCCTGATTTATGGGGCACTGGGCCGACATCCCGATTTACGTGATCGACTTCGAGGGCGCTGGGAAAACCGGCGTCATCGAATATGGGGTGGTCGAGCTATTGCATGGCGAAATTAAGTCGACCCATACCCGGCTTTGCGCGCCGCTGGATGCCATCAGCCAGCAGGACACGCGGCTGCATGGCATTGCGCAAAAAGATGTGACCGGCTGCGCGCCGTTTGCCGATGAGTGGCAGCGCTTCACGGAGTGGCGCGGACAGGGGGCGTTTGCGGCGCACCATGCCAGCGTCGAGCAGGGGCTGCTCAAGCAGCAGTGGAGTTACCCGCCCGCATCGACTGACTATCTGAACAGCGGCAAAGTTGCCGACTGGGGGCCGTGGATTGATACCCGCCGCCTGTACGAGGCCCTTTATCCTGGGCTGGAGAGCTATAAGCTCGGCGATCTGATCGAACGCTTTGCATTGCAAAGTAAGTTGGTGGAACTGGGCGATGCTCACTGCCCGGATGCCCGCCGCAAGGCCCACTGTGCGCTTTACGATGCGTTGGCCTCGGCTCTGCTTTTGCTCCGCATTGGCGCGGAGCCAGGCTTTGAAGCGATGACGATGAAGTGGCTGCTCGAGCACAGCCTTTCAACTGAGCAAAAAAAACAGGCCGCCCGGCAGGGCGACCTGTTTGAGTAATTCGTTACGCGGGGGGATTATTCCTCGCCGCCTTCTTCGCTGTCGCCGTCTTCGGTTTTATCTTCGACTTCGACGACCTTGCACAGGCCAACGAGCTTGTCTCCCTCGGCGAGGTTGATCAGGCGAACGCCCTGCGTGGTGCGGCCGATGACGCGGACATCCTTCACGGGGCTGCGAACGGCCTGGCCGCCCACGGTGAACATCATGATCTCGTCATTTTCATGCACGCTAAGTGCGCCGGCGACCTTGGATGCGGTTTTGAGCGCGATGATGCCCGAGCCGCCGCGGCTTTGCGTGCGGTATTCCGAGTATTCGGTGCGTTTGCCGATGCCGTTTTCGCCCGCGATCAGGAGAGTGGCATTCTCGTCGACCACTTCGATGGCCTTCACGGCGTCGTCGGCCTTCTTCAGGGTGACGCCCTTGACGCCGCGGGTAGCGCGGCCCTGGTCGCGGAGGTCGGTCTCCTGGAAGCGGATGGACATGCCTTCGCGGGTGACGATGACCAGTTCGTTCTCGCCATTGGTCAGCTTGCTGCCGATCAGTTCGTCGTCGTCGTCGATCTTGATGCCGATCGTGCCGCCCTTGCGGTAGTTTTGGTATTCCGCGAGGTTGGTCTTTTTGACAATGCCCTTCTTGGTGCACATGACGAGGTGGTTCGATTCGTCGAACTCCTTAATGCAGATCATCGAGGCGATGCGTTCGTCTTTCTGCATTTGCAGAACGTTGACGATCGAGCGGCCCTTGGACGTGCGGGTGCCTTCGGGAATCTCGTAAACCTTCTCCACATACACGCGGCCATTATTCATGAAGAACATGATGTAGTCGTGCGTCGATGCGGTGAAGAGATGCTCCACAAAGTCGTCGTCGTGCTGGCCGCTACCTATGACCCCCTTACCGCCACGCTTCTGCGAACGGTAGCTGCTAACGGGCGTGCGTTTGATGAAGCCCTGGTGGGAAATCGTGATGATGCAGCCTTCGTTGGCGATGACGTCTTCCATGCGGAACTCGCCTTCGGCCGCCAAGAGCTGAGTGCGGCGTGGGCTCTCAAACTTCGTAACGAGTTCGTTTAGCTCGTCCTTGATGACGCCGAGAAGGATGGATTCGTTGTCGAGAATCGAGCGGTAGTATTCGATTTTCTGCATGATCTCGCGGTATTCCTCTTCGATCTTATCGCGCTCCATACCGGTGAGCTGGTAGAGGCGCAGGTCGAGGATCGCGTTGGTCTGGCGCTCGGAGAGGGGATACTTCTCCATGAGTCGCTCACGGGCTTCGTCGCGGTTTTTGGAAGCGCGGATAATCTTAACGATGTCGTCGAGATTGAGCAGTGCGATCTTGTAACCTTCGAGAATGTGCGCGCGGTCTTCGGCCTTGCGGAGTAGATACTGCGTGCGGCGGTAGATGACGTCGCGTCGGTGCTCGATGTAGCACTCGAGCATTTCCTTGATGTTCATCTGCTTCGGGCGACGTTGGTCCAGCGCGAGCAGGATGACGCCGAATGACGACTCAAATGGCGTGTGCTTGGCGATCTTGTTGATCACCACGCGGCCCGGTTCGCCACGCTTGAGCTCGATGACGATGCGAGTGTTTTCGTCGGACTCGTCGCGCAGGTCGCTGACTTCGTCGAGCACCTTGTCGTGGACGAGGTCGGCGATTTTGGTAACGAGGTTCGCGCGGTTGACGTTGTAAGGAATCTCCGTGATGACGATCTGTTCCTTGCCGTTCTTGAGCTCTTCGGTGTGCGCAGTGCCCTTGACGCGGACAATGCCTCGGCCCGTGCGCATGTATTGCTCAATGCCGTTGCGTCCGGCAATGGCACCACCGGTCGGGAAGTCAGGGCCGGGGAGCACCTTCATCACCTCGTCGACGTCACAGTTCGGATTGTCGATGATGAGGTTGATCGCGGCACCCAGCTCGGAAAGATTGTGCGGCGGGATATTGGTTGTCATGCCGACCGCGATGCCGGTGGAGCCGTTCATCAGCAGGTTGGGCAAACCACAGGGGACAACGGAAGGCTCAGTCGTTTCTTCGTTGTAGTTCGGGACGAAGTCGACGGTCTCCTTGTCGATGTCGCGCATCAGCTCTTCGGCGATGGCGGCCAGGCGGCTTTCGGTGTAACGATAAGCAGCGGGTGGGTCACCGTCGATCGAGCCGAAGTTACCCTGCGGGTCGATCAGCGGGTAACGCATCACCCAGTGTTGGCCCATGCGGACGAGGGCGTCGTAAACGGATTGGTCACCGTGCGGGTGGTATTTACCCAGCACTTCACCAACGACGGCGGCGCACTTTTTATGGGCTCGGTTATGCGCGAGACCAATCTGGTTCATCGCGTAGAGGATGCGGCGCTGAACGGGCTTCAGGCCGTCGCGGGCGTCTGGCAGCGCGCGGGAGACAATGACGGACATCGAGTAGTCGATGTAGGCCGTCTCCATGATCTCAGTGATCGAGCGGGCTTCGAGGCGTTCTTTATCAGTATACATGGGATTTGGAAAAATTATGAATTATGAATTCAGAAGTATGAATACCGAACTACGTATGGCTTGCCGCCATTTCATAATTCATAACTCATACTTCATAATTAACTACACGTCCAGATAGCTGGTGTTCAGCGCGTTGTCCTCGATGAAGGCGCGGCGTGAGGGGACGTCTTCGCCCATGAGCATGGAGAAGGTTTCGTCGGCCTTGGCGGCGTCGGTCACATCGACCTTGAGCAGGCGGCGCTTTTCCGGGTCCATCGTGGTCTCGTAAAGCTGCTTCGGGTTCATCTCACCCAGACCCTTATAACGCTGCATGGTCAGACCGTTGCGGCCGAACTCGCGGATCGCCGTTACGAGCTCAAGGATGGTGTGCATCTCGCGCACGTTCTCCTTTTTCTGGCCCTTGTTTTCGGTAAGGGTGTAGCGCGGCTCCTCGGTCGGGGTGAAGGTGGAAAGCTCCAGGCCGGTCTTGGTCAGCTCGCGCAGGATCTTGGAAATCTGTGAGGCTTCAAAGATTTCGTGGATAGTCAGGCGTTGCTGCACGGTGACACCGTTGAGCTCGGTTTCGCGAACGACCATGCCGGAGAACATGTCTTCGGTGATGTCCTGTTCGACGTAGAAGCGGCTGCGCGCCTCGTCGTCCTTCAGGAAGATGAATTCTTCCTGATTGCCCGTGCGAATGCGCGCCATGTATTTCGGCAAGTCGTAGGTGGCCGAATCGTGCTCGTCGAGGAACTGGTAGGCCGGGCAACCGTAGCGGGTAACGCCGCGGAGTAGGTGCTCCATACGGGAGAGTGTTTCGACCATCTTGTCGACCTTGCTGGCCGGGAATTCGTGGCCGTCGCGCAGACGGGTGAGGACCACGTCCTCGCTGCCCAGCTCGAGCAGGATGCGGTTCATTTCCGCGTCGTTATCCACGTATTGCTCGCGCTTCTTGCGCTTGATCTTATAGAGCGGCGGTTGCGCGATATAGACGTAGCCGGCTTCCACGAGTGGGCGCATGAAGCGGTAGAAGAACGTCAGGTAAAGCGTCATTATGTGCGAGCCGTCGACGTCCGCGTCCGCCATCATGATGATCTTGTGATAGCGGGTTTTGGAGATGTCGAACGCGCCGTCGCCATCGGCACCAATGCCCGTGCCGAGCGCGGTGATGAGCAGGCGGATATTCTTGTTGTTGAGCATCTTGTCGAGGCGTGCCTTCTCCACGTTCAGCGGCTTGCCGAAGAGCGGAAGGATGGCCTGGTAACGACGGTCGCGGCCCTGCTTGGCGGAACCACCTGCAGAGTCACCCTCAACAATAAAGATTTCGCACAAGGACGGATCCTTCTCGGAGCAGTCGGCCAAATTGCCGGGCAGGCCGCCGCCGCTCATCACACTCTTACGAACGGTTTCGCGGGCCTTACGGGCGGCTTCACGGGCGCGAGCGGCGCTGGCGCACTTGTCGACGATGCGCTTGGCTTCCTTCGGATTTTGGTCGAAGTAAAGCTTCAGCTTGTCGCCCATGACCCGCTGGACGACGCCGTCAACTTCCTGGTTGAGCAGCTTGTCCTTGGTCTGGTTGTTAAAGCTCGGGTTGAAGAGCTTCACCGAAATGACCGCCGTGAGGCCTTCGCGGACGTCGTCACCGGAGATCTTCGGGTCCTTGTCCTTCACCAGTTTGTTGGCGTTGGCGTAGGTGTTGACGGCGCGGGTGAGGGCGGTGCGGAAACCGGAGAGGTGGGTGCCGCCGTCGCCGTTGAAAATGGAGTTCGCGTAAGGGTAAATTGCCTCGTTATAGGAGTCGTTGTATTGGAGCGCGACGTCGACCGTGATCACGTCTTCAGGCTCGTCGTCCTTGGGGGCGATTTCACCGGTAAACTGAACGGGCTCGGGCGTCAGCGTTTGCTTGCTGCGGTTGAGCCAGGTAACGTATTGCGCGGCACCTTGGTCGAACTTGAAGGTCTCGCCGCGTTCGTCGCGCTCGTCCTTGAAGTTGATGATGATGCCTGGGTTCAGGAACGCCAGTTCGCGGAGGCGCTTGGCCAGAATGTCATATTTATATTCGTGCTCGGTGACGAAGATTTCCAGGTCGCGGAGGAAGGTAATCTTCGTGCCGGTCTTCTGGGTCTTACCGACTACGTGGAGCTCTTCCGTTACGGCACCGCGGGAGAAGGAAATCTTGTGGATTTCGCCTTCGCGGCGAACTTCGGCTTCCATCCACTCCGAAACAGCGTTCACGCAGCTGGCACCCACGCCATGGAGACCGCCGGACACCTTGTAGCCGCCCTGGCCGAACTTACCACCCGCGTGGAGGTCGGTCAGCACGAGTTCGACGCCGGACTTGCCGTGCTTGGTCATTTTGACCGGAATGCCGCGACCGTCGTCTTCCACTGAGCAGGAGCCGTCGTTGTGGATGGTAACGTCGATTTGCGTGCAGAAGCCAGCGAGGTGTTCGTCGACGGAGTTGTCGACAATTTCAAAAACGCAGTGGTGTAACGCGCCGCCGTTGGTCACGTCACCGATATACATACCTGGGCGCTTACGAACGGCTTCAAGCCCTTCCAGCTTACTCAGAGAGTCTTCGGTGTATTCGGTGGGCGTTTTCTTGTTGGATTCGGAGTTTTTAGATGCCATAAAATCTGTAGATTAGTAAGAACTTTTCGGGGTAACGCCAACTAAAAAAACGGCTATTTCCGCCACTAAATGTAGTTTTTTGACGCTTTGAGCGCACTACATCTAGCGGTTTCAGTCCGGAAATGGCGACTTATTCACAATGCTGGGCAGTGGGTTTGCATTTCTATTAAAAAAAGTCTCCCAACAGCGCTTGTTTATAAGTCCTTCACGCAGCGTTTTTTCCGAATGTTTAGCGCGTCAAAAACGGTGTTCTGCGTGTCGTTTTTCGAGCTGGAGGGCGGTGCTTCGTCACCGCCGCTAGCATCCTGCTGGGCCGATAGATTTGCCAATTGGGCAAATGCTGACTCCAGCGCGGCGGCGGTGACGAAGCACCGCCCTCCATGGTGCGTCACGGCCAATTAGGATTTCTTCATCGTGACATCCAACTGCGGGAACGGGATGTCGGCGCAGCCCTTGACGGCGGCGTAAACGGCGCGGTTCACCTGAAAGCGGGTGGCGTGGTAGGTCTTGGTCGGGACCCAGCAGCGGTAGCCGATATTGACAGACGAATCCGCAAACTCATCGATGCCGGCCTGGGGCGGCGTCTCGGTGCTGACGTCAGGAATGCTCTTCATGGCCTCTACGACCGCCGCAATGGCCTTATCGGGGTCGCTGTCATAGGAGATACCGATCACGCCCTCCACGATACGATTCTCGCGGGAATTCACGAAGATCTCGCCCATGATCTGTTTGTTGGGGATCGTGATGACCTCGCCGTCCTCGTTCTCGAGCTGGGTGTAGGCGAGGCTGATGTCCTTGACCTGGCCAAATTGCCCCTGAACGGTCAGGGTGTTACCGACCACGAACGGGCGCGTCAGGATGATCATCAGCCCGGCACCGTAGTTGGAGATTGGCGCCTGGAAAGCCAAGGAGGCGCCGAACGCACCAGCGCCGATCATCGCGACCAGCGGGGCTATGTTGTAAAATTTGGCGAAGGCGAACAGGAACGCCATCGTGAGGATGAGCAGCTTCACCAAGCCGGCGACAAACTTGGCCAGCGTGATGTCGGTACCGCGCTTTTCAAAGCGTTTCATCAGGAATGCGTGCAGCCATTTGGACACGTAAAACCCGATGACTAAGACGATGACTGCCGAGGCAATCTTGGCGCCGTTTTCAAGCAGAAAGGCGACGATCAATTCGGTGGTTTTGCTGAGCTGTTCGATTTCGCTGTCGAGTGGTGTAGCCATAGTGAGCGCTTTTCGTTGCCAAAGTTAGGTAACTCACTCAACTTTGGCAACGTTGAAGCTATCATTAAAAGTCGAATATGCCCTGCGCGTCCTTGCTCAGCTTGGCCGCTATCACGGAAGCCCGAAGCTGGCTCACATCGAGGACCTCGCTGAAGCCGAGGAAGTGCCCTCGAATTACCTGGTGCAAATCTTAAACGAGCTGCGCAATGGCGGCGTGATCAATAGCCGCCGTGGCAAGCAGGGGGGCTATGCACTGGCCAAAGAGCCGGAAGCGATCTCGCTGTTTGACGTGATGATGGTCATCGACCCGGGCTTGTTCTCCAACTCGCCGTCACGGGCCGGTCAATCCGGCCCC